>JBAWXD010000006.1:0-47500 GCA_037144275.1 Paludibacter sp. | reverse complement strand
TAGCAGTACCCCTTTTTTCTCAAAACAAAACATCAAGGTTACATCGAAATACTTTGCCAGTGCTTTAGCTGCTTCTCCTGCAATAGTATCTGCATTAGTATTCAATAAACTTCCAGCTTTATCATGTGTAAGCGGTGCCAAAACAGGAACAATTCCTTTTGTTATAAGATCTACTAAGATACTGGCATTAACTTCTTTCACATCACCAACAAATCCGTAATCCACATCTTTTACCGGACGTTTTACGGATCGCATATAATTCATATCAGCACCAGTTAACCCCAATGCATTTATGTTTATGGCTTGTAAGCCGGCAACAATTTTCTTATTTACCAATCCGCCATAAACCATAGTTACGACCTTCAGCATTTCTTCGTCGGTAATTCGACGTCCGTTTAGCATCTTACTTTCAATACCCAGTTTGGCCGCAATACTAGTTGCAGAGCGCCCTCCACCGTGAACAAGCACTTTATATCCATCAATTTTTGAAAAATCGGATAGTAATTGTTTAAGACTTCCGGGCTCCTCAACTATTTTTCCGCCGACTTTTACAACTGTAAGTTTTTCCATTTTTGATCACTTAGGCACTAAGATCACGAAGAATCACTAAGTCTGGAATTACAATAAAAGAAAAATCTATATGTAACTTTGTGGACTAAGTGGCTTAGTAGTTTATTTTAAAATTGAATCAACGAGTGAATATCTTTTGCTCCTTGTAAACGTTCTCGTCCATTTAAAAATTCCAGTTCTATCAAAAAGCTGATATAGATTCCATTATGTGTAAAATTGCTTAACAATTCCAATGCGGCATTGGCACTTCCACCCGTAGCCAGCAAATCGTCGTGAAGTAGAACGACATCATTTTCATCGATTGAGTCTTTATGAATCTCCAATGAATCCGTTCCGTATTCCAGTTCGTATTCTATTTTATAGGTTTCAGAGGGTAATTTTCCTGGTTTACGCAAAAGCACAAAACCGGCACCGAGTTTATAGGCTAAAATACTTCCAAGTACAAAACCACGGCTTTCAACCCCGACAACTTTAGTGATTCCATTGTCTTTGTAATTTTCATATAGTTCGTCAGCGATGAATTTCAAGACTTTAGCGTCTTTCATCGCTGTGGTTATATCTTTGAATAAAATTCCGGGTTTCGGGAAATCAGGCACGTTCCGAATAGATGCTGTAACTTGTTCTAAATTCATGTTTTATATGTTTTCTAATAATCGTTTAATTACAACTTGAGCCGAAATTTCACGGTTGGCAGCTTCCGGTATTACAATGGATTGAGCACTCTCAATCACTTCGTCGGTGACAATCATATTGCGACGTACCGGCAAGCAATGCATAAAATAAGCATTATTTGTAACCGCCATCTGTCTGTCACTTACAGTCCAGGAACGGTCTGTGCTTAGTATTTTCCCATAATTTGGATCTTGAAATGCTGACCAGTTTTTGGCATAGATAAAATCAGCTCCTTCGAAAGCTTTTAGCTGGTTATATTCCACACGCGCTCCACGAACAAACTGAGGAGCAAGTTCATAGCCTTCGGGATGAGTAATTACAAAATCTACATCAGCCTCGTTCATAAAATCAGAAAATGAATTTGGAACAGCTTGTGGTAGCGCTTTTGGATGTGGTGCCCAGGTCAGTACCACCTTTGGGCGGGCAGTTTTTTTATACTCTTCTATCGTAATTAAGTCGGCAAAAGCCTGTAATGGGTGCCCTGTAGCTGCTTCCATGCTGAAAACAGGTTTGCCTGAGTATTGTATAAACTGATTGATAATAGTTTCCTGATAATCAAACGATTTATTTTCCAATCCGGCGAATGCGCGAACGCCAATCACGTCGCAGTAGCTTGCCATAACCGGAATAGCTTCCAGAATATGTTCGGGTTTATCGCCGTCCATAATCACACCACGTTCCGTTTCAAGCTTCCATGCGCCTGAATTAATGTCGAGAACCATCGTGTTCATTCCCAGATTCATTCCTGCTTTTTGTGTACTCAAACGGGTACGCAGACTGGAATTGAAAAACACCATCAACAAGGTTTTATTTTCACCTATATGTTTGTAGGCATAACGGTTTTTCTTTATTTCAAGTGCCTCTTTTACAGCTTCCTGTAAATTGCCGAGATCTTTTACATTGGTAAAGGCCCCAAACTCCCGAAGGGGGCTTAAAGACTTACTAGACTTATTATCCATTAGTTTAAATTTTAAATACTAATATTTAAGTCCCCCATCGGGGGATTTAGTGGGCTCTTACTTTGGTTGCATCACAATTAGTGGTATCAGCATTTCTTCCAATGAGATTCCACCGTGTTGAAATGTATTTTTATAATAGCTCACATAATGATTGTAATTGTTTGGATACGCGAAGAAGTTGTCGTTATAAGCAAAAATATAAGCTGAACTTACATTGGGACTTGGCAAACCAACTTTTGATGGTTGCAGAATTTCAAAAACTTCTTTTTTATTGTAACTAAGATTTTTCCCTACTTTATACCGAAGATTCACGTTTGTATTCCGGTCACCGACCACTTTTATGGCATTGTTCACCTGAATAGTTCCATGGTCGGTCGTGAAAATTACTTTATATCCACGTTGCGCAATGGCTTTAAATAGTTCGTAAGTGGGTGAATGTCTGAACCATGACAATGTAAGTGAACGGTATGCTTCAGCATCATTGGCCAGTTCGCGCATCATCTTTGATTCTGTTCGGGCATGTGATAGCATATCGATAAAATTCAGTACAACTACGTTTAATTGGTTACTGTCGATGCGCGGTAGTTGGTCAATAAGTCGCTCACACGAACTGGAATCGTTAATTTTAGTATATGAGAATGTATAGTTTTTACGATAACGGGTAAACATGGTTTGTAATAAATCTTTTTCGTTTAGGTTTTTACCATCTTCTTCCTCTTCTTCAACCCATAAATCGGGGAACATTTGTTGAATTTGCAAGGGCATAAGTCCTGAAAAAATGGCATTTCGGGCATATTGCGTAGCCGTGGGCAAAATTCCACAATACAAATCTTCTTCGTTGAACTGAAAAAATTCACTCATCAGATCGCGAATAACTTTCCATTGATCGTAACGGAAATTATCGACCAATACAAAGAATACTTTTTCTCCTTTATCCAAAAGTGGAAAAACTTTGGTTTTGAATAAATCAGGGCTCATCAAAGGCCTTTTTTCAGGTGCGCTAAACCAGTTTTCGTAGTTTTTTCGGATAAACTTGGTGAAGGTATTATTAGCATCCGTTTTTTGCATCTGAAGCATTTCATCCATCCCATTGTCAGCTTCGGCCAATTCCAATTCCCAGTAAACGAGCTTTTTATATACTTCTACCCAGTCTTCGTAGGTCAACGAGTCGTTAATCTGCATACCGATTCGACCAAATTGCGATTGATAGGATGAAGTAGTATGTTCGGTAACAATTTCCTTTTTGTGAATATTCTTTTTCAAAGTCAGTAATATCTGGCTTGGATTTACAGGCTTAGTCAGGTAATCAGCTATTTTATTGCCAATTGCCATATTCATAATATTCTCTTCCTCACTCTTGGTAATCATTACCAGCGGCACATCCTGATCAATTTCTTTAATCAAAGCTAAGGTCTCCAATCCACTCAAACCCGGCATATTTTCATCCAAAAAAATAATGTCGAAAGATTCTTTCTGACAAAGTTCAACGGCATCTTTCCCGTTCGTGACAGTTAGCACTTCATATCCTTTTTCTTCCAGAAACAGAATGTAAGGCCTTAACAAATCAATTTCATCGTCAGCCCAAAGTATGCGGTCTTTTTTCATAATTAGTTGCCTCTTAATCCCCCAAGGGGAACTTGTTTTTAGTTGGTGTAAAAATCAAAGTCTCAAAAATCCAAAAGTCTTCTTTGGGGGATTTAGGGGCTTCTATTTCAAATAATATTCCTGCATAAAATCAAAATACTGATTCAATGCATTTTGCTGCATCAAAACATTCAGGTTCTTTTGTGAACCCAGTAAGTTTCGGTAATTGGCACCTTTCAAGCTGTCAAAAATACCTTTTTCTTTTACCAATCTCAACAAATACGATTTAGCGAGCTGAGCATTCGTAAGGCTTCCGATAATAATAACCTGAATTTTAGCTACTGTTTCCAATGAAACTTTCAGATTCATAACACCATAATTTTGAATGTTATAGGCATCTATAGCGGCTTTTGTTTTCGTAAAATCTATTGTTCCCGAAATTACATAAATGGCTATAAAATGAGCTTCATCGGCTTTGTAAGCAAATAATCCTTTGAAAAGCGGCACTTCTTCTTTTTTAGCTTCTACAACAATCGGAATTGTTTTTTTCTCTGGTTTTACAACCGAATCTTTTTTTGCCTGACCAACAGCTGTTTGTGCTGGCTTCTCGATTGGTTTTTCTATCGGTTTTGTCAGCGGAGTAACTACTTTTGCAATAGCTTTCTCAGCCGGTTTACTTGGTTGAGGTATTAGCAGTTTTTCCGGCTTTTTATTATCTGCCAAGTTCTCAACTGGTTTTGTAACTTCAGCTTTAGCACCAGGTTTGATAGGATTTTCTTTGATTGTTGAAACTGTTTCCGGTTTTTTAATTGTTTTATTTTCCACTGTTGTTAGCGGTTTCTTTACAAGTTGGTTTGGCTTTGCCTGAAATGCAAGATAATCATTCAAACTAAATCCGGTTTTCAACAAGGCATAATTTTCTTCCGAAATAATTACTTTTTTGGCCTGGAAATCAGTCAGCAACTTGCTGATTGAAACATCCGATTTAAGCGAACTTACATACCAAACTGCCTCATCGTAGGATTCAAAATTGGTAACAGATAATACGCTTTGAGTACTGTCTAATTTTGAAATTACCAGGTCAAAGTCTTTAATCATAAAACTCGAAAAATTGAAAGCTGCAATATTATAAAGCAATTTATTCATATTTTCCTTATTCAGTGTGCTGATTAACAGCAATCTGTGTTTGGTCTCTTTTTCTGTCGAAAATTGTTGAGGCGAAATCTCATTTATTTCTTCCTTCGTTTTTTCTTCCCTGCGCGAAAGTAATGAACCACTTGAAGTACCGGTTTTGGCTTCCTGACCTTGATTAATTAATGCCAGAATATCTTTTGCCATGGCACTTACATCGCTTTGAGGGTAAGTCAACACCAGGCTGTCGAGTGCAACTTTAAACTTGTCGGGGGTTTCCTTTTTTCCAATACTTAATGCGTTTAAAAACAAGAATTTAGGCATTAAGGTTGATAATGGATAATTCTGCCTGATATACGCCACGTGTTTGAAAACCTTCTCGAAATTACTTTCGTTGTAAGCCTTGTATGTCAGACTATAAAGGGAATCCTGCTCGTGATACATTTTTTCCAATCGTTCAGTATAATTACTTTGCGAAAGTATTTTTTTGTATTTCGAGTTTGGAAATTCAGTTATCAATTTAGTCCTGTAAAAATTTGCTTCCGTTTGATTTCCTTCACGGGTTTGCATTAAATAAATATTAAAATAAGCGTCGGCAACGCGTTCATCATTTGGAAATCTGCGGATAAATTCGTTGAATGTACTGATTCCCTTGGGTGTGTCGGCAATTTTATCTTTATAAATTTGCCCCATATTAAACAATGCAACCCCAATTTCAGCAGTTGACTTTGCAATCTGAGCTGCCGTAACAGGTATTTGACGAAGATAAAATTCTGGTTTTTTATTGTCCATCGTCGCATTTGCCGACTTTGAAATTGTATCGGTCGAATCTTTAGCAACTTTAGCAACAGCATTTTCTTCCGAAAAAAGCGAAGCTGATTTATTGGTTCTACGCCAGTTATCTTCCAGTTTACGGGTTCCCCATTTCTTGATAAACTCCGTTTCCCCTTTTCGCATTAGGTCCACGTTATAGAAATACCAATCGCCTACCGATCCGGGAGGATTCATTCCGATTGGCGGCATCGACATTTCATCTTCCAGATTAAAGTTTGCTATCTGTTTATCTTTCTGAACCTTTTCAGCGGCCGCTTTTTCGTCAGCAATCAGTTTCTGAATAATTTTATTTACCACGTCTATCCGTTTGGTCTCGGGCATTGCGGCTAATCGCTGAAGACTGTCCTGCAAAACAACGATATCATTTTGAGTGACCAGTTCGCTCAACATCTCACCCCGACGGGTAACCCGGGCATAGTCATCGTGTTCGTTCGTAATGATTTTTCCGGCTTCGTCGTAACAAGGTTGAGCCAACACATAATTTGACTTTTTATAGTATATATCGCCAAGAGTAATCAAGGTAACGGCTTTATCAATTCCTTTGCGGGTACTTTTTTCAGCCGAAAGTTTAAAATTCTCAATGGCCTTTGCTGTATCGTTGTGATGTAAATAGGTGTTTCCCAGGGCATAATACAATTGATCCAAATACTCTTTATTACTGCGGTTGCTCAGCATTGATTTTAATTCTTTCCGGATACTTGTAATATTTCCCTGGTTCAGTTGAGCGCGACTAATTCGTGCATTGAAATCCATTTCGTAAGGCGGATTTGATTTAATAACCTTTGAATAAGCCGTAAAAGCTGCTTTATCATCGCCATTCAAATGGTAGAGCTGTGCCAAAATATATGAAAACCGTTGCTTTTGAAGATTGTTTGTTTCTTTTGTAAGTGCCAGTTCCAGGAACGGAATAGCTTCCTTGTAAAGATGTTTTTTTAGTAATAAATCGGCATTAACCGAAGCGAAAAGTGTTGTATTTGAGCCTTTTAAATTGTTTTGATTAATCTTCGATAAAACCTGTTCCGCTTCGTAAATCCAGCCCATTTCGCCATAAGCCCGTGCTATCCACAACTGACAAGTTGCTTCAATGTTTTTATCGGTGGTATAATGCCGTACGATATACGAAAATGTTCCCACCGAACCCAGAAAATCGCCTTTATGAAATTCGGCTTTTCCAAGCAGTAGCCAGGCCTCATTGAGAGCCGGATTAAATTCCTGCTGATTGTACCAGAGTTTGTATTCGGGCAGATTGGCTTTTTTGTAATCTTTTTCAGGTTTTATTTTTATGGAATGTAACTTGATGGCTTTCCTGCATTTTTCAATAGTCAGATCCATATTCGAAGAAGCCGAATTGGTATTGGAATGATGACTTATCGGATACATCGGAATTACCATGGAATAGTCTTCTTTATTCGCTCTCTGAATATTTTTGACACCTTCGGTATAGCTGTTCATTCCGTTGAAATAGACATTATAACGCGTGTTCAAAGCCTGATAATTGCGTGACATCCAGGTGTTTTTTTTCGTGGAACATCCGCTGATAATAGTTATCAGAATAAGCAGGCAAATAATATGGTTGGAATTCTTTTTCAAACGATTTTGGCTGTAAAGTATAATGTTGATTTACCCGGATTTTTGCAAGACTGATATTAAAAACTTCAAAATATGGGTTCTATTGTCTTTTGACTTACAAAAATACTATTTTTTATCGAAAAACGAGCTGATATGCTGAAAAACTCGGATAGGATGTAATCTTAAAATTTGGCTGTTGATTGCTACAATGGTTGTATTTTTGAAAGCAAATTACTAGAACAAACAAAAATTTATTTTTGTGAAGAATGATTTAGCACTTTAAGAAATCTCATTCAAATTAAAAGTCAATCAAATCAATTTTCAAAACGAAATAAGTATTAGAGTTTATATAAGTTTATTTAGTTGAATAAAATAGTATGTGGAACGCAAATACGCTATGTTATAAAGCCGCAAAGAAAAACTTTTAAGTTTTTGTCTTTGCGTCCTTTGCGTTTAACTGTTTTTATAGAACGATTATTCCAACTTATATAATCTCTTTTAAAAATCCACAGGTACAATTACTTTCACACTTACATTGCGTCCCATATTATAGACTCCGGTTCGTCCGTTGAGGTAATTTTCCGGGGCATACTTCAGGCGACTGAGATGGCTTTGATATACTTCGTCAGTGAGATTGGAACCATTGATATAGATTGAGAAAAGAGTATGTTTATTTAGCATTACATCCGTTCCAACACTTGCGTTCAGTAAGGTATATGTCGGGGTTGCTGTTTCGGTATGGTAAGCTGAATAGATATTATCCTGCCTGAAATATTTTTCCATTTCCAGCAAAAAGTACAGGTTTTTCAGATTCTTATAGTTGTTGTGCATATCCACACGCAAGGTCGATTTCCATTTGGGAGCAGGAGTCAAGGGCAGATAGCGACTAGAGTCGGGTTGATTGGCTAATTGTGAGTTGACATACGAAAAACTATTTTCGAAATGAAGCCAATCGAGCGGATGCGGGTGGATATCGATACTGAATTCGCCACCCATAATACGGGCATTACCCGATGTGAATTTAAAAACCGGAAAATTTCCGATAATGGAATCGTTGCCATTTTCCCCTGCTAACTTACTGGAAAATATATAATTATCGATTGAATTAATAAATAAATTCAGTTTGGAGCTAATGTGTTCGCTTTCAAATCCCAACTCATAATCAATTTGCAGACTGCTTTCCGGTTTGAGTGTCAGATTCCCCTGCTCGTAACGGATCGTTCCTTCATGAACCCCATTGGAACTAAGTTCGTTGATCGACGGCGCCCGAAATCCTTTGGAAAAATTCAGTTTTGTGTTCCAGTTTTCATCCAGTTGATAACTTGCTCCGATACTTCCACTAAAGCCGGGGAAGTTGGTTGCAAAGCCCGCAAAACGTTCTGTGGCACCTGGATCGGTTAATGTAGTTTTCTCACCTGAAAGTTTCAGGTAAAGTGCGTCAGCTGTTTCGGAACGATTATCAATCCGAAATCCTCCACTGATATCGACACTTCCCAGATGTTTTTTTGCTATCACAAATCCCCCAATATCAAATAATCTGTATTCAGGCACCAGGTATTCTGTTCCCTGGTTGAGCGAGTTTTGATACATTCCATTGACTCCAAATGAAATTTTAAAATCATTGTTTTGCGGAAGCAGATAATGAATATCATAATTGACGGTATGAAGCTGAAAATAGAGTCCGTAATCATTCGGTTTCAGTACATCTCCAAATTCTTGCCGGCGGTTTTGCTGATATCCGAGGGTAGTTTTCAATGTTCCCGAACCTATCAAAATATTGTTATTCCACACCGCTTTGTAATGATTTACTAGCTGATAGGGAAACGGTCGATTATATGAAAGAAAATCGCTTGCTGTGGCGATTGCTTCTGCCGTTATCCCATTCACATTCAAGGGTTTCGTGAAATGGCCCGTCAGACTATCCCGGTTACCTTCCACCATGCCTGGAATAAGTTGATAGGCACTCAGGTTAAGATGAGAATATCCCCAGGATTTATTAAGCCCAACCAATCCCGAAATGGCATTCTCGCTGAATCCTGAATTATACACATAGCCGTCGTATCGGTTTTGGTAGGCATGAGCCTGTTTGTTGCTGTAACGTACATCCCAAATCAGATCTTTTTTATGTCCGGCAAAATCAGCAGAATAGGCAATCAGACCATTATTTGTCTGATAATCGGCCATCAGATTTAATTTCATTTTAGCCTCAGGAAGAGCAGGAGCAGAGAAAAAACTGATTACACCGGCCATAGCATCCGATCCATAAAGCAGACTGGCAGGACCTTTCAGAATTTCAGCACTGTAAACGGCGGCTTCGTCAATTTCAATTCCATGTTCATCGCCCCATTGTTGGCCTTCCTGCCTGACTTCATCATTCACTACTACCACCCGATTATAGCCTAATCCCCTAATCACAGGTTTGGAAATACCACTACCGGTGCTAACTTGCGAAACTCCGGGTTGCGAGGCAAGGGCATCAATAATATTGGTCGACGATTTTTGTAGTAAATCAGTTAGGGTAACAAGGGTCACCGGTGTGGGTGTTTGGATCATTTTCAATAAGTTTGTGTGACCATGAACTAACACCTCGGTTATTTCGGTTACCGACTCTTCCAAAACAAAGTCTTTGAGTTGCACAACAGCCAGGTCGATTGTTTCATCTATCTTTTTGAAGTTAATGGAACTTATCTCAACATTCAGTTTGTGTTTCGGAAGTTTAGAAATACTGTAGTTTCCATTCAGATCACTAACAGTTCCGGTACCTAATTCCGGAAAATAGATAATACCTCCAACAATGGGTTCACCTGATGTTGAGCTTATTTTCCCTTTTAAAGAGGATTGAGAATAACTGATTGAAAAGGGTAGAAAAACAGATAGAAAGGCCAGAATTGATTGACGGATTATACGCATTGTTTTAATTGAAATAGGGAATATAGAAATGAAATGCAAAGTTACAAACGATTGTTTAAAATCAACCGCTGAATTAAAGTGATTTAACTACCATCATCAGGGTATAAAAAATGCCCGAATAATGGTATTTGGGTATTTATAATCAATACCGACCTTTGCATATCGATTAAGTAGCATGTTTAAAATAATAAATCGATACATAAATAACAGTATGAGTAAAATATCAGTAAACGGGAAAGCTCAGGAAGTAGAAACTCCTATATCAGTCACAGAGTTGATTAAATTGAACAATGTAGCTCAACCTGAAATGGTTTCCATTCAACTAAACGGTGAGTTTATAAACCGTGAAGACTATGACAGCACACAAGTTTCGGATGCTGACGAATTGGATTTTCTTTATTTTATGGGTGGAGGTTCAAGACCCCAAACTCCTAAAGGGGCTTTAAGACTTTGCCGTTAAAAAACAAATAAAATATAACTAACTAAATTCCCCTTTAGGGGTTAGGGGTCAGAATCATGGATTTCTCAGAAGATCAAATTCAACGCTATAGTCGCCATATTCTACTGCAAGATGTAGGGGTGGAGGGACAGGAAAAGATAAATAAGGGCAAAGTGCTGATAGTAGGTGCTGGTGGACTTGGTGCACCGATAGCCATGTATCTGGCTGCTGCAGGTGTTGGCACCATCGGTATTATTGATGGTGATGTGGTCGATTTAAGCAACTTACAAAGGCAGATTATACATTTTACACCCGATGTAAACAAACCCAAAGTTATTTCGGCTAAGGAGAAAATCAAACTGATTAATCCGGATGTAAACGTGATTACGTATCAGGAATTGCTTACTGCTGAAAATGCTGAAAGAATTATCCGGGACTATGATTTTGTAGTGGATGGAACGGATAATTTTCCGGTTAAATTTCTGATAAATGATGCCTGCGTCATTGCAAAAAAACCGTTTTCGCACGGTGGTATTCTGCGATTCGATGGACAAACGCTCACTTATGTGCCGGGTTCGGCTTGTTATCGTTGTTTGTTCCATTCACCACCACCACCCAATGCCGTTCCAACCTGTTCACAAGCAGGTGTATTGGGTGCGATAGCCGGTATGTTGGGAACCATTCAGGCGGCAGAAGTTTTGAAATATCTGACCGGTGTCGGTGATTTGCTGACCAATCGTTTGCTGACTTTCAATGCCAAAACAATGGAATTCAGAACTATCAAATCAAAACCAAACAATAATTGTCCGGTTTGCGGCAGTCACCCAACTGTAACAGGACTGGTTGATTACGAACAGGCAGTCTGTGATATTGAAAGTCACCGTAAAAATAAAAATAACTAAATTATGGCAACAACAGAAATAAAACTTGATCCAAGCACCAAAAAGCTTTCATTAATTGGCTTTAGCGGTGATTTTGATAAACTGGTAGCAGTTTTTACTTTAGCCACCGGCGCTGCAGCAGTGGGTTACGAAGTAAACTTATTCTTTACCTTTTGGGGCTTGGATGGTATTAAAATTAAACAAGGACGCAGTCCGGTGGGTAAAGGATTTTTACCTAAAGTGTTTGGCTTATTTATGGGCGGACTCAAAAGTGCTCCGGTAAGTCGCTTAAACTTTGGCGGTATTAGTCCTAAAATTTTCCGTTACCTGATGCGTAAAAACAATGTGGCAACACTTGAAGAACTGGTTGAAGCAGCCAAAGTGCTTGGAATTAATTTTTATGCCTGTGAAATGGCAATGCACATTCTCGGCATTCAAAAATCTGATTTAATTCCCGAAGTAAAGGACGTGATCGGAGTAGCTTCCTTCCTGAAAATTGCAGATGGAGGACAAACACTTTTTATTTAAACTTATTTGCCGTAGGCGTTGTTCAGCTACGCTGTTATTGATAGTTATTCAGCTATGCCGTTATTGATAGTTATTAGCCCTTCGGGCATTATTATCTGAAAACCAAAAAACATGAAATGAATAACGTGCGAAGCACAAAAAACAATTAATAACGCCCGAAGGGAAAATAACACGAAGTAAATATCGCCCATACGGGGCAACTAATAATTTAAGAAAATGGCAAACTACAAATTAGATATCACAAAAGAACATTGTCCAATGACTTTTGTAAAAACCAAAATTGAATTATCAAAATTGAAATCGGGTGATATACTTGAAGTATTACTTACCGAAGGTGAACCACTGGAAAATGTACCACGCAGTTCAACTGAACAGGGATTTACTGTACTTTCAATCAAGGAGGCAGCCCTAAAAGGAACTCATTTAGTTCAGATTCAGAAATGATACGGATTCCTGCGCATATTTACGATGGAATAGTGTCTCAGGCCTACTCGGAATTACCGAACGAAGCTTGTGGGTTGCTTGTTGGGAATGATAGTGTGGTTGTAAAGCAACATGAACTGACCAATATCGATCATAGTCCCGAGCATTTCTCCTTCGATCCTACCGAACAGTTTCAGGTGTTTCGTTCTGCACGTTCGGAAGGTTTGACTATTATCGCCAATTACCACAGTCATCCCGAAACGCCTTCTCGTCCTTCGGTGGAAGATATTCGGCTGGCATACGACCCGAATATCCTCTATCTGATTGTTTCGCTGTCAAGTGAAATTCCGGTATTGAAAGCATTCAGTATCCAGAATGGTATCAGTACCGAAGTTCCTATTGAAGTTTTCTGATAATATAGCAATTTGAGGATTCTTCAGGTCAGAAAGTCATCCGACCATCGTGTCAACGAGTCAGTCTCTCGGAAGCCTGATAATTTCTTAGTTAGCTTGCCTTTCAAATGAGAAGCCCCTGCATAAAGTTGCAGGTTTTTTTTTGTGTAACAGAATTGAAACGAACTAATTTCAATAAATCAAAAATCATTATTTGATTGAATATTTTCATAAATCTTTGTCTGATAAAGAATTATTTCGTACTTTTGTACCCGAAATAGACTATGGAGGAGGGGACAACAGTCCCCTCGTTTGTTGTAATAACCCGAATATGATTTTAAAAGACACTATAAATCAGATAGTTGAAAACTATCTGATTGAATCAGATTATTATTTGGTGGATGTAAAACTCAGTCAGGATAATCGAATTTCAGTGGAAATTGATTCTTTTGAAGGTGTTTCCATTGACTTTTGTGCTGAGCTGAATAAACATATTGAGGCTCAATTTGATCGTGAAGTGGAAGATTTTGAATTGGAGGTGAGTTCAGCCGGACTGACCGAGCCTTTCAAAGTGATTAAACAGTACGAGAAAAACATTGATAATGAAGTGGAAGTACTGACCAAAACAGGGAAGAAGTTTGCCGGAATTTTGGCTGAAGTACATGAAACGGAATTTGTGCTGGAAATTGAAAAAACAGAAAAACCGGAAGGTTCGAAACGTAAAGTGACAGTGATAGAAAGCCTTACGTTCAATTACGAAGAAATAAAACATACAAAATATATAATTAGATTCAAATAGGCCATGAGCAAAAAAGAAACTATCAGCTTAATTGATACTTTTTCAGAGTTTAAGGAACTCAAAAGCATCGACAGAAGTACATTAATCAGTGTAATGGAAGAGTCGTTCCGTAACGTGATTTCGAAAATGTTTGGAACCGATGAAAATTACGACGTCATTATCAATCCTGATAAAGGTGACTTCGAAATTTATCGCAACCGTACCATCGTGGCCGATGATGAACTGGAAGATCCAAATCTTCAGATTACATTGACGGAAGCGCTAAAAATTGATGACGATTTTGAAATTGGCGAAGATGTGACTGAGACCGTTGACTTTATGGGCTTTGGTCGTCGTGCTATCCTGACCTTACGTCAAACGCTCTCTTCCAAAATTCTGGAACTTCAGAAAGATAACGTTTTTTCAAAATACAGCGAAAAAGTAGGTCAGATTGTAAGTGCCGAACTTTATCAGATTTGGAAAAAGGAAATGTTGCTGATTGACGACGAAGGAAATGAGCTTTATTTGCCAAAATCGGAACAAATCCCGACTGATTTTTACCGCAAAGGCGATACCGTGCGTGCCGTGGTGGCGATGGTTGAGAATAAAAATAATAATCCTAAAATTATCCTTTCACGTATTTCACCGGTTTTCCTTGAACGTCTTTTCGAACTAGAAGTACCTGAAATTCACGAAGGCTTGATAACCATTAAGAAAATTGCCCGCATTCCGGGTGAAAGAGCCAAAGTGGCTGTTGAATCATACGACGATCGCATTGATCCGGTTGGAGCATGCGTTGGTGTGAAAGGTTCACGTATCCACGGAATTGTACGCGAATTACGCAACGAAAACATTGACGTAATAAATTACACTAATAATGTCAATCTGTTTATATCCAGAGCATTGAGCCCTGCTAAAATTTCTTCCATCCGCTTGAACGAAGTCGACAAAAAAGCAGAAATTTACCTGAAACCGGAAGAAGTTTCGCAGGCTATCGGCAAAGGTGGTCTGAATATCAAATTGGCCGGAATGCTTACAGGTTATACACTCGATGTATTCCGCGAATTGGATGAGGACACTGAATCAGAAGATATTTACTTAGACGAATTCAGCGACGAAATCGATCAATGGGTTATTGATGCGTTGAAAGCAATTGGTTGTGATACCGCTAAAAGTGTTTTGGCTATCACCCGTCAGGATTTGATTACCCGTACCGATTTGGAAGAAGAAACCGTTGATGAAGTATTGGCAATTCTGACTGCCGAATTTGAAGACGAAGAATAAAGACATTTCGAGTTTTACGTTTCGTGTTTCCCCGATACATCGGGACAAGCTATATTTCATGTTCTGTGTTAACTCCGGAACTTTTTAAAATAGAAAACTATACAATAGAATATGTCTATAAGATTAAGTAAAGCCTGTAAAGATTTAAATGTCGGTATGCATACCGCCGTTGAATTTTTGGCGAAAAAAGGTCATAAATTAGCGCTCGATCCCAATTTAAAATTGGATGACGATTTACACCTTTTACTTGCAAAAGAGTTTAATAAAGATATGGCTCTGAAAATTGAATCAGAGCGATTGAGTCAGGAGCGTTTGTTGAAAGAAAAAGCGCCCACTGTTTCTATTGAAGGTTATAATCAGCCAAAGCCGGTAGAAAAAAAGATAGAAAACATTTCTATTTCGGTACCTGAAGATAAACTACCCCAATTTAAACAGGTTGGTCAAATTGATTTGACTCCAAAACGACCTGCACCAAAACCGGTAGAGAAAGTGCAGCCTCCTGTTGCTGAAGTTCCAAAACCAGTTGAAAAAGTGGAGAGTAAAGCGCCTGAAGCTCCAAAAACGGTTGAGAAAGTAATTGAAGAACCAAAAAAAGAGACCATTCCTGTTGAACCTAAAGCAGCAAAACCGGAAGAGAAAGTAGCTGTTAAGGACGCAGTTAAGACTGAAGAAAAAGAAATAATAAATACCGTTTCCGAAATAAAACCGGAACAAAAAATACTAGCTTCGGAAACTTTAAAAAAGAAGGAGCCAAAAGAAACCAAAATTGTTGTTGTCGATATTCCGGAAGGAATTATTGAAACGAAAGACAACGACCACGAAGAAGATGAAATCTTTTCGTTGCGTACTCCTACTTTAGATGTTGCTCCGGTAGTTATTGGGACCATTGATTTGAATTTGTTGAATCAAAGTACCAGACCCAAAGCAAAATCAAAAGAGCAAAAACGCAAGGAACGGGAAGAAAAAATAACTAAAACCGCTTTCGACGGTAAAAAACCCATACTTAATGATAAGAAAATTGTTCTTGGTGGAGCTGCTGCCGGAACAGATGCTTTTCATCCTAAGAAAAAGCGGGAACGTTTCTCAAGTCAGCGAGTTGATATAAACAAAGCATCTCAGTCAAGTACCGGTGGTCCTGCTCAGGGATTAGCACATCCAAAGAAAGTCACTCCCGGAACAACCGGTGGAGCTGGTGCTGCTGGAGCAAAACCGAATAAAAACGGAGCTAAAAGACCTATCAAAACAGTTGTAAACGAGGAAGATGTACAAAAACAAATAAAAGAAACTCTGGCTCGTCTATCGGGTGCCAATAAAAAAGGGAAAGGCTCAAAATATCGCCGTGATAAACGGGATAATGTGAGCGCACGTCAACAGGAACAGGCACAACGTGAACGAGATGAAGAAAGCGTAATCAAACTGACCGAATTTGTGACTGCCAGTGAATTGGCAACCATGATGGATGTAACAGTTAATCAGGTTATTGCTACTTGTATGAGTATTGGTATGATGGTTTCGATTAACCAACGTCTGGATGCTGAAACGATTAATATCGTGGCTGAAGAATTTGGCTTTAGTACCGAATATGTAAGTGCCGATGTTATTGAAGCCATTGGAGAAGAAGAAATTGATACCGAAGCAGATTTGTTACCACGTGCACCGATTGTAACCGTTATGGGTCACGTCGACCACGGTAAAACTTCCCTGCTCGACTATATACGAAAAGCCAATGTAATTGCCGGTGAAGCCGGAGGTATTACACAGCATATCGGAGCGTATAATGTGACGCTCGAAAGCGGTCAGCAAATCACCTTCTTAGATACTCCTGGTCACGAAGCATTTACCGCTATGCGTGCTCGTGGAGCTAAAGTAACTGACCTTGCAATCATCATTGTCGCTGCTGACGATAACGTGATGCCACAAACCATTGAAGCAATCAACCACGCTTCGGCTGCGAATGTTCCAATGATTTTTGCCATAAACAAAGTGGATAAACCGGGTGCAAACCCAGAAAAAATTAAAGAAACGCTGGCACAAATGAATTATCTGGTCGAAGATTGGGGTGGAAAATACCAATCGCAGGATATTTCAGCGAAAAAAGGCGATGGTATAGCTGAATTACTCGAAAAAGTATTGCTTGAAGCCGAACTTCTTGAACTGAAAGCCAATCCAAATAAACGTGCTATTGGGTCTGTAATTGAATCTACGCTGGATAAAGGTCGTGGTTACGTATCAACTGTTTTGGTACAGAACGGAACGCTGCGTCAGGGTGATGTAGTATTAGCCGGAACCTATTTTGGAAAGATAAAGGCTATGTTTAATGAACGTAATCAACGTATTACGGAGGTGAAACCAGCTGAGCCGGTATTAATTTTGGGATTGAACGGAGCTCCACAGGCGGGTGACAACTTCAATGTGATGGCTTCTGAACAGGAAGCACGTCAGGTTGCCAATAAACGGGAACAATTACAACGTGAACAAAGTATCCGAACTAAAAAGCATTTTACACTCGACGAATTAGGCCGACGTATTGCACTTGGTGATTTCAAAGAGCTGAATATCATTGTGAAAGGTGATGTGGATGGCTCAGTAGAAGCCTTAGCTGATTCTTTATTGAAATTGTCAACTGAAAATATCCAGGTAAACGTAATTCACAAAGCTGTGGGTGCCATTTCCGATTCGGATATTATGCTCGCTGCTGCTTCGAATGCCATTATTTGTGGATTCCAGGTTCGTCCTACTTCTACAGCCCGTAAAATGGCTGATAAGGAAGAAATCGATATTCGTTTGTATTCCATTATTTATGATGCGATTGAAGAAATCAAATCGGCTATGGAAGGTATGCTTTCACCTGAAATCAAGGAGGAAATTACTGCAACAGTTGAAATCGTCGAAGTATTCAAAATTACGAAAGTTGGTACTGTAGCCGGATGTTTGGTTCGGGAAGGTAAAATTAAACGTACTAATAAAATTCGGATTATCCGTGATGGTATTGTGGTATACTCGGGGGAACTGGATTCCTTGAAACGTTTCAAAGATGATGTGAAAGAAGTTGGAACAAACTACGAGTGCGGGTTGAATATCAAAAACTACAACGACATTCGTGTGGGTGATTTAATTGAAAGCTACGAAGAAACGGAAGTAAGAAAAACACTGTAAAATAGTCAATAATTACTGCTTATAATACTTAGGCCGGTAATCTGAATTTCAGATTACCGGCTTTTTTTGTTTAAATCCTCTTCCATCATATTGTTTAAATCTAAATAAAATATAAAAAAAAGAGCATTTGTTGGGGATGGTTATATATTTGCATTTTACGAAAACGACGTGTTTACTTAATAATCATAAGTAAATTAAGATTAATTACGGAAAAATTTAATTATTAACCTTTAAATTCGGGAAAAATGAAAGTGAACAATAACTGGACCCGTGTTGTTTATATCCTCGGGCTTATTGCTTTATGTATTTGTGCCATTGATCCAATGGAAGGTTCTGTTGGTATTTTAATTGGCAGTATTTTGGTTGCTTTGTCAAGCTTTTTGACGAAAGACCGTCATTGGAAAATTTTCATGTACAGTGCTCTTGCTATTATTGTAGGTGTATTTTTCTTATGGCTGTTTTCATGGTTCGGTGGTATTGGTGAGAAATCCCAATATTCAAGTTGGTGGATTATAACCATGCTTCCATATCCGGCAGGATGGTTGACAATTATTACTGTATTAATTATTCGAATTTTTAAAAAACCCATCCAAAAAGATATTTCTTAATTTGTAAAAATAAATTTTTATACATGACAAATCCGACAGAGAACAAAATTTATCTTCCATCACAGGAAGTTATCGATCAGGCTAACATCAAAGAGTATGAAGAGTTGTACAAATTCTCCATCGAAAATCGTGAACAGTTTTGGGCAGACCAAGCTGATCATTTATCGTGGTATAAAAAATGGGATAAGGTACTGGACGATTCAAATCCACCCTTTTACAAATGGTTTGCCGGTGCGCAGACGAATATTGTTCATAACGCCATTGACCGTCATCAACATACCGAAGTTCGTAATAAACTGGCCTTGATCTGGGAAGGTGAGCCGGGCGATGTCCGTTCATTTTCCTATCACGCACTCAATCGTGAAGTCTGTCAGTTTGCCAATATTTTGAAAAGTATGGGCGTAAAAAGAGGCGATGTGGTTACGATTTATATGCCGCAGATTCCCGAACAAATTTTTGCTATGCTGGCTTGTGCCAAAATTGGTGCTATTCACAGTGTGGTGTATGGTGGTTTTAGTCACGAAGCCTTAGCCGACCGCATAAACGATGCCAATAGTCGGGTAGTGATTACTGCCGATGGTGGTTACCGTCGGGGTAAAGTGGTGGAAATGAAATCGGTGGTAAACAAAGCCATGGAGCTTTCGCCCACGATGGAAATTTGCATCACCGTAAAGCGAACCAATGTGGACGTATATATGGAAAATGGTCGCGATTATTGGTATCACGATTTAGTGGCTTTACCTATTGCAGCCTCCAAATGTGACACCGAAGTGATGGAAGCCGACGATACCTTGTTTTTGCTTTACACTTCCGGTTCAACAGGTCGACCTAAAGCTATGATTCACACTCACGCCGGTTACAGTGTTTACACTTCGACCACACATCGCATGGTTTTCGACATAAAACCCGATGATCGTTATTGGTGTGCTGCCGATCCGGGATGGATTACCGGTCACAGTTATATTGTTTACGGACCATTGATGAACGGTGCCACTATTATTATGTACGAAGGTGCTCCAACCTATCCGTATCCCGACCGTTGGTGGAAAATGGTGGAACGTTATGGAATCAATATTTTATATACTTCGCCTACTGCCATTCGTGGGTTAATGCGCTTTGGCGATTCGTGGCCTAACCGAAATGATTTAAGTTCACTTCGATTGTTGGGTTCGGTGGGCGAGCCGATTAATCCGGAGGCGTGGCGTTGGTATCACGAAGTTATAGGGAACAGCAAATGTCCGATTATGGATACCTGGTGGCAAACTGAAACCGGTGGTTTTATGATTACGCCCCTACCGGTAACACCTTTAAAACCAGGTTCAGGAACGAAAGCATTTTTCGGAAATGAAATAGCGGTGGTGGATGACGATGGAAAGGAAGTGGGAGCAAACGAAGAAGGAACACTCGTTATAAAATCTCCGTGGCCGGGAATGACAGCCGGAATTTTCAAAGACCCGGAACGTTATCTCGATATTTACTGGTCGAAATATAAAAAACAAGGTTGGTATCTGACCGGCGATTCCGCAAAAAGAGATGAAGATGGCTATTTTTGGATTATCGGACGAACTGACGACGTGATTAAAGTAAGCGGCTACCGGCTTGGAAGTGCTGAAATAGAAAGCGTTATGATTAGTCACCCGGCTATTGCCGAATCGGCTGCCGTGGCATTGCCACATCCGATAAAAGGAAATTGCATTCATATTTTTGCCATTTTACGGAATGGATATGAAGCAAGTCTGGAGATGGAACACGATCTTATCAACCACGTAGTGACTCATATGGGACCAATTGCGAAACCCGAAGCCATTACTATTGTAGACCAGTTGCCCAAAACACGAAGCGGTAAAATTATGCGCCGAGTGCTGAAAGCCCGTGCTTTAGGATTGCCGGAAGGTGATTTAAGTACGCTGGAAGAATAACTTAAAAAAAAGCTGAATGAGAGTTCAGCTTTTTTTATACCTGAAAATACTATTCTTTTATCAGTTTTGAGAAAGATTTTATTTCGTTGCCAAACAAGATAATACCAAAATAGACACCTTTCGGTAAGTTTGATAATTCTAGCGTTATTGAGAGTTTACCTTTTCCTGAAATTGGAATTTTCTTAACTAATAATCCATCAGACGAACTCAAATTAAAGCTTACGTCACTGGTTGATGAAGGAATATCAAGAACTAACGATATATTTGAATTAAAGGGATTTGGAGAAATCCGAATTATATCAGTTTTTAAGTTTTGCAACCCTTCCCAGGAAACAAAGTAATTATTTAAATTTTCGCATGGATAATCAAGACCTTCTTGCTTATACACTACCCCATATTTATCGGAAAAACAAGCGATACCAGAATATATATCATATCTTCCAATCTGGTATATATAAAATAATCCATTAAAGATATCCCCAATGCCTTCAATCCAACAATACTGCCATCTTTCTCCATTTAATTTTAATTCGGTACGATACTCACCATTTTGCATTAAACGCTGTCTTTTTGAAACTACAACTAATTTATTTTCAATGGCATATAGATTCTCCAGATGAAATGTGTCATTTAGCTGAATACTAAAATCATACAAAATATACTCGTTGTCAGGAAAATAGTTTTGTTTGGGGTCTTCGTTGTAAATATAAAATTTCTTGTTTTCATAGCGCGAAATCCCGAAAGAACTTTTTTGATAAACCTTATTATTTATCAAAGTATCATGTATTTGCAGAACAGCTTGTATTTCACCATGACATCCAGATCCTTTTAATCTAGGAGGCCCAAAACAGCTAACATAACCATATATAGCACCCTCAGGAAACATTTTTATTTCCTGTGCTGGTAAGCTATAAAAGAACATTAAAACAAAAAAAGACAAGAATGAACTTTTCATACTTTTTTCTTTATCTAAACAGTTGATTTTGAATACTGATTCCGCAAAGCTATTTAAAATTAATTTAATTATGGTAAAATATCAGGATTAATTTCTGGCTATTCTGCCTTAATTTCCAATACATCACTCAATTTAGTTGTGTAGCAGGGTGATAGTTTCTCGTTTTTCAGTTTCCATTTCCGGTCGAAGCCCTGTGCCGCAATTTTCACTTTCTGTTTTCCGTACGATTCGTTCAGACTGTCCATAACTCCCATAATCTTACTGTATTTATCCCGGTTACGCACATCAAACAAATCGCCCTGGAATGGTCGTTCAGGAACAATTTCGGTAATAATGACTCCGGCTTTCTTGTAGCGATAGCCGTCTTTATAAATTGATTTCAAAGCTGCAAGCGCAAAACGAATTAATTCGGTTGTATCATTTGTCGGCACAGGCAATTGTAATAGCAGTTGGTTGGAATACTGCGGCTGATTGGTGGCAAACGGATTAGTATGTATAAATACCATAAGCACCGATGCCAATGACTGTTGTTTACGTAGCTTCTCGGCACATGAAGCTGCAAAATTAGCCACCGCTTCCGAAATAGGCGCAAGCTCCGTCAGTCGCTCTCCAAAGCTGCGTGACGTGCAGATTGATTTCTTGGTTTCCGAACTATCCATTTCAATACAGGGCGTGCCTCGCAACTCCAGCCAGGTTCGCTCACCCACAACACCCAATTCTCGTCGCACCCAACTTTTACTTCGCTGAGTAAAATCCCAGGCAGTTTTTACGCCATGATACTGGAGTTTTTTCGTGAACTGCCTGCCAATGCCCCAAACATCGTTTATCTCAAACAGTTTCAACGCTTTCTCCCGTTTTTCGTCCGTATCAATTATGCAAACACTTTTGTAGTTTTTGTATTTCTTGGCAAATTTACTGGCTACTTTGGCCAATGTTTTGGTAGGCGCTATACCCAGACTCACCGGAATTCCGGTATTGCGGGTGGTTGTTTGCACTATTTTTCCTCCTAACTCGTAGAGATCAATGTTTTCAAAACCATCAAACATCAAAAAAGCCTCATCGATGGAATAAATCTCTATTTCAGGAACAAACTGCTGAATAACAGTCATTACACGATGTGACATATCGCCGTATAACACATAGTTTGACGAAAAAACAGCCACCTGATTAGTTTCAATCAATTCCTTGAGTTTGTAGGCGGGTTCGCCCATTGGAATTCCCAGGGTTTTTGCTTCAGCGGAACGCGCAATCACACAACCGTCGTTGTTGGATAAAACCACGACCGCTTTGCCATTGAGCGACGGATTAAAAACCCGTTCGCAGGAAGCGTAAAAGTTATTACAATCGAGTAAGCCGTACATTTTTTAATGTGCTAATGAGCCAATGTGCTAATGTGCAAATGAGTTAAGAGGATAAGTTGATTGTTGAATAATTTGCTAATTGGCATATTCACTCATTGGCACATTATTTCTTATGACTCTTTATAGAATAGGTCACCACGCCCCAAATGCAAAAATTATTTTCCTCAGTCACTTTGAGAGCTTGAAACTTTGGATTAGCAGGGATGAGGTAAACAGCATCGGGTTCTATTTTGATATATTTTAGCGTAAATTCACCGTCGATAAAACAAACAGCCGTATCACCATCCTGTGGCTTAATAGACTTGTCGATTACCAAAATATCACCATCCACAATCCCTGCATCCTGCATCGAAGCACCTTTCACCCGACCATAGAATGTACTCGACGGATTGGCAATCAACTCTTTGTTGAGGTCTATTTTCAGATCGATATAATCCTGAGCCGGACTGGGAAATCCTGCTGCAATGCCACCATCCACGAGTGGCAACTCCAGCACGGTTTCGGTATTGGCCGAGTAAAAATCAAGGGTTGGTGAACTTGCTATTTTATTGATTTTTTGCATGTTATCTGAATCGAGTTTAGGTGTCAGTATTTCATTCCAACTTATCACAAAGTAACGCATTTTGTTTCAAAAACCTTCAAAATCTTATCATAAAACTTGCATCAAGTTTCCAACAACAGCGTTTCTGTTATTTCGTAGACAAATGTTTTTTAGTACTTTTGCAAATCTATGTATATGTAGCCTATTTTTCACACATTCAGTTTTACACATTATGAGCATTATTCAAATTAAAGACAAAAAATTCAGCTTATCCATTCCCGAAACCGAAATTCAGAAAGCAGTACGCGCTGTTGGTGATGCTATAAACCGTGATATGGCCGACAAAGATCCACTCTTTATTTGTGTGTTGAATGGTGCCTTTATGTTTGCCGGTGACTTAATGAAAACCGTGAATATAGCCTGTGAAATAACGTTTATCAAACTCTCGTCATACGATGGACTTTATAGTACCGGCACGGTGAAAGAAATTATCGGGCTCAATGAAAGTGTGGTTGGACGGAATGTGGTAGTGGTTGAAGATATTGTAGATACCGGCATTACGATGGAGCGTATTTTGGGTTCGCTGCGAGCTAAAGGTGCTAATGAAATACGTGTGGCCACTTTTCTACAAAAACCTGATGCACTGCAACGTGACATTACGGTAGATTATATTGCTATGAAAATTCCAAACGACTTTATTGTTGGTTACGGACTGGATTACGATGGATATGGTCGTAACCTGAAAGATATTTACACAGTTGTCTCGGAATAAATAATATAAGAATATAGCTATGTTAAACATTATTATGTGCGGTGCACCCGGCTGCGGAAAAGGAACTCAGAGTGATTTAATCGTTGAAAAATACTCACTAACCCACTTATCTACAGGTGATTTGCTACGAAAGGAAATCGCCATGAAAACTGATCTGGGAATTATTGCCGACAGTTACATCAGCAAAGGTGAATTAGTTCCGGATGAAATGATTATTGATATACTGTTGAAATATGTCGAAAATCAACACGACGACAGCAATGGAATTATTCTGGACGGATTTCCACGCACGGTGGCTCAAGCCGAAGCACTGGAAGTGATGTTGAAAAAACTGGATAAAGAAATTTCGCTTTTAGTTGATTTAAAAGTGACTGAAAATGAATTAATTGACAGGCTTATCATTCGCGGAAAAACATCGGGTCGAAGCGATGATAACATAGAAACCATTAAAAAACGTCTGGATGTTTATCATAAACTCACCGAACCTGTCAACGATTTTTATAAAAACAAAAACCAATACACGCCCATCGATGGTATGGGTACAATTGAGGAGATTTTCGGACGGATATCTGGAGTTATTGATTCTAAAAAAGCTTAAATATACAATTTTAGATTTAGATTTACGATTGGTGTTTTAAAACTTATCTATGTTCCGGTTCCAGTCTAAAATCTAAAATCTTAAATTTAAAATAAAAAAATGGCAAGTTCAAACTTTGTTGATTACGTAAAGATATTTTGCCGCTCAGGCAAAGGTGGAGCTGGTTCCAAGCATTTATACCGCGACAAACTGACCATGAAAGGTGGTCCGGATGGAGGTGATGGTGGACGTGGCGGTCATATTATTTTGCGTGGAAGCAAAAATCACTGGACGCTTATTCACCTGAAATATGCCCGTCATATTCATGCCGGTGATGGCGATGGCGGTAGTCAAAGTCGTAGTTTTGGAAAAGAAGGCGAAGACAAAGTGATTGAAGTGCCTTGCGGAACAGTGGTTTATGATGCCGAAACGGGAGAATATTTGTGTGATATTACCGAAGATGGTCAGGAAGTGGTTTTGGTACAGGGTGGTCGTGGTGGTCAGGGAAACTGGCATTTTCGTACATCAACCAATCAAACACCACGTTTTGCTCAGCCGGGCGAACCTCCTATCGAAAAAACGGTTATTCTGCAACTCAAAGTACTAGCTGATGTTGGATTGGTGGGCTTTCCGAATGCCGGAAAATCAACTTTGTTGTCGGTAGTTTCGGCTGCAAAACCTGAAATCGCCGATTATCCTTTTACCACACTCGTTCCCAATCTGGGAATTGTATCTTATCGTGACGGAAAGTCCTTTGTAATGGCTGATATTCCCGGAATTATTGAAGGAGCTGCCGAAGGTCGTGGACTCGGTTTGCGTTTTCTCCGCCATATTGAGCGAAACTCCATTTTGCTGTTTATGATTCCGGCTGATAGTGACGATATCATTAAAGAATTTGATATTTTACTCAACGAATTAAAACAGTATAATCCTGAATTGGTTGACAAACAGCGTGTTTTAGCCATAACCAAATGCGATATGCTGGATGAGGAATTGCTGGAAGAATTGCGAAAAGAACTTCCGAAAGACATTCAAACGGTGTTTATTTCATCCATATCCGGTCTGGGAATTCCAGAGCTAAAAGACCTGATCTGGACCGAAATCAACAAAGAATCCAACAAAGTGGTTGAATTCTCACATCGCCCGATGGAGATTAGTCAGAAACTGATTGATGCAGAAGAATGGGATGAAGAAAATGAGGAAGAATGGAATGATGACGAGGAAGAGGATGATTTGAGTAAATACAAAGGCATCGGCTGGGACGAATTGTAACCCCTAACCCCTAAAGGGGCATATTGTTTGTTGATTTAATCTACTAACATAATTTAGTCCTGATCAAATAATTGGCTATGAAGACTTTCACCCTTCTTTTTATTTTTGGCTTAACAATTTTAATGAGTCAATTAGTAGCTCAAAACCCTAAAGTTATAAGTTTTTCACATTTTTATGATGGCACTAAGGATTTACGTGTGTTGGGAAATTGCATCTCGAAAAATGTTTTGAAAAATAATACGCTGTTTCTGACCATTTATGTGAATAGTAATGGAATGGATATAAATGCCCATCGTCCAAAAGTTGAAATGCGTAAAGAAATCCTCTATATTGAACTTGAAGACACTAATAAAGTAGTATTTAAAAGAGAATACAATCCAAAAACCCGCAAATACGAAACAAGAGGTTATCAGAAAAGTGCTGTTTACCACACACCTATCGGAGGTCCTGATTTTCAACGATTCGAATTTGTAATTTCAACTGTCAAAAAAATGCCAGATAACATATATTTTGGCACCCAACTTCTAAAAGCTTGTCCTACGAAACCCATACAATTTGAAATTTTAAGAAACGATACTATAAACCTTATCAATAAAAATGGACAGAGGAATGGTTTTTGGTATGAATTCTATCCATCCGGCAAAATGAAAACCATTAAAAAGTATAATAATGGATCTTTTCAGTATGGAAAGGTATACGATGAAAATGGGAAAGAAACAGGAGAGATTTATGAAACAGGTTGTTGAATAAGTGAATAACACAGTAATTTATAGCGTATCTATCTCTGGAAAATTTGATAATAAATAAAAGCGCAGATTGTATTTACTTTACAACTACCCGTCAGGGCGGTGTAAGCATGGGCAATTATGCATCATTCAATCTGAGTCCGTTTTCAGGTGACAATCCGATTCATCTGGACATAAACCATCAACTTTTATGTCAGAAACTAGGCATTGAACCCTCAACATTAATCATTCCATTCCAAACTCATGGAACTGAAATCCGTGTAATTGATTCATCTTTTTTTCAACTTTCGGCCGATGAGAAAACACACAATCTGAACGGTGTTGATGCACTTATTACCCAACTTCCGGGAGTATGCCTTGGTGTTAGTACTGCCGATTGTGTTCCCCTGATTTTCTTTGATTCAATCAGAAAAGTTATTGCTGTGGCTCATGCCGGTTGGCGGGGAACCTGTGCACGAATTGCAGAAAAAACACTAATGACAATGACTGAGAAATTTGGCTGTAATGCTGCTGACATTCTTGTTTCAATTGGTCCTTCTATTTCTGCTGAAGTGTATGAAGTGGGGAACGAAGTATTAAAAAGCTTTGAAAATGCCGGATTTGATACGAAAGAAATTTTCACTGAACGAAACGACTCTGTTTATCTCGATCTTTGGGAAGCAAACCGACAATCGCTACTGAATGTTGGAATAAAATCAGAACATATCGAAATTGCCGGGATTTGCACCTACACCGAACACGAGCGTTTCTTTTCGGCACGTCGGTTAGGAATAAAATCGGGGAGAATGTTGAGTGGAATTATGATTCAATGTGCCAATTAGCCAATATGAAAATGTGCCAATAAAAAGAAATGAATATAGAAATTTCATCTGATATACACGATGCCTGCCCGGATTTAAAACTGGCAATTATTCGCTGTGAAGTACAGAATTCAACTACTTCTGCTGGCTTATGGCAGGAAATGGAGACGGAAATTCAGGGAATTAGAGCCACTTTTAGCATAGAAGAAATCAATAAACGTCCTGAAATTGCAGCTACCCGACAAGCTTACAAAGTCTTGGGAAAAGACCCGAACCGCTATCGTCCTTCAGCCGAGGCACTTTGTCGACGAATTGTTCGTGAGATTGAGATTTATAAAGTCAGCACGTTGGTGGATATCATTAATCTGGTTTCTATTCGGAGTGGATTCTCCATAGGTGGTTTTGATGCCGATAAAATTCAGGGCGATGTGGTACTGGGAATAGGAACTCCCGAAGATAAATTTGAAGCCATCGGACGTGGACTGCTCAATGTGGAGGGCTTACCACTTTATCGTGACGAAATTGCCGGGATTGGCACACCCACCAGTGATAATGAACGTACTAAAATTATGGACAAAACAACCCGTTTGTTGATGATTATAAATGGTTATAGTGGAGAAAAAGGATTACCAGTAGCTTTGAATCATAGCCTGGAATTGCTCGGGAAATATGCAAGCCTAGGAAAATATGAAACAGAATGGATTTAAAAAATTAATCCAGATGTTCCAGCATTTTTTCCAACTCTACGTCCAGTTCGTGTAACTGTTTTTTGCAGAATTCCATCAATACGGCTGCCCGTTTTACTTTCTCCGAAATAACATCCATATTTACTTCCGAATTGTTTTCAAGTTCTGCCAGAATCTGCTCCAGTTCGGCAACTGCTTCTGTGTAGGTTTGTTTTTTCATGATTGGCCCCCTAAATCCCCCCAAAGGGGACTTCTGAAAAGTTTATATGTTGATTTTTCTAAAATTATTTTCTATGAAATTACTGAGAATTATTGCTAACTAAAAGTCCCCTTTCGGGGGATTTAGGGGGCTCTATTCGTCCGAAAAATGCACCAGCACATGCCGGTACGAGTTGAAAATCTTTGATTTGGAAACAAACCCAAGATAGACCTTGTCGTCGTCGACCACCGGTAAATACCACGAGCCCGTATCTTCAAAAATATCCATCACCTTCTCCATTGGCATGCTTACATTCAGCGTGGCGGGAATCGATGTCATCAGTTTACTCACTTTAAAGCGGTCGTACAAATCGGGGCGGAACATAATATTGCGTACTTCGTCCACCAGCACAATGCCAATAATTACATTGGTTTGCGGATTCAGAACCGGAAACAGGTTTCGTTTGGAGCGTGAAATATTTTTCACCAGTTCACCCAGCGACATCTCTGGATTCAGAACAATAAAATCCGTTTCGATAAAGTTTTCCATTTTGAGCATAGTCAGAATGGCTTTATCTTTGTGATGCGTAAGCAACTCCCCTTTCTGTGCCAGGCGCATAGCGTACAGACTGTGAGGTTCGAAAAGAATAATAGTCAGATACGAAACAGTGGAAACAATCATCAAAGTCATAAACAGATTATAACCCCCCGTCAGCTCCGCAATAAGGAAAATACCGGTAAGTGGTGCATGCATGACGCCCGACATAAGTCCCGACATACCAGCCAGTGCAAAGTTTGATTCGGGGATTGGAAGACCCATCATGCGGAGTAAATGAGCAACAATAAATCCGGTTAAGCAACCCACAAACAGCGAGGGAGCAAAAATACCACCGACGCCTCCACCACTCGTAGTGGCTGCCGAAGCAAAGATTTTAAACACGATAATAAGTACCAGATACACTATCAGCACCCATGGACTACTTCCCATTCCCAGAAACAAACTGCGATCGAGTACCGTGCCGGAATGACCGTTAAGCAAGGCCACAATGGTATCGTAGCCTTCGCCGTAAAGTGGAGGAAAAATAAAAATCAACAAACTGAGCATAGAGCCACCAATTGCCAGTTTACTGTAGGGGTTTTTGAACCTGCGGAAAAGTCCTTCCAGACGGTTCATTCCACGGGTAAAATAGAGCGAAACCAATCCGCAGATAATTCCAAGTAAAATCAGATAAGGTATTCGTGAAATGGCAAAACCTTCGTAGGTACCAAATTCAAAGGTAAACGAACTCCCCGAAAAGAAATAAGATAAGGCTGTGGCGGTAACCGACGAAATAAGCAGCGGAACAATGGCGGTAAGCGTCATATCGAGCATCAGCACTTCCAGTGTGAAAACAAGTCCGGCAATAGGTGCTTTAAAAATGCCACCAATCGCTCCGGCAGCACCACAACCCACCAAAAGCATCAGTGTTTTCTGATCCATTTTGAAGAAATTCCCCAGATTCGACCCGATGGCAGCACCGGTTAGTACAATAGGTGCTTCGGCTCCTACCGACCCACCAAAGCCAATGGTGATGGAACTTCCTACCAGCGACGACCAGATATTATGAAGTTTCAGGATGCTTTTTCGTTGCGAAATAGCATATAGAATGCGGGTAACACCATGACTTATATTGTCCTTAACCACATAACGAACAAAAAGGGAAGTGATTAGAATACCTACTATAGGAAATACCAGATACCAGTAATTGACGGAGTATTTACTAAAGCTTTCGGTGAGGAGATATTGAATAAGATGAATGCTCGATTTGAGTAAAAATGCCGCTGTGGCTGTAAATAGTCCAATCAATAAGCTCAATATCAAAATGAAATTGCGCTCTTTGATGTGCAACTCCCGCCACGCAATCATCCGTATATACCAACTTTTACTTTCCATACCTAAGGATAAAACTTGCTGCAAAGATAAGGAAAAATAGTTGTAGCTTGAAATTAACAAATCCGATCAGCTGGGTTATTCTGTTTTTACAACGTTCTGAATTATCCAACTCTGTTATACTTTTTATCCACTTTGTTTTGAAGACAGACAAACTGTAAAGATCCTATCCGGGAGGTCGAAGCAAGGGATAGTTCTTATAACCCGCCTGCACCTTCAAAATTGCACTCCATACCCGGCGCACCTACAAAAACAGCTTTAACAACCGATGTTGTTAAAGCTGTTTTAATGAAAACAATTTTAATACTTTCCCTTAGAAGAGTTAAAAACAGATAATCTATAGACTAACTGTGGCTTACATTAGCAGATAATGCGTAAAATAATCTATCTTTGTCTGTCAAATTTCAACCATTGAATTAAAAAAAATAAAATGAAACGAACATTAAGTATCTCGCTGATTATTTTGTTATTATCAACTGTTTTTTCATTGAACGCACAAACAAAAAAAGCGGTTCAACAAAAGAAAAATACGATCTCTCTGGACTCAATGCTATTCAAAAAACTCACCAATCGGGTGGAAGTTGGATACAATAACCCGGCTCAGTATGGGAGCAATTTTAGCACAAGCTATTTTAATGGATTTAAAATGGGGCTAACAACTGAATATCCTTTACAAAACAATTTAAGTCTGCTTTCGGGTATTCTTTATAATTTTGTTTATTCCGATAAACTTCAGATTTATGGTAGTTCTACCTATGTGTTTTATTCAACCAATGGTCATTTTATTAATATACCGATTCAGATTGCCTATTCTATTCCTGTTACGAAAGAATTGAAATTTATGGGATTTGCCGGTCCTACGGTTAATGTGGGTCTTTCTCAAATTAAAACCACTTTGTCAACCGTAACATCTGTCACAACAAACTATAAAGAACAAAGCTACATCTCAAATCTGAGTCAATTGGATTTACAACTTGGTTTAGGCTTAGGCGTTCAGTGGAAACAATACCAGTTGAAAGGTGGATATGATTATGGATTGTTGAATATTAACCGCTTAACTACCGGAAATCTGTATCAGAAAGGATGGTATGTTTCACTTTCAGTTACGCTGTAAATTAGTCACAGTCATTTAGGAAATGCAACTTTATCCCATTTTCCAGAAGCATCCTCTAATTTGTACCGACAGCAGAAATTGTCCTTCCGGTTCCATTTTCTTTGCGCTTAAAGGCGACAACTTCAATGCCAATGCTTTTGCAGCTACCGCATTAGAAAAAGGGTGTGCCTATGCGGTGGTTGATGAAATTGAATATGCTCTTGATGAGCGTTTTATTTTAGTGGATGATGTACTGAAGAGTTTGCAAGACCTGGCTCATTATCACCGTCAACAACTTGGAACGACCATTATTGGCATTACGGGAACGAATGGGAAAACTACCAGCAAGGAACTGATCGCCTCTGTTTTAAGCGAAAAGTTTAGGATTCTTTTCACGCAGGGCAATTTGAATAATCATATAGGTGTTCCTCTTACTTTGCTCCTTCTGAAGCCCGAACATGAGCTGGCAGTGATTGAAATGGGAGCAAATCATCCGGGCGAAATAAAATTATTGTCTGAAATTGCCTGTCCTGATTACGGAATCATCACCAATGTAGGGAAAGCTCATCTCGAAGGTTTTGGCTCATTCGAAGGAGTGATGAAAACCAAAGCGGAACTGTATGATTTTATAGCTGCTTCAGGAAAACAGATTTTTATTAATGCTGATAATGATTATTTGCTCGAAATGGCACAGAAATCAGGCATCTTGAAATCCGACAAAATAATAAAATACAGTCAGAAAGGTGATTCTGCTGATATAAAAGTGTCAGGACAAATCCTGAATTGTTCCCCTTTTCTTGAAATGACCTGCAAAACTGACAGTCAGCCTTTTGAAATAAAAACGCAACTGATTGGATCGTATAACGCTGAAAATGTGTTGGGAGCACTTGCTATCGGACAGCATTTTGGCTTATCTGACGTTCAGATTAAAAATGGATTAGAAAAATACAGGCCTAAGAATAATCGATCACAATTGACTGTTACCGACAGGAATAAATTGGTTGTGGATGCCTATAATGCTAATCCGACCAGCATGACTGCCGCCATTCTGAATTTTGCCCAAATGGAAATTCCAAACAAAACATTGATTTTGGGCGATATGTTGGAACTGGGTGAATACAGTGAAATTGAACATCAAAACGTGGTGGATTTGCTGCAACAAAATAAGTTTTCAAGCGTTTTATTGGTTGGTAAAGAATTCTCGAAAACAAAAAGCAACTTTAGCTGCTTCGAAAATGTTGAAGCTTTAATGGAAGATATTGAAAAGAATGCTATTGTTGATCAAATTGTATTAATAAAAGGTTCGAGGGGAATCAGACTCGAAAAAGTATTGTTAAAACTTTAAAGCTGAACAGTTTCTGAAGTTTATTTTAAATTATGGATAAGGTTAAAAGAAGAAATTTTATTATTATTACTGCAGTTTCGGTAGTTATTGTTACCCTCGGATTTGCCGTATTTTATTTTGTGCGTAAGGCGAATCAGAAAGAGGCGGAAGTAGCAGAGGTAATTCAGATGATGAACTTTGAAAAAGAACAGGTTCAGAAAGAATATGCCAATTTGAATCAGGAATTCGACGGTTATACCTCCAATATTAAAAATGATTCGTTGGTAAAACTGTTGCAGGATCAGAAAAGCAAAGTTCAACAATTACTTGAAGAACTGCGTGTTACAAAATCGACAAATGCAAAAAAAATTGCTCAGTTAAGGCAAGAACTGGCAACGGTTCGTCAGGTAATGATTCAGTATGTCAATCAGATTGATTCGCTGGACAAAGCAAATAAAGTGCTGAAAACGGAGAATGTGGAAGTACACCGAAAATTCAAAGCTGCCAGTGAAACCGTTAAGGAATTATCGAAAGAAAAAGAGAACTTGAATCAGGTTGTTACGCGTGCATCCATTTTGGAAGTCACTAACTTTAAAATGACGCCACTCAACAGCAGCGGGAAAAAAACAGGTTGGTTTTCACAAACAGCCACCTTGCAGTTTAATTATAGCATTACAAAGAATGTCACTTCTCAACCGGGCGATAAAATAGTTTATTTGCGCATAACCCGCCCCGATGACGATGTGCTGACCAAAGGGAATACCTTCCGGTTTGAAAACAAAAATATCAGCTATTCTTCGATGAAGAAATTTGAATACAGTGGCGAGGAACTGAATGATGTAATTTACTGGAAAGTAGGCGAGATTCTACCCAAAGGAACGTACAAGGCTGATTTCTTTATCGATGGCAATCGGGTTGGAAGTTTTTCATTTGTATTTGAAAAATAATAAATAGTTCATCGTTTTGAAGATTTTGATTTATATGTCAGAATTTTAATAGCAATCGTAAATTGTAAGTCTCTAAATTGTAAATAGTCAAGTGTCACAATCCAATAAATTTACCCATGATGCTGAAGCAATCGCTTTCGATTTAAAACACCGGAATACGATTAAATTCAACATTTCACGCTACGATACAGCGGTGAGTAAAGGAATGGCGCGATATAACAATGTTGAAGCGGCCAAAACTCAGGCTGCAGCTATTAAACGGGAGGTTTTGCAAAACTGGGATAAATATTTGCTTCAGTTTGAGTCGAATATAAGCTCCCGTGGTGTCCAGGTTCTTTGGGCAAAAGATGCCGCAGAAGCAACAACATATATTGAGCAATTACTCGTGGAGAATGAAGCCCGTTTGCTGGTGAAAAGTAAATCGATGACCACAGAGGAAATTGAACTAAATGAAACTGCCGAACGAATGGGCTGTGAATCGGTTGAAACAGATTTAGGTGAATTTATTGTGCAGGTGGCCGGCGAGCGACCGTATCATATTGTCACTCCGGCTATGCATAAATCGAAAGGAGATATTGCAAAACTTTTTAATGAAAAATTTGATACGCCTATCGACAGTACACCGGAAGAAATGACGGAATATGTGCGTCAGGTATTGCGTAAAAAATATACAACGGCTCAGGTTGGTGTAACCGGTGCAAACTTTTTGATTGCTGATATTGGAGGCATTTCGGTTACTGAAAATGAGGGAAATGCATTGATGTCAACCGCTTTTCCAAAATTGCATATTGTTATTGCCGGAATTGAAAAAATCATTCCTGAATTGAACCAACTGGGACTTTTTTATCCTTTATTGGCAGCACACGGAACAGGGCAGCAAATAACTGCTTACAATACTATTTTTAGCGGACCACGAACTTCGACTGAAGTGGATGGACCTGAAAAGATGGTGGTAATTTTGCTCGATAATGGTCGAACAAATGTGTACGACGATGATGAAGCTTATGAATCTTTGGCTTGTATTCGATGCGGAGCGTGTTTGAATGGCTGTCCGGTTTATAAAACGGTGGGTGGATATACCTACGATACAACTTACAGTGGCCCGATTGGCTCTGTATTAACACCTTTTTTGCGTGGATTCAAGGATTTCTCGCATTTAAGTTTTGCTTCTACGCTTTGTGGAAAATGCGTGGAAGTTTGTCCGGTAAAAATACCCTTGACGGATATTCTGCTGGCAAACAGACGAAAGGCGGTAGAACAAAATCTTCGTCCGATGGCGGAAAAAGTACTGTTAAAAGGATTTAAGCTTATAAGTTCCAAACGTATAGGATTTGACCTGGTTCCCGGAACGTTGAAAACTGTCGGAACATTTCCATTTAATTATATGGCTTGGGGACCAAATCGTTCGATGCCTAAATTTGCGACTAAATCTTTTTCTCAACAATATAAAGACAAAACTAAATAAATTTATAAAATACTCAATATGAAACGAATATCAATTGGCTTATTTGTCACTTTTCTTGTTTTAATGGTTTTTTCAGCATGTCAGGAAAATGTGTATATGGATTGGAAAATAGCCAATGAACGATTTTTTAACTCATTGGAAGATTCTATGAAATATTATGCTTCCTCAAATTACACATCGCTACCTGATTCTGTCAAGCTAGTTTCACCTCCAATGCAAAAAGACTTGGACAAAAGTACCGGAATTTATTACTATTATAAACTCTATTATGCAGGTTATCCTTTAAGCCGACAACCCAATGCAAATAGTTACGTTTTGGTAAAATACAAAGGAACGCTGATTGATGGCACTGTATTTGATCAGGCTACTACTCCATCACAATTTATATTATCCAGTACGATTCAGGCATGGAAAGATGTTTTGCCAAAATTGCACAATGGTGCGCGTATAAAACTGTATGCACCAACTGCCCTGGCTTATGATACAGCAACACTTCATATGCCAACGATACCTCCTTATTCGGCTTTAGTTTTTGATATTAATTTGATTGATTCGCAGTATTAAGTTTTTATTATTGGAAGCTCATTTATAACTTTATAACGGATTGTCGTATGAAAAAACCGCTGCTTCTTATTTTATTTTTGTTTCCATTGCTGTGTTTTGCAGCTGAATATACCATTCAAACCGTTCCAAAGCCAAAAAATGCCTACGAGAATGGTTTTGTAAGTAATCCTGATGGTATTCTGAAAGCTGAAACTGTTCAACAAATCAATGTGACACTTGATTCGCTGGAAAAGCAAACGGGTGCGGAAGTGGCAGTGGTGGTATTGAACTCCATTGGTCAAAATGAAATAAAACCATTTGCTTCTGAACTCTTAAAACTTTGGGGAATTGGTAAAGCAAAGAAAGACAACGGATTATTGCTGCTTTTTGTTCTTGATCAGAAAAAAGTGACCTTCGAAACAGGTTACGGACTGGAAGGCATTTTGCCGGATGCAATCTGTAAGCGGATTCAGATACAGACTATGATTCCGGAGTTTAAAACCGGAAATTATGATGCCGGAATTCTTGCCGGTGTTCAGCGTATAGGTTCAGTTATTCGAAAAGAACCTGTCACGGAAGATGCTCCCAAAAAAGGTATAGCCTGGAATGAAGTGTTGCCTATAGCGATTGCTTTGTACCTTTTGATTGCCTTATTTACCTGGATTTGGGTGGCTAATTCCATTCAGACAGTGCGTAAAGACAAACGTCTCACAACAAACATTGCCAGATACAAAATAATAAAAAGTCAAAAGAATGGTATTCTGACTATGGTTGCACTGATAGTACCACTTGCCGGATTTATTCTGATACTTTTCTTCTCCAATCCTGTTTATATACTGTTATTGCTGCCTATTCCGCTGGCAACACTTCCTGCAAATTTGTATGCAAAGTGGATGGCATTCCGCATTCGTCGTCAACCAATTGCCTGCAATGCCTGCGACGGAAAAATGCATATCTTGTCTGAAAAGAAAGAAGATGCTCATTTGAAATTATCGCAACAATTTGAAGAACAATTACATGCAGTTGATTACGATGTATTTGTGTGTGATAAATGTGCTAATGAGGCCATTTTTACCTTAGATAAACCAAGTGCCTATAGCGAATGTCCGAAATGTGGCACAAAAGCACTTATTTTAAAAGAAAAGCGAACCGTAATAGCCGCAACCTATATCAGCGCCGGAACAGAACGAACTACTTATAAATGCAAATTCTGCGGACATGAAGAAAATGATAACCACAATATTCCTCGTCTAAGCAATTCAGGTGGTGGTTTGTTGGGTGGTGTTATTGCCGGCAGTATTTTTAGTGGAAGCGGTGGTTTTGGAGGTGGAAACGATGGAGGTGGCTTCAGCGGAGGAGGTGATTTTGGCGGTGGAATGTCAGGTGGCGGCGGTTCTACCAGTGGATGGTAGATAGTTAGGGACAAGTCGCGACTTGTCCGTACATAAAATCGAAATAATTTTTAATTTAAAAATATATTTAAAACAACAATCAAAATGAAAAAGAGCACAATTATTATTTTAGCTTCAGTAGCTGCATTTTTATTTTTATTCATCGTATTACCAATTGGTTTTGGTATTGGCAGTTACAATAAATTAGTTAGTTCAGAGGAAACAGTAAACAGTCAATGGGCGAACGTTGAAAGTCAATATCAGCGTCGTGCTGATTTGATTCCGAATTTGGTTCAAACCGTAAAAGGCTACGCTACGCACGAAAGCTTAACACTGGAAGGCGTAATGGCTGCCCGCGCTAAAGCTACTCAAATTACGATTGATCCTAAAAACATGACTCCTGAAAAACTACAACAATACCAGGCTGCTCAGGGTCAGGTGGGTGCTGCTTTAGGCAGATTAATGGTCGTTTCAGAAAATTATCCTAATTTGAAAGCCAATGAAAACTTTCTGGAACTTCAGGCACAGTTAGAAGGTACCGAAAACCGCATTGCTGTTGAACGAGGTCGCTTCAATGACCTGGCTAAAAGTTATAATACTGATATTCGTCATTTCCCTACAAATATAGTAGCCGGAATGACTGGTTTTCAGAAGAAACCTTATTTCGAAGCAGAAAAAGCTGCAGCCAAAGCACCTGCAGTTAAATTTTAGATTATGTCAGAAAATAAATACATTCCGTCAACTGATCGTTATACAAATACTGTTGGCTATAATCGTTGTGGAAATAGTGGATTAATGCTTCCGAAAATTTCACTTGGTTTGTGGCACAACTTTGGTGACGTGGACAATCAGGATGAAGCACTTAAAATGCTTCAATTCGCTTTCGATCATGGTATCACACATTTCGATTTGGCCAATAACTACGGTGTTCCTCCCGGAAGTGCAGAAACAAATTTTGGTAAGATGCTTAAATCAAATTTTAGTGCTTACCGCGACGAAATGATTATCAGCACAAAAGCCGGTCACGAAATGTGGCCTGGTCCCTATGGTGACTGGGGCTCACGCAAATACCTTGTTGCCAGCCTGCATCAAAGTCTGAAAAGAATGCAAATGGATTATGTGGATATTTTCTATTCGCATCGATACGACCCGAATACGCCGCTTGAAGAAACCATGGCTGCCTTGTCTGATATGGTAAAGCAGGGGAAAGCACTTTATGTAGGTATTTCTAAATATCCGGTCGATAAAGCCCGTGAAGCTTACCGCATCTTGCGCGAGAACGGGACTCCTTGTCTTATTTATCAGGACAGATACAGCATTTTTACCCGCGAAATTGAATACGATGTATTGCCTTTAGCTGCTGAGAATGGAATTGGTTTTATCGGCTTCTCCCCCTTGTCACAGGGCATGTTGAGCGACAAATATTTACATGGAATCCCTGAAAACTCCCGTGCTGCTCAAAGTCATGGATTTCTTCAAAAAAGCCGTTTGACTCCTGAGGTGATTGACAAAATCAGCAGTCTGAATGATATTGCCGCTCAACGTGGACAAACATTGGCTCAGATGGCTGTTGCCTGGTGTTTTCATAAACCACAGGTCACATCCATAATCGTTGGAACAAGTTCCGTCAAACAGTTGCAGGATAATATCGATTCTTTAAAGAATCTGAATTTTACTGAGGACGAATTGTGGCGAATTGGTGAATTTGGAATTTAAATTTCAAGAATGAAAAAAACGTTCAGAAATATAAGTTTTGTCGCATTCGTGAGCTTGTTTTTTATAAGCTGTGATGATACTTATATTTCTTCTATTCCTGATTATCCGGTTTATCTGGAACTCAATCTGGTCACAACCTATCCGATCTTTCGAAATTCCATCAATAAAAGTATGATATTTTTAAAACCGATAACTGCCATTGAACGGATTGGTTATGCTGGAGTTTTAGTTTATAGCGGCTTTGATGGAGCGTATTATGCTTTTGATATGAGCTGTCCCTACGAACATTTGTCTACTGTCAGGGTCTATCCAAATGAATTAGGGCAAGCTGTCTGTGAAAAATGCGGAACTGTTTTTGATATTGGCTACGGTGTTGGAAATCCTTCCAAAAGAATCCGTCCAAATTTACCTGACACAACGGCTCTGGCTAAAGAAGTTCTTAAACGCTATCGTACGGCTTTGTCAGGTGATGTTTTATATATTAACCGATAATTATTTCCATTTCGTGGGAGGAATCAGTATTGACGAAAAGGCAATAAATACAATATAAATCGGGTAAATAAGCGAAAGTATAAACGAATAAGCCCATATATTGTCCAATTGAAAGAACCGCCGCACCTTGTACAGAAAATAGGTATCAATTGAATATTTAAAAACAAAGAGTAGCAGAAAACCTATACTGTATTGCCATTTGTCGAAAGCCATTCCAAGAAAAGCTAAACTCACTAAGCTGACAGCCAACACAATGGTTGCTGTTAAAATAATCTGCCAGTCAGAATAAGACTTGGATTTTCCGGCCCATCTTCTCCGCTGATTGATAAATTCCATAATATTTTTAGGCGGTTTAGTCTTTACGAATGCAGCTTCGGATTTTAAAAAACGGATTTTCCCACCTGCCTTTTTAACGCTTTCGAGTAGAAAAATATCGTCACCCGATTGCTCCTCATTGTGTAAATCTTTTTGTGATTTCAACCATACTTTTTTGGTAAAGGCCAGATTGGCACCATTACACAAAATAGGCATTCCGGCACCTGATGCACCTGCCGCAGTGCCGGCAAGACTTGAGAATTCAAGAGCCTGAACGCGTGAGAATAAGTCATCTTTATCAGACAATCCAATTGGACCGATAATTAAATCACATGGAAATCGTTTGTAAAAACTGGCAATGGCTTCAATCCAGTGATACGAGGGCATGCAGTCGGCATCGGTGGTGATAATCAGTGTTGAGTTAGCTTGAGTGATACCTTCTTTCAGCGCATTTTTCTTTCCATGTCCCACGGCGTCAATAAGCTTAATATTGGGGAAATCTTTTTGTGCCCTTTTGATATAATGTCGTGTTGAGTCGGTAGAATGGTCATTTATGATAATCAATTCAAAGTTTTGATAACTTTGCTGAGCCAGGATGCTAATTAATTTCATTATGTTTTCCTGTTCATTTTTGCAGGGTACTACCACCGATACAGGGAAATCAATGTCAATGATTCCTTTTGGTTCGTATGAAAATATATTTTCCCAACCAAGTATAAATATCAGAATCAGTAAAAAGTATAAGATAGAAATAAATAACGCACTAATAATCAACACCATAAAATAAAAATTGTAACAGTTTAATAACGAATAGATCAGCTTAGAACAGGTAATTTAGACCAATATAGAATCCGGTATTTCCATCTTGTATATTAAGTGCTTTACCGAAATCGGCCGATATTACAAAGTTTTCATTCCATCCGATTTTCAAGCCAATACCGGCAGCCGAATGAAACTTTCCAGCTTCATAATTGCTAAAATAACTCGCTTTATCTGCAACAGAAACTTTCGCTAAATTCATTTCTATCGGTTTGAGAATGATTCCTGAATCAAAAAACACATTGGTTCCCAGATAGAAATTTTGTTTCAACCATTCGAAGCGAACGAATTTATAACGGAATTCAAAATTTCCAAAAGCCACATCGTCACCTATTATGCGATTGCGCAAAATACCGCGAACTGAACTTTTACCTCCTAATCCCTGATTGGTGGCAGCTATCAGATAACTTGTAATTAATTCGGGTTGAGCATAATACGGAACTGTAGCAGTCCCAACAGTTGTTTGATAATCAAGCCTATAGGCAAATATCAACTCTTTTGCCAACTTAAAATACTGACGATGAATGACGGCAAATTTGGTATGCGGTTTATCGTTTATGAACTTTGGTGCCGATTGAATCACGGCTTCGGTAAATATACCTTTTGTGGGGCAAGCCAACTGATCGCGTGAGTCATATTTCAACCCAACTTTCAAATAATTAATACTACCACCGTTTGCTTCTGTAGCATCAATTAATCCCCAGGCTTTATATTTCTGAAATAAATCGCCACCCGGAACTGCCGATAAACCTAATTTCTTGATATTTACTGTATCCATTTTGAAATTGTAGAAGGCATATCCTGCAACCCAACCAAATTTCGACTCACCAAATATCCCTGAAAATCAGCTTTTATTCTAAATGTATTTTTTTCGCATTTATAAAAATTACGGTATGATTTACTGGTCGTTACATCAAAATTACTTTGATAGCCATTAAAACCATAAAAATCGGACATTTGATCCGGAACGTAAGCCACATCGAGCGTTGTTCTGACTTTAGGAATCAGCTTTTCCGAATCATACCTTAATCTGGCAATGGTAGTTCCTTTAGTGTAAGTAGATAATTCAAGATAGAGTGAGTGATTGTACTTCGGATAACCAGAACCATCTCCGTAATCATACAAATTAACTAATGCGCCATATTGAAAACCCAGGTCGGAATCGTACGAAACAGCCGGTAATGCACCAAAACCAAAACCCTTTTTCGCCTTTTGTTGCGAATAAACAAAAGATACCACCAAAAATAAACAGATTGTGAATATGAATCTTTTCATGGGAGCAAAATTTAGAACATTTGTCAAAGATATAAAAAATTGTCAACAAAAAACAAGCACACTTAAAAAAGTGTGCTTGTTTAGTTCCTTTTTTGTCGGATTTAGTTTCCCTGACAAAAATTGCAAGTTCCAAAATACGAAACTTCTACCGAATCAATTTTGAATTTATCTGTGTAAGGGATTTGAAACATAGATGGCTTCAAATCAAAAATATCATGAACTTTTCCGCAGCTTTTACACATAAAGTGACCATGAGCCGAAATATCGACATCAAAGCGTGCGTTTTTTTCATCAATAGCGAGGGCACGTACTGCGCCTTTTTCCACAAACAAATCAAGTGTATTATACACTGTTGTTTTCGATAGGGTTGGCATTGTGGGACTTAATGCCATGTAAATTTCGTCAATAGTCGGATGTGTTCGGTTATTTAGCATAAAATGCATTACAGCCGATCGTTGAACGGATGGTTTAATTAAAAACCGTCGTAAATACTGATGTGATTCTAACATGCTAATACAATTTTTGGAAAATATATAAATTTAAAATATTTACAAAGATAGTGGAATTAACTGAAATTTCAAGAATAAAACCTAATTTTTTTTATTGTTCAATTATAAATAAAACCTGGTTTCAAAAACTGTTAAATATTCGATAAAAGAAGACTATTTTCCATCATTTCATTATTTCCACAGAGTTAACTGTAGTGTTGTTAAATCAGGATTTCAGAAATGCTTAAAGAAAATTGATTTCTTTCAATACATCGTTTGTTCCACGCACAGCAGCAGCACTTTTCTCGAATAAAGCTTTTTCTTCGTCATTCAGTTTATAGTCAAGAATTTCTTCAACACCATTTTTGCCGATCACAACCGGTACACCAATGCATATATCATTCTGATTGTATTCTCCTTCGAGGTAAACACAACAAGGAATAATTTTTTTCTGATTATGAATAATTGATTTCACCAGATAAGCCACTGAAGCACCCGGAGCAAACCAGGCAGATGTTCCAAGTAAACCGGTCAACGTAGCACCGCCTACCATTGTGTCTTTAACCACCTGATCCAAGGTTTCTTTATCTAAAATGCTGCTTACCTGACGTCCTTTGTAGGACGCAAAACGGGTTAATGGAATCATTGTTGTATCTCCATGTCCGCCAATAACCATACAGTGTACTTCATTCTGATTTCCGTTCAACGCCTTGCTCAAATAACATTTGAAACGTGCAGTATCCAATGAACCACCCATACCAATAACACGGTTTTTAGGGAGACCTGAAGTCTTTAAAGCCAAATAAGTCATAGTATCCATTGGATTACTTACCACTACAATAATCGTATTCGGCGAAAATTTCAATACATTATCCACAACACTTTTCACAATTCCGGCATTTACACCGATTAATTCTTCACGGGTCATTCCCGGTTTACGAGGGATACCTGAAGTAATCACCACCACGTCAGAATCTGCTGTTAAGGAATAATCGTTGGTACAACCAATAATCTTTGAATCGAAACCTAATATGGCTGCAGTTTGGAACATATCCAAGGCCTTACCTTCCGAAACACCTTCTTTCACATCGAGCATTACCACTTCATCCGCGACTTCATTAAATGCAAGAATATTTGCACAAGTGGCACCCACATTTCCGGCACCTACTACTGTTACTTTAGACATAATAAATTATATTTTTTAGAGTTTGAATAATTTTATTTTTAGCGGCACAAAGATACAAACAAAAATCGATTAGAGAAATTTTTCTTTAATTATTTTTATGTTTAAATCCTGCTAATTATCAAAACCGAACAGCAGCTATTTATAACTTTTTAGTACCTTTGCTGTCGATTTCTGATAAGATGAAATACAAAGATATATAAATTTCAGAAATTTGATTGTATTAAGCCTGATTCATAAAGAAATATTAATCACTTTAAAAAACAACAATATGCAAACTATTGACAAATTTAATTTTGCGGGTAAACGGGCTTTCGTTCGCGTTGACTTCAACGTACCCTTAGACGAAAATTCTCAAATTACTGATGATACCCGGATTCGTGCTGCACTTCCTACTTTGAAAAAGATTTTGGCCGATGGTGGAAGTATTATTATCGCTTCACATATGGGTCGTCCAAAGAAAAATCCGGATACCAAGTATTCGTTGAAAGCAATTTTGCCACACGTTTCAAAAGTATTGGGCGTTGATGTGAAATTTGCTCCCGATTGTGCTCAAGCCGGTGATTTGGCTGCTGCTTTGAAACCCGGCGAAGCATTAATGCTTGAAAACCTTCGTTTTTATGAAGAAGAAGAAGGTAAACCACGCGGCGAATTTGCCACTGACGATGAAAAAGCTGAAGCTAAAAAAGTAACCAAGGAAAACCAAAAGAAATTTACAGCCACCTTGGCAAGTTATGCCGATTGCTATGTAAACGATGCTTTCGGTACGGCTCACCGGGCGCACGCCTCTACTGCTTTGATTGCCAGATATTTTGATGAAAGTAACAAAATGTTTGGTTATTTGATGGAAAAAGAAGTGATTGCAGTTCAAAAAATAATGACTGATACTGCCCGCCCATTCACAGCCATTATGGGTGGTTCAAAAGTTTCATCGAAAATTGAAATTATCGAAAATCTGCTTACCAAGGTGGATAACCTGATTATTGCGGGTGGTATGACTTATACCTTTACCAAGGCATTGGGCGGAAAAATCGGTATATCGATTTGCGAAGACGACAAACTGGATTTGGCCCTTGAATTATTGGAAAAAGCTAAAGCAAACAACGTGAAAATTGTGTTAGCGGTGGATGCCAAAATTGCTGATTCATTCAGCAATGACGCAAAGACAGCTTTTGTTCCGGTTGGAGAAATTCCTGATGGTTGGGAAGGATTGGATATCGGACCTGAAACTGAAAAAATCTTTGCCGACGTGATTAAAGCTTCTAAAACAATTCTCTGGAATGGTCCTACAGGTGTTTTTGAATTCGAAAACTTTACACATGGTTCACGCTCAGTGGGTGAAGCGATTGTAGAAGCAACCCAGAACGGGGCATTTTCGCTTGTTGGCGGGGGTGACTCTGTGGCTTGTGTAAACAAATTTGGAATTGCCGATCAGGTATCGTATGTTTCTACCGGTGGTGGTGCCTTGCTCGAAGCTATCGAAGGTCGGGTTTTGCCTGGTATTGAAGCTATTCGTGGATTCTAATTTTTTTTTAATAATACTCAAAGGGGCAATCAAAACAGGTTGCCCTTTTTTGTTTCTTTTCAATAAAGCGAATTGGTATTAATAGCAACTGAATTAATATTTTAGCCCAATGTCAACTTGCTATAATGCCGATGCATAGTAATAAACAGTACAATTAGACCTAGTCGACATTGGAATGTATTATTTCTGCAATCGGTATAAATTAGGGTAGCGTATATTGAACTAAAATCTAGTAGAGAAATTCCGTATCATCTCCTTTTAATAAAGATTTCAACTCAAGATTCATTACCTTTACCGCAAAAATAGAAAATTTAAAATTCATGCAAATCTACATAGCACCACTTCAGGGACTTACCGACTGGATATTTCGGGAATCATACAGTCAACATATTGGTTTGTTCGACAAAACTTTTACGCCTTTTATCCGGGTGCAGGGTGCTGATTTTTACCGTCCGAGCCAGTGTAACGATTTATTGCCCGTTCATAATGTCTTTCAAAAACCAGTTCCACAGTTTCTGGGCAATACCGCTGAGTCGTTCAAACGCTTTGAAGAATTGTGCCTGCAACACGCTTTCAGCGAAGTGAACATTAATATGGGTTGTCCATACCCCATGGTTACCGGCAAACGAATGGGTGCCGGATTATTGGCACAACCAACCGAAGTGGCGAAATTGCTTGAAGGCATTTTTGCCGAAACGAAACTGAAAATTTCGATTAAAACCAGACTTGGATTAGATAATTCAGCTGATTTTGAACCGCTAATTTCAATTTTCAATGCATTTCCGTTGGAAGAACTGATTATTCACCCCCGAATCGGGAAACAACAATATAAAGGCGAAGTAGATTTATCTGCCTTTGCGGAATATGCGCCGCAGTTAATACATCCAATTTGCTATAATGGTGATATTCTGACTGTGGCTGATATCGAAAAAGTGCAAGCCCTGGTTCCGCAAATTGACCGGTTTATGATAGGACGGGGAATACTTCAAAATTTTTTTCTACTGGCCGAAATCAGAAAACACGAGCTTCCACAAACTGAGAAAGTCAAGATGCTCAGGAACTTTCATATTTCTATCATCGAATATTGCAAACAAAAATACTCAGGCGATTTGCACTTACTTAAACGATTTGAAGAACTGTGGGAATATCATGCCAAAGGATTTGAGAACGGACACAAAATCTATAAGCAGGTGAAAAAGAGCAAAACACTGGCACAATATGAAGCGGTGATTTTCAACGCCATCAATGAACTGAATTAAGATTTTTCTTCTGCCGACTATAAACTCACGATTTTTATTACTTAATTTTTAAACAATTTTTCTATATCATCAGGTGCGCTAGGTCTGGGTGCATCATTATTCAGGATATTAGCATTTTTATCAAGCAAGATATATCGTGGAATAAGTATGCCTTTATTCAGGTAAATATTCTTCTGAATATCTGCTTGTAAATTTTCATTAGCCAGAATATGATTCCCATTTAATTTCAATTGTTCAACATCGGATGTCCATTTATTTCTAAATACTTCCTTGTCAATCGATATATATACAATGGCTATATCATATTTCTTTGCCAGAGAATCAAGTTTATCCTTGAATTGAAATTGCATTCTACAAGGTACACACCATGTTGCCCATATATCAATAAAAATTCTTTTGCCTTTTAACTCCGGTATGGTGGATAATTCTTTTAATGATTTAATAGGCCGAGTTAGAAAGCTTATTTTATTTTCCAATGAAATAGGAGTTTTATTTTCCTCTTTTTTCTGTGCTACATATTTTCCTTGAATAATCTTCAAGTATTCACTTTCTGGGAATTTAGCATTTATAAAATTATACATCTTTGACTTGTCAAATTCATTAAAGCCGTAGTTTATTTGATTAAGAAAGATTGATCCAAACAATGGAATTTGGAGGTAATCAGGTGAGAGTAAAAAGGAAGTATAGGGACCGAATGTGTCTTCGGAATTATTACTTAATAATTCGATTTTTTTAGTAGTATTCAATTTATTATATTGCATGCTATAATATCGAGAAATGTATTTATAGGGATACCTGTATTTTATAATATTTTTATCATAAGGTGGTAAAGCAATAAAAAAAGAATCCAACGATTTATTTATGGATAATGAATCAGTTTGAGTCAATTTTACTTTCTTAAAACCTCGTAATAGCATATTGCAGCAAGAAAAATACATGTCTGCCACTGCATAGTTCATATCATTATAAATCTTTTGCCCAAAATCTTTGCTTATTTTTCCTGAGGTTTGTAATTGTTTGATATCATTGTTCAAACCATCAAAAAATAGTGTTTTAATATCTTGCCTAATTGCCGCTATATTGATTCCTCCTTTTAAATGTTGATCAAAAATAGAATCTACATTTACTCTTCGACTGAAAGTATTTAGATAAACCTGACCAGAAGCATTATCCCCACTAAAATTAAGTAT
>JBAWXD010000005.1:0-50793 GCA_037144275.1 Paludibacter sp. | reverse complement strand
CAGCTTGGTTTGTTACAGTTGGAACTCCCAAGGTTGTAACAGTGGCAGAAGCCGAAGATTCATTTGAATCCACTGTACCCGTGTTTGAAATAGCTGCCACTTTATAAGTATAACTTGTATTGGCAGTTAATCCGGTAATTGCAAGAGTCGCTGTTGCTTGTCCGGTAACTGACTTCGATTGAACAAAGGTAGTGCCTTGATACACCGATACTGTATATCCCAATGCGTTCGAAACGGCAGTCCAGTTGGCTGTAAATCCGCTTGTGATTGGAGAACTTGCTGTACCAACAGTTGGAGCTGAAAGAGTAGAGGTATTAGCTGTTTGCCATGTTAAAATTGGATAACCATTGTTTTTATTGGGTGAAACATCGCTACTCCATTTGGTTGCATCCAATGTTGAAGCATAACCCTGTAAAGTAGAAACATCAACTCCTGTTCCACCATTGGTATTAGTAACTGTCAATGAACTCAAAAAATAACTATTGCCAACAGAACCTGTACCACTGGCACCTGAACCGGCAAGTGATCCGGCAATTGCTTCTAAAGTACTTCCAGCTGCAATAGCCGTTACTGCTCCGGTATTATAACAATTTGTAATAGCCGTAAAATATTTGCCTGCCCCGCTTCCTCCGGGATTGCCCAAAATTCCACCATTTACACACGCAGTAGTTGCATGTGAACTTTTAATACCTCCTGAATTGTAACAATTCAATACATTGAGTAAACCATAACCATACCCTACAATTCCACCAGAAGAAGAAGTAGAAGCAGTAATCGTACCTTTGTTGAAACATTCTTGAATAGTTAAAGTTCCACTATTTGTACCTGCTATTCCTCCTGCATTACTAACCGCATTCACTGCTCCTGTATTAGAGCAATAACGAATATAACTAATGGGACTTGCAGAAGTGTTGACAGTTGAATTGCCCGCAATACCACCCACATATAGAGAAGCTCCGCTACCTGAAATTATTCCAACATTTGAACAATACTCAATAATTCCGGTAGTTGTAGAGCTACCGAAAGTTCCAACAATTCCTCCCACAGCACTAACTCCACTAACATTGATAATATTTTTACAATTAATAAACTGAGAATAAACTGATCTTCCTGCAAATGCTCCCGCAGTAGAACCCGAATTAGTAACTGTGATTGAACCTGAAGCAATGGTTAGATTTTTGATAATTACATTCGTTCCTGATGTTCCGGTTGGATAGCCAAATAAACCGGCATAAAGCGTGGTAGCATCATTGATAAATATGTTGTAAATACTTTTGTTATTACCATCAAAAACTCCGGCAAAAGCCGTAGTTGTGGCTATTCCAATAGGTGTCCATGCATGTGCAGAACCGTTCAAATCAATATCCGCAGTAAGTTTGTAGTATTTTCCTGCCGTATTTGCATTTGCTGTTTGTGTAGCATTAGCCAATGAAGCTAAATAAGAAAGTTGTTCTGCGGTAGCAATCTGATACGGGTCTGCAAAGGTTCCAGTACCTCCTGCAAAAGTAACATCTGTAGAGCCACCCCAAGCTGAAGTAGTCGAAGTGGTGAATGATTGTGTGGATGAAGCTAATGAATTATTATAATTAGTATGATCTCCTATTGCTGTAACGGTATAAGTATAAGCCGTGTTTGGAATTAATCCTGTGATAGCTTTGCTTGTCCCTGAAGCAGCGTTTGTTGTACTTATTAAAGTAGGAGTTGCATCGTAAACCATTATATCGTAGCTCACCGCATTAGACACTGCGTCCCAGTTAGCAGTAAAACCATAAACTAATGGAGAAGTTGATGCATTAACGGTTGGTGTAGAGAGTATTGGTAAACTGAGAGTTGTAAATGATTGTTGCGTTGATTCTGCTGAGTTAATGGTATTTGTTCCATCTCCTTTGGCTGTTACTTTATAAGTATAGGCGGTGTTTGCTGCCAATCCTGTAATTGCTGTACTTAGATTACCCGAAGTAACGGTAGTTGTTGTACCTACCTGAGCAGAATTGCTATCATAAACTCTTATATCGTAGTTAATGGCGAAGTTAACCGCAGTCCAACTAGCAGTAAATCCACCAGTGGTAATTGATGCAGCCGCATTAGCAGTTGGAGTTGAAAGCACTTGCCAAAGCAGATAAGGATAACCACTATTGTAAGATGCATTTTGCCCCCAAACAGAAGAAGTATTTATCAATATTAAGAATGCGCCGTCTTTTAATTCTGTATCCGTTTTTACAGCACCACCATTGGCATTTGTTACAGAAAGTGAACTTAAATAAAAACAATTTGATACACTTCCTGTTCCTGTTGCAGTTGAGCCTTTTAAAGCTCCTGCAATGGCTTCCACAATTCCTCCTGTTTTGGCTGCAGTTACTGCTCCTGTATTATAACAGTTCGTAATTGCCTGAAAATATTTATCAGCTCCACTTCCTCCAGCAAAACCCAAGATGCCTCCATTTGTTGAACTAGATGCACTATTTGAAGTTTGTCGAACAGTTGCCGTATTGTAACAATTCAACACGTTAAAGGATGCACCATAACCATACCCTACTATACCACCGGCATCAACACTTTGAGCAGATATAACCCCTTTGTTAAAACACTCTTTAATGGTTAAAATTCCATTACTAGCACTACCTGATATTCCTCCCGCATTACTTATTCCTGTAACTGCTCCCGTATTGTAGCAGTAACGAATATAACTTGTACTACCAGTAGAGGCAACAGCTGCATTCCCTGCAATGCCACCCACATGCAGCCCGGAACCAGATGTGCCTGTTATTGTACCCGAATTTGAACAATACTCAACAATGCAGGTTCCTCCACCTAAAGTGCCTACAATTCCCGCTACCTGACTAGAACCATTAATATTAATTGTGTTTTTACAATTTATAAACTGAGCATAAGCTGCTCTACCTGCAAAAGCTCCTACAGTTGAACTCGAATTAGTCACCGTTATTGAACCTGAAGCTATAGTAAGGTTTTTGATAATTACATTCGTCCCCGATGTTCCGGTAGGATATCCAAATAAACCGGCATTAACCGTGCTAGCATCATTAATGTAAATATTACTGATCGTGTGATAATTGCCATCAAATACTCCAGCAAAAGCCGTGGTGGTGGTTAGTCCAATAGGTATCCAGCTTTTTGTTGGTCCATTCAAATCAATATCAGCTGTAAGTTTGTAATACTTTCCTGCTGTATTTGCATTGGCTGTTGTCAACGAAGCTAAATAGGAAAGCTGTTCAGCAGTTGCAATTTGATACGGGTCGCCCACAGTTCCTGCACCGCCTGCAAAAGAAGCAGCCGTATTTCCATCCCAAGGTGTGATTGCTATAGCCGAAATCGCCATCTGCACGCAAAATAATAAAGTAAGTAATTTCTTCATATTGACTAATTTAAAACCTTTACGATTGATTAATAGAGAGTTCTTTCTCAAATTACTATGCAAAAGTGTGGTTTTATTTCAGAATGCTACTGAAAGTATTGTGCAGAAATATCGAAAATTTGTGCATATCTTGATATATCTATCGATTATAAGACTTTGTTTTAAAAGAATACACTAAATTTGTGTTTGTATTCCTTCCAAATAAATAATATTATGAAGCGTTTGTTTTTTCTACTACTAATTAATTCACTGTTTTTCAGTCTGTTTTCAAACGAAATAACTTTTGAGCATTTGGGTTTTGAGAAAGGGCTTTCACAAATAACCGTATTTTCGCTGTATCAGGACGAGAATGCCGGAATATGGATAGGAACTAACGATGGGTTGATGCACTATCATGGTAACAATGTGGAGAATATCAGTTCCACTAAACAGGAACTGAATATGACATCCGGATTTGTAGGAACGATATGCGGTGATAAAAATGGACATGTGTATGCCTTAATCAATAACCGGATTATCGAATATGATTTTAAACTGCAGCACCTTCGGACTCTGACATTACCTAAGTATCTCATCAATAAACATATAACGACCATCTATTACGGTCTTGATGCACTTTGGATTGGTGTCTCAAATACCATCTATGTATACAAAAACGGAGAAACAACTATTTATACCACTTTGCCATCAAAGAACTTAACTGTTACCGCGCTGTGTCAGACTCAGGATGGAAGACTCATTGTAGGTACGCTCGAGAAAGGTGTTTTTATCATCGATGGCGCTCAGAAACAATATAATTTTTTACCCTCCTGTGTGAATGTAAATATGATTTATGAAGACAGCAAACGTAATCTGTGGATTTGTACCAGCGAAAGCGGACTTTATAAAATTGATAATCTATTGCAAATCATTGCATTTACAAATACCGGAGCACAACAGAGTCGAATTGCCAGTAATATTGTTCGAAGTGTGTGTGAAGACAACAACGGCAATATGTGGATTGGGACTTTTTCGGGACTGGATAAACTGAATCCTGCAACCAATGAAATTCAACATTTTGGTCAGTCTGTTGACCGTCGTCATAGCCTGAGCAGCCAATCCATTCGTTGTCTGACGAAAGATACGCAGGGTACAATCTGGATTGGAACCTATTATGGTGGAATAAATTACTTCAATCCCGAACCCGATACGTATTCGTTGTACGACTTCAAAAAGAACCAGTCAGATTTTGTATACCCGATTATTGGAAAAATAATTGAGGATAAGCGGGGAGATTTCTGGATATGTACGGACGGTAAAGGGCTGGTATGTTTCAATAGAAGTGCAAAAAACTATCAGTATTTCTCTACAGATAATTCAGCCATCTCCGGAAATAATATCAAAAGTATTCTCTACGATTCGGATAAAGATATTTTGTGGATTGGCACCTATAGAAACGGGCTAAATCTGCTGGATCTGAAAACCAGGCGTTTTACGCATTTTTATATTGGCGACCGCAACTCAGCAGTTCCGAATGAATTTCAGCAAACTGTACAAGCCATGGTGCCTTATCAGGATAAGCTTCTGTTGGGAACTTTATTCGGCATTTATAGTTTTGATATTAGCTCCGGTCAGACAACACACATGGCTTTTTCGGAAACTATCAGAGATATGCTTGTAGTGGGCAATGAACTGTGGATTGCCAAACCTGATGGATTGCTAAAATATAATTTGCTGACTGGAAAAACAGAAAAAGAATTTAAACAGAATATTGAAGCCGGCAATTGTTTACCAAAAAACAGAATTACCCGACTGTTTATTGACAGCAAAAACAGATGCTGGATAGCCACTGATGGAGGTGGTATAGTTTTGCTGAACCGAAAGACTAATTCACTATCCATATATAACGCTGCAAATTGCGGGTTAGAAAGTAATAATGTGAGTTGTCTGGCCGAGTCAAAATACGGATATATCTTAGCCGGAACGAGTAAAGGTTTTTCACGAATTGATGTTGAACAAAAGAAGAGTATCAATTACAGTTCCAAAAACGGTTTTTCACTGTCATCTTTAACTTTTGGAAGTATATTTACCTGCTCAACCGGCGAACTGGTTATGGGTGGTATTGATGGAATGACTATTTTCAGGGAAGAAGCTCTCTCAAATCTTGGAAAACCATTTAATATGCGATTTACCGATTTGTGGATAAACAACCGCAAAGTAACATCGGGCGATAATACCGGCATTTTGAAAGTTGCATTACCTTATACCTCTGAACTGGAGTTACTTCACGATCACCGGATCATTTCGTTTGAATTTGCAACCGATAACTACATCAAAACAAATCAACCCAATTTTCAATATAAATTAGAAGGCTTTGATAAGCAATGGCTTACGATGGATGCCAGCAATTCCATCAATTATATGAATCTTCCTTCAGGAAGCTATACGCTTAAAGTCAGAAGTCAGATCAATGCTGATGATAAGAATCAAAAAAACATAGAACTGAAAATTAAAATTTTGCCTCCTCTTTATGCCCGCTGGTATGCCTTTTTATTTTACATAATCCTGTCCATCGGGATTACGGTCTGGATATTCCGGTTCTACCAGTCGCGATTGTTGCTTAAAACTTCGCTGGAATTTGAACGTCGTCAAAAAGAACATAATGAAGTAGTAAATCAGTCCAAACTGAAATTCTTCACCAATATTTCACACGAATTCCGTACACCTCTTACCCTTATTATGGGTCAGCTTGAAATGCTGATGCAGTCGTCTAAAATAGGTCCAACCATCTATAACAGCATTGTGAATGTTCACAATAATGCTATGAAAATGAATTTGCTTATCAGTGAATTGCTCGACTTCCGTAAGCAGGAGCAAGGCTACAAAAAATTGAAAGTCAGTGAATATGATATTGTTGAATACATTCGTGAGATTTTTGTTTCATTTCAGGAATTCGCAAAATTCAGGGGGATTGAACTTACTTTCTCTACAAATAAAGAGAAAATTCCACTGATGTTTGATTATACCGAACTGCAAAAAGTGTTTTATAATCTGATTTCCAACACCTTCAAATTTACACACAAGGGGGGTAAAATTCGTGTTGAGATTGAAGCAAACAATGATGTGGTTAGAATTAGTGTGTCAGATACCGGGGTGGGTATTTCTAAAGAAAATCTCAATAAAATATTTGACCGTTTTTATCAGGCTGATAATGAGGATGACAGTAGTCTGCAGAACAAAGGAACGGGTATCGGATTGGCATTGGCAAAGGGAATTGTGGAACTTCATAACGGCAGAATTTCTGTAAGCAGTACACAAGGTGTGGGTAGTACATTTGTAGTTGAACTTCAGTATGGCGATTTGCACTTCAGGAATAATGACCAGGTTGAAATAACTGATAGTCACGAGAATATTGTTTCGGCTTATAAAATACAAACCGTATTGGATAATAATCTATTAAAAGAAGTATCCGAAAATCAACAGAAGAATTTTAGCTCGAAACCCACTATTCTGATTGTTGAAGACAATGAAAACCTGCGTCAAATGTTGGTAGAACTCTTTGACACAATGTATAATGTAGTAGAAGCAAATAATGGTAAGATTGGCTATCAGTTGGCTCAGAGTAAACATCCCGATTTAATATTGAGTGATGTAATGATGCCCGAGATGAATGGAAATGAACTATGCACCAAGCTGAAAAGTAATTTTGAAACCTGTCACATTCCGGTAGTTCTTCTAACCGCTCAAACAAGCCTTGAACAAAACCTGGATGGGTTGAAAAGGGGTGCTGACGACTACATAACCAAACCTTTTAATGTCAATATATTGGTTACGCGTTGCAGTAATTTGCTGATGAGCCGAAAAGTGCTGCAGGAAAAATTCAGCAAACAGATTGACAATTCTGCTTTTACTATTGCCACGAACGAATTGGACCAGGCATTTATTGAAAAGATAATCAACATCGTGGAAGCACATATTAGCGATGAAAAATTAGATGTCGATTTTCTCTGCTCCGAAATGGCTATCGGCAGACGGGTGTTTTTTTATAAAATGAAAAGTATCACCGGTCAGACCCCCAACGACTTTATCCAAAATATCCGCCTGAAAAAAGCAGCCTCGATTTTACAAAATGTACCGGACAAAACCATTAGCGAACTCTCTGAAGAATTGGGTTATAATTCTGTCAGCTATTTTGGCAAATGCTTTAAAGCGAAATTTGGGGTTCTACCCTCGGAATACCGAAATAATAAGATCGAAACACAGGAAGGAGAAGTTTGAATTTTTTAATCCAGCCACTCTAATATTTTTCGCCTTCAGCCCCTTTCTGCATGATAAAATCTTATTTTACAATTTTCATTTCATTCAACACAAATCCCGAAGGCGAATACTTATCCAGCACAAAGAGTAAATAACGGACATCAAGCGTAATACTACGACTTAGCTCCGGCAAATAGCGATAATCGGAAGCAACCCCTTCGGCCATGCGGTCAAAATTTAGGCCTACCATTTCGCCTTTGGCATTGAGAACGGGACTTCCGGAATTACCACTTGATGTATGACAATTGGTTAGGAAGCAGGTTCGAACGGTTCCGTTTAGGGCATATTTTCCAAAATTTTTTTTACTATACAATTCACGCATTTTCTTGGGGATATAATACTCCTCATTTCCCGAGTTTTTCTGACTCTTTTCAAAAACGCCATCCAAGGTCGTGTAATAATTATAAGTCATACCATCTGCAGGAATACTGCCGGTCACTTTTCCATACGAAAGCCGCTGTGATTGATTTGCATCGGGACAATATAGCAGACTTTTGTTTTTCTCCATCAGGGCTTGCATATACAATTTATAGTATTTCGATTGTTGCTCCTGCATGCGTTTTAGGGGTCCGGAAATTTTTTCGATATATCCTTTGTAATAGCTTAATGCCATTTTGTAAACGGGGTCATTGGTAAGCGTTTCAATCGTAGTAGAATCTACTTTTTCCAAAAAAGCATCCATTTTAGCTTTATTGGTCAGAATAGATTTGCTGAATGCATCATTCGTGTATTTATCCACATCACCATCAAATGGAACTAAAGCCTGAGTCATTTCATCTGTAATAAATTTCTTATTCACGTTCTCGTAGAAACGATAAAGCAGGCGGCAATAAATCTGTTTATCAAGCTCATAATCCCAGTTTGTAAAGAATTGATCTGAAAGCGGTTTAATACGTTTTGCTTCTCCTGAAATAGCTTTTTGATTAATTTTAGTGCGCTTAAACATCTGAACCAGTTTTTCAAATTTTCCGGCAAATGGAATCACCTCAGCACCATTTATACCAGCTTCATTGAAATAGGTATCGGCCAATTTGTAGGGTTTCAAATCATCGTAGATTTTCTTTTGAACATCCATTATCTCGCCATATTTTTTTAGGCGGGAAGAATCGGCGTGAATCCAGTTCATCAACTCTTTTTCTTCAGTTAATTTTTTGTTTAGCAAATCCATCCGCTTGATTCCGGCGAGCTCACCTTTCCAGCGCAGATAGCTGTTGGCTATTGAATTAACCCTGGCGGTATACCGAAATTTGCTTCCGGGATTTTGTTGAATGGAACTTTTAATCAACGCTAATTTTTCTCCACGAATGCCTATCTGAGCGGGTAATTCTTCATTTTCGAGATATTCAATGGCAAACGACGGTATATATAACTTGGAATGAGCCGGATAACCCATTACCATTACAAAATCATTTTCTTTTACACCGGCAAGAGATATTTTCAGAAACGGATTGCCAGTGAGTGGGACATTTTCTTTATTGTATTTCGCCGGATTATTATTTTTGTCGGCATACACCCGAATTAGTGAAAAATCACAGGTATGGCGAGGCCAGGTCCAGTTATCGTCATCACCCCCAAATTTACCCATAGTCATAGCCGGTGCAGCCACCATCCGAACATCTCTGTAAATGCGGTAAACCGACAAAATAAACTGATTTCCGGCCATAAACGAAGCCACCTGACCTTCGAGTTTCTTGCCTTTTGTGAAGCGTTTTACAATTTCTTTTCCCCGCTCGTTTATCGTGTTCGATTTCTGACTTACAGACATGGTATCCGTTCCGGCAAGTAATTCATCGGTTACATCCAGCATTTGAACCAGTTGTGAAACCTGCAATCCGAAACAATTCGATTCTTCCTCGTTTTTTTGCGCCCAATAGCCAAATTTCAGAAAGTCTTTTTCCTTGTTGGATAATATTTCAATATACTTAATCATCGGGTGATAATTAGTAACCATCAATCCCTTATCCGAAATAAAACTAGCGGTACAAAACGGATCAAATTCGTTGTTTTCGGTTGTTAATCCCACCACAGCATCTTTCAAACAGACTTTGTTGATACTGTAAATATCTTCGGCAGATAATTTAAGGCCGGCTTTGCGCATTTGCGACAGGTTTTGCGAAATGGTCAGCGGAAGCCACATGCCTGAATCGGCCACAGCCTGAAAACTGAATGCGCTAATAAATAGCACAAGAATGAAATTCTTTATTCTCATTGGTTTATTATTTGGTTGCTTTATCTATCAGGTTTAATATTAATTTGTAGTGACCGCTATTTTGTGGTTGAGCCTGCAAAATTTCATTTACCCGGTTTCTGGTGGAAATTAGCTGAGAAGAAGCCGCCGAAGCACAAAGCGTTTCGTTCATACCCTTACTTTCATTCATTTTATCGGAACTGTACATCGGACGAATCAATGAGATTAATTTATCGATATAAGTCAGCTGGATATGTTTGTTTGACGGACTCATTATTGTGCCAGAAGTACTTGTCCACAATTGATTATCAAGGTCTTTCAGGTAGTCTTCCAACGAATATGGATTCGAAGTAAACAGTGTTTCATTGGTATTGAAACGACCCAATACAAAATTACCGAGTAAGGATCCAATCACAGTCGATTGCAGTTTCATCACATCATCCGTTTGCGAACCAATGTATTTGTTGAGTTCGGGTTGGTCGAGCCATTGACAATTTGCAATTTGGTCAATAACAAAATGAATAGCTTCCTGTTGTTTTGCTTTTTCTACCGGAACAAACTTGGCAGGAAATTGCCCCATCGTTCCCTGATAGGTATAAACGCCACCTAAATAGGATAAGGGGAAAGATACCAATCTGTCATATAATTTGTTGATTCCTTCAAATCGTTTGATAAGCAGTTCAAAGTCATCTCCTTCACTAAGCGTCCATTTCAACAGGTTTTTAGTTGTGATTTTCAGGTTTGAAATTCCGTAAAGCGAAGATTTAATCAGATCATTTCCAAGCATATCGGTTTGGGAGGAAGGATCTGGAGCTACCTGTGAAATAATGGCCGGAGCGTAAAGATACATCGGATTATTTCCTTTTTCTACAAACCATTTATTAAGGGTTGTTTTCTCCTCTTCAGCTGTTTTAGCGCTGTAGATGGGTACATATCCCCATTTTATAGCGAAATAATCGTAAGGACCAAGAACCGGGGGTGAAAGACGTACGCCTTTTTCTTTATCGCCTGGCTGAGCCACGTAATTACTGCGGGCATAATCCATAATACTGGCCGTTGTTCCATACTTTTTTGTAAATCCCGGTGAGCGAAGCGAATCAACCGGATAAGCATAGGAGCCCCGCATATTGTGCTGAAGTCCAAGAGTATGACCGGTTTCGTGAGCCACAGCGTAGCGAATGGTTTCACCCATGAATTTTTCGTCCGGCACCTTTTTACGTGCGTCGGGATCAACTGCCGAAGTCTGAACAAATTTCCAGGTTTGTAACAAGTCAATCACATTGTGCCACCAAAGTATATCGGCCTGAATAATTTCACCGCTTCGGGGGTCAATCCATTGCGGACCGGAGGCATTGGCTTCGGTGGAAGTAATATAGCGAAAACAGGAATTTCGAATATCTTCCGAGTCGAAATTTGGGTCGCGCGGATAATCTTTCGCCACGATAACGTTCTTAAATCCAATCTCTTTAAAGGCCAGATTCCAGTCTTCAATTCCCTGCCGGACATAGGTCCGCCAAACTGATGGCATAACGGTATCCACATAGTAAATCAACTGTCTTTTGGGTACAACCAATTCGCCGCGTTTATATTTTGCCAGATCCTCAGCGCGTGGTTCAATGCGCCAGCGATCAATTATCTTCTGCGATAGCTCAGGTTTTTCCGAAACGTATTTTCGTTTATTCTCAGCACTGTAGCCAACTCGCTCGTCGGAAAAACGGACTTTCATTGGAACTTTTGGAAGCAAAACAAAGGAGTAGTTTACAGTGATACAAAAGGGTTCTTTCCCTCCAACGAAATTGTAGTACGATTTTACTTCCACATTTTGCGGAAAGGATTTCATGTCCAGAATCTGACTGGCTTTGGAATCAATATGCCCACTACCACCTACACCGGCCGGAAAAACCAAGTCAACCTCAGAAGAGAAAAATTTGGTTACATCAATCAGCGAAGCGTCATTTTTATCATTTCGTGATGTTATGTCAAACGACAATGCAACAGGCGTTACATTATTCCGGGCTAACGAAGCCGAAATCGGGTCTTTGGGGTCAGCATACGAAATTCCGGTTGGCTGATTGATAAACAAATACTTATCACGACGACTGAAGTAAATCAAAATCGGATTGGTACGCATTTGTCCGGCTGAAATTTTGGAATTATCACTTATGCTGACAACCCTGGCTGCAATAAGCATATCGCGCCCAAGCATAGAGTCGGGCACTTCCATATAATAGCTTGCTGTTTTCGTTTTGTAGATATTAAAAAGCCCGTTTGTAAGCTTTGCACCGGCCGTAATTTTGGCAAAATCCTTCAACTTTGTAGTTGTAGAAGAAGAATCGGACTGAGCTGTGTTGTCAGACCCAGATGTTGAAGTTATTACACGCCCGCGCGTACGTTGCCCATATGAAAATGAACAAAAAATAAAAAAATAAGATAGAAAAATAAGTTTGATTTTCATTATTCAATGTTTTTTAAAAACTAATAATACCGATAGAAATACCCAGAAGCATCCAAGAACCACGACCGACACTTAACTGATTAGCATAAAATGCTTTAGCAAAACCACTTAACTTGCTATTCTTCATTTTTAATGGAAAGCTATACCGCACATCAATTCGATAATCATACACATTTTGTCTATAATAATCCAAATCAGGTATTAATATCTCTGTTGCAATTTTATGGGTGGCTTTTTCAAACATAGATGATCCATTAGTTGGAATTGCACTCGCAATAGGATTTAATTGGAGCTTGTTATATAATCCGAATCCGAATCCAGTTTTAGCATTCACATTGACACGGTGTCCGTTTTTATTTAAAACCCGAATACCATAACTTGCTCCCAGATGCAATCTCTGACTTTCAAAGACCGAATATGGCAAATAATATTTATTACTAAATCCCGTAAACTGAGCATCGACAGCTGCAACCCATGAATAATCAGTTCCCTTGTTGAGCAAATCCCGAAGACTGATACTCATATCGGCACTGTACGAATCTGTTGTATAACGATCTTGGTAAATATAAAGTGTCTCCCAACTTTTTGAAACACTACCGTTAGTAGTATCGCGGACTTCAACTGATTGTTGTAAAAATTCATTAGCCGTTCCTTTATTTAAAAAACCTTTTAAAGAAATGTTTAATAAGCTGTTGTCGGATTTAATACTTGCTTCAGTTTTAATACTGTATTTCTTTTCGGCATACGATCCGGGACTTTCGTGTTCGCTTCCAAAAATCTGTTGGTTTCTACTCACAAATTCAATATTACTAAACCATTCAATGTGTTCATTACTGTAGCTATGTTGTAAACCTGCCGAATAAATCATGTTAATGAATTGACGGTCGAAACCATTGTAACCATCTAATACTGCTGAAGTATTTTCGTTCCCCAAAAAGTTATAATAGTTAATTATAGGATCGGATTGAACGTTTGAAATACCCGGCATTTTTTCTTTCTCGAACCGAATACCCATTGTTAATCCCAAAGTATGATGTGTAGAAAGACGGTAAGAAACAGATGGAATTACAGCGTAGTTTACAATAAATGAGCGTGTTCTGGCATCACGCAACCTCGACATATCACCTGCGAAATAATCAACACCAGCTCCAATTGCCCAGCGGTTAGCTATTTTACGGCTGAACTTGGCATGAAGATCAAAACTCTGAGTATCGTATTTACCTTTGATACTATCGCCAAAATTGTAAGGTGAAGAATTGTAGGTATTGAATACGTTAGACCAGCAACGATCTGTTTCGGTTTTCATTTGAAATTCAAAACTTCCCCACACCAACCAGTTTTTACTCATTTTATCATATCGTTCGGAGATAAAGCGAAGACCGTTCAATCGGTTTCCTTCCTGCGCTCGATGATAATTGCCGCCAAAATCCTGATAACCCAATTCAGTATTACCATGAACCGGAATATCATTAATACTTAAACCCGAAGCATTATTAGAATTTAACCATTGATTTTTTAGTATAACAAGTTCATGTTGCTCGGGATAAAAAACACCCTGAGCATAAATAAATGAAATTGAGCATAAAAAAATGGTGACGAAAACTATAAAATTGCGCATAAATCTATAATTTGTGTAGCACTAATAGTTGTATATTTTTATCTTCTTTTATTGTAATAGTAAAGCTTTATCATATTTTCTGGGAGTAGGATCGGTCAGATTTATCATATCATTCTGGCTATTATTGGTATCTATCAAATATACACGATCTGGAGTTGTTTTACGTGTATCCACTTTCCGTTCTATACTTTCATGGTTTAAACCGCTAATTGAAGAAATGTTCATATAACCCGCATCGATGAAATTCTGAAGTCTTTTTGAGTTCGGGTCAATCCCGGTAGTTCGGTACGAAAGTATTTCCACTCCATCAAAAACTACGCTCGATGGCAATCGCATAAACATATTTCCAGAAGTTTTTCCGGGAGGATAATCAATTGGATAATTCGATACATTATCCTTTGTCGAAATCAAACACAAAGAATTTATGCCACCCCGTTGCAAATTAATTTCGCGAATGGCAATATAGGCTGTATATACCTGAATCATTCCGGGAATATTATCATTATTAGGATATTTAGTACCTTTAAATTCAAAGTCTGCATTTTGTAAATCCACCGACGTTGGCGCAACAAAGGTATGATTGCGGGCACTGTTAGCAATGACAATACTTTTACCGGGCAAAACTTTATAATCTTTCCCTGTTCCCGGAAAACGATATACTTGGCGTGCATGTAATGTTGTGGGGTTAAGCGAAGCAGGAAAAGCCATAGGACTATCCCCTTCAACCAACATTAAACAGATACTATCCATGTATTGAACTTCGTCAGAATTATTGAATATCTCTACATAAACATCCGCATCGTAGCGTGCATTATTTATATCGCGCGTTCCTGAAGCATATACTTTGCTAATGAGTAGACTTTGCTTGAGTGACAGGTTAGTTGGCAATTCAATAGATTGTTCCGAAAAGACAGACATTTTGGGCTTAACACCTCCAATCAGGGCTGGTTTACTTTCCACTAATGTGTCGGCAATTGCTACGTATTCATCTCCGCTAAGCTCCCATGAAGCATAAACATTATAAATATCCGGGATAAGATCCGTAAACTCTGCTACACCTTCATCATTGGTTTCAGCGGTGTAGGTCATTCGTTCACTCCGTAACGTAACAATTCGATGAGCAAATTTTATTTCTTTTTTAATTCCCGAAGGCATTTTCACTGACACGACACATTTTGAGACTTTGGAATGAAGATTCTCCTGTTGACATGAAATGAACATTGCCAACGAGACATATAGAAAGATGAAGAATTTGAAGAATTTCATTGAATTACTTATTTTTCAGTCTATAATTTCAAAAACAACTCCATACCAAAACTAAACTTTCCGACATTTCTCTGCGTAAGGGTATTTGAATTGGAACTTGGGAACCAGGGTTCGTAAAACAAAGTGTTATTCACAAAAAATGAAAAACCTGCTATTTTCGAAATTTCTTTCGTCAATCTGGTGGAGATATTCCAGATTGGAGCTACACTTCTCGTAGGCAAATCATCTGCATTATTTATATTTCCATCGGAAAGAAGATAGCCTTTAATGCGATAATTTGGATCGGCACGCATTGCATCGGTAATGGGGTAAGTATCCACACCGCCCGATAAATTTGCTGTAATATAGGCAAATGGAACTTTAATATAACGGGTTACTGCGCTTGATGTATACCAGGTTACATAAACCGAATTGGAAAGCACCATTCCAAGACTAGGTATATTGGTAACTGCCCTAAATGTGGTGTTTAAACTCGTTGTAATATCAATAACTTTTCCGGCTTCATACACATATTTAAATGGAGGTGTATCAACATCAATGTAGTTTCCACCATATTTTTTTGGGTTTTGAAATTCAATTCCGGCAGATTTTGAATAGGATTCTACATAAGCTCCGCTAAAAAATAAGGTAGTATTCCACGACTCAATTCTTCCCAAATTGGCATCAAACTCAATCCCCTGATTTTTGGACCATTCTGTATTACCAAACATTCCTTTGGTTCCATAAACGGTATCAACCCGAGCTGGAGGAGTTGAAAAATCTCGGGTAGGTTTGGCTCCGGGATTGTAAGTTAAGCCTTTTCCAATTTGATAATATTCTGCCAAATAAGTAAAATATTCCGAGCGGCTACCAAAACCATTCGGGGTAATATCCTGATAGGCTATTATTGAAATACTTCTATCGTCCGGTAATTTTATATCAATACCAAGTTCATATTTGGTATTCACGGCATTTTGCAAACCCGTACTTCGTTGTACGTCGTACACCATAGTATTATATAAAACCATTCTTTCGGCTGGATTGCTAGCAGCTACAGTACTGGCAGCCATCCGATCTATATATTTATTATCAGGATATAAATGAGTCAGACCCGGTGTTTTTGCGTTCTGACCAAAGCCGGCACGTATTTCAATGTTTTTTGAAACTGAAATAGACGCATTAATACGTGGAGAAAGTGCCGAGACTTGTTCCTCTTTTCCCGGTTGAAGTATGTTATATCTGAGTCCGGCCGTCAGATTGGTTTTCATTCCAAAAGTTTTCCAGGTCATTTTATCTTCGATGTATGCCGAAATCTGATTAACCGGTGGAATATCGAAATAAGGTCGTGGGCGGCCATCGCTGTTGGGTTTCAGTGGTTTGTTTGGATCGTCATTATAATATCCTTGTGCTTTGTTCTGTTCGTACCGGTACTCTGCTCCCATTCCAATCTGGTGAGTCCAGTCATTGAACAATTTAAAACCGAAACTATTGGATACTTTTACAAACAAATCCTGAGGATTACTTTTTACACCACCACCTGTAAAATACGATACTGTATCGAATGGTACATCGTAATATCCGGTTTGCATAGCCGTAAGTATTGGAAGAAAACCTTTAGGATTTAAAACTTTGGTTGTAGTATGTGATTCACTGTTAGTGGTCGAAAATCCAACAACATAGGACAATGTACGCATAAGGGGCAGATTCAACGCTAATTTTCCTTCGTGACTGAATTTAAAACTGTTATTCGTCTGGGTATCAATCGTACCGTCAGTCACCTGATCAGGATCAGGTCCGGTCCAGTCAATTAAACCGCTAAAACTGAATTTTGTATTCGTACGCCATTTTTTAAAAAAAGTATTGCCATAATTCAATGAGAATGAATAGCGGTCGAACGATTCTGTTTTTTTACGTGGATCGCCCCATGCCTGAACGTAATCAAAATTGGTATTTAAGAAACCTGCCTTATCTCCAAGTGCAAAACCCTTACCGACTGAGGTATTTATTGTAGTTGGGTTTACTTTTGTGCGAATTTCGAATGGTGTACGTCCCGATTTTGATTTAACAATAACTGCTCCTGCAGTTAAGTCACCATATTCAGCCGATGGAATTCCACGAATAACTTCAACCGACTCAATATTATCCGCCGAAATCTGGCGCAAATCAACTCCCTGTCCTGCTGTATTGTTGTTTCCACCGAGGTTTGATTCAATATTGGCATTATTTGATACCGGAACTCCATCCACAATAATGGACGTACCAAATGAATTATTTTTATCTAAACCGGCATTTGATGCAGTTCTTATTTGTAAAGTACTTGCGACTGTTAAATCGGGTGTTTGCATCGTTGCTCCGGGAAGTAATTGCATCAAGTCGCCCAGATTCGTTGCCTGAAGGTGATCAATGGCCTGACGACCAATTTTCGAAGATGTTGAAGAACCGGCTGCACTGCTTTTGGCTACCACATTCACTTCTTTCAGTTTGAGTGAGGTTTCTATCAGTTTGATTTTCAACGATAAATCAGCTGTAACTTTTACAGTCTTTGTGCTTGATTCATATCCCAGGTAACTGATATCTATTTTGGCTTCGCCGGAAGGAATATTTTTGAAAATTGCTAATCCCGAAACATCCGTCACTGCAAAAACCCCCAGTTCTTTTATCTGACAGGGTGCACCGACCAATACCTGTCCAGAAAGACTGTCCAACACCGTTAAACGTATGCTGTAGTTTTCGCGTTTTGGCGATGCGGCCTGACTTGTCACTACTGCGGCAAACAATAGCAACAAAACAAGAATTGAATACTGAAGGGAATGTTTTAAGTTCACAAATCTTTTTTTGGTAAAGCTACTTTACAAAAATCTTAGACACCGATGTTCCAATTTTAACCAAATAGACACCATTTGTAAGTGAAATTGAATTCTGTCCTGTTACTGTATCCATTGATTTAACACACTGTCCTGTAACCGAATAGACCTTTAGTTTTTCAATTGAAGCTGTTTCAAATTGAACTTTTCCATCGGAAACGGAAAGCGAAGTGATTTTTAATGTACTAATCCCCGATGAAAGAACATTTAAATCTGCTGCCGAACGAACAAACAATGAAAAATCAGTAAAACTCGTTTCTGATTTTGATACAATACCAATAATATTCCTGGCTTGCGTTGGGATTATACTGCTTTGATAATCAGGATTTACAGTTAACAATGAAGGTATTCTAACAGGGAATGTGCTGACAGTACTTGTGCCTTCACGCAAGAAATAAGAATTATTTGAACCAAATGTTTTTGTTCCATCTGCCCCGTCAAAATAAACATTGTTTAGTTGAACCAATTGATATGGTTTTGTCAATGCATCGGCTATGGTTGATAAAACGGGATTAATTGAATTACCCGACGAAATTACCGTAAAATCTTTGTTAGGCAATAATTGGGATGTATTATTCACATTAAATACCTGAGCTACAATGCCTGTAACCTTATCGCCGGTATTATATATTGAACTAAGGTTCTTAAAATTATCTTTCAATGATATACCTCCGGTATTATCTTGCAAATAAGCATATTTTGTCACTGTGGTGCCATAAGCAGCTACACTTGATGTGGTATAATAATGTGAGATGATAGCTTGTCCTGTATACTTAAAATAGTTTATATTAGTTCCACTCGAAGCCATTTTAGACGTTAGAGAAGCCAGGTTATCTATTTCTTCTGGAATATTTACAATCACGACTTCTTCACGACTATCAATTTTACCTGCAGATACAGCATAAGTTCTTATTTTAGTTGTTGAAGTAACATTTAAAACTGTAGAATATACCTGCGATGAGGTAGTTGGAGCAGTTCCATCAATTGTATAATATATTGTTGCTCCGGGAGTAGCAGATGTTAATGTCACATTTTGCGCAGACTCGTAAACACCAGTTGTAGTGGAGGAAACAGGCATCGATGTTTGGTCTGTGCCGAAATCAGTCACCTGTAGATTATCTATATTAAATTGTTCGTTTGGATTATTAACAGTACGACAGGTAACTACAATTTTAAATCGTATATTCCCACTATAATTTATTGGTTGAGAATATGTTAGAAATGTTCCGCTCCATTTAGGAACGGTTATGGGTGTTCCTGAATTTGTCCATGTACTACCTCCATCAGTAGATTGTTGAACTGTGAATTCGCCACCACTATGATTAGAATATGAGGCGTAATTAAAGGATATTACACCAGCACCTGCTTTATCGAATATCATATACATAGTGTTCTTTCCATCCAATCCACGCATACGCATAGAATATGTTCCTATAATGCGGTCATTTTCAGTAGCTGTTGTGGGTTTTGTTATTCCATTTGTGAACCAAGATCCTGAGGGATAAGTGATAGTAACTCCATTATTATTGGTTGAAGCCACTGATGGGCTATCAAAATTCTCAAATAGTGTTGCAGCATTAAGGCTCAGACTTGTAAACGCAAATAATGCTATTGATAAGAACTTTGAAAATTTATTAGATCGAAAGATAGGTGTAGGTTTCATATTAAAATAACAGTATAGGTTGAATTAGATTAAATTCCCGTCCCGATAAAAAATTATCGAGACGGGAACTTGAATGAAAACTTAAAAAAAATTATTTGATAAACTTCGTTGTTTCGTTGTTTACTTTTATTAAATAAATACCTGATTTCAGATTTCGGTCGAATGTCATAACATTATTAACCTTATCTACAAGTATACCATTTACGGTATATATTTCTATATCAGACAATTTTGAACAACTTACCTTTACACCAGTAGTTGTTGGAAGAATATTGGCGCTCGACAATACCGGATTCACTGCTGTGAAAATAAAAGGTGTTGACTCATAAGCACCTGCATAGGTACTTGCATTACGGTTACTTCCTGTAAAGTCTGTTAGTACGGTAGCCAAACGAGGCACTGCCAAATTAGCATCCTGAATAGAATTACCAGTTAAGCTAAGATCTCCAACTGAAGAATTAGTAAAATATGCAGTACTTACTTTTGATGCTGCATCCTGACTTGTTGCAGTTGTCCAATCATTTAATGTTGCATAATCAGTTGATCCTACAACACCAATTACACCACCGGTTCCGGAAGCATTAACCACGTTATTATTTGAAGTCAATGTCGTATTATCAACGATGTTAAATGCATAATGCTTTTGAGTATTTCCTACTGCATTTGAACGTTCATTAATAAAAATATTGTTCTTAACTTCATCTGTTGAGCTAAATAAAACCCTAACAAAAGCACTGGTTGATGTAGTACCTGCAACTCCAACTCCACTACCTGTAATCAATACGGAATTATGATAGAAATTGTCATTTTGAGTAATAGCTGTTCCATCTTTTCTAATTCCACTGATATTTATAGCGTTTGTTATGCCACTACCTAAAGTAATCATGTTATTTTTAGTAGTTGTCAATCCTCTTGTTATATTAATACCCGAAACCACAGATGCAGTTGCAGAAGATAACGTTGTGATATTGTAAATTTTGTTATTCTGAATAATAGAAGCTCCGGCATTTAAACTATGGAAATTTATTCCATACGCATCAACAGCTGCACTTGTGTTTGAGTTTTCTAGATTATAAATTGTATTTCCTGCAATAACATTTCCTGCGCTGTTTGAGTTAAACAAAATCCCAATAAGTGACGCTGCAATACCCTGAGTTGCAATAACTGTACTACCTGAAGTTTTTATATCTCTAACAGTATTTGAACTAATGGTATTTACTCCTGCTCCATTTTCATAAATCCCATTGGTAGTACTTGTTCCTGTAGATGAGTTAGTCAAATTTGCAATTGTATTCCCTGTAATAGTTGCTGCACCTGCATTTCCGAGAGATAAGCCACGTAAATTAAATGCTCCACCGGTATAAGTAGAACCCTTATGTTCAATACTGTTAGCAACTGTTGTGCTTCCTATAGTATTATTTGTGAAGGTCAAAGCTCCAGCTCCTGCTGAAACCACGCCATAAACATGACCTCTGTTCACAGTATTATTAAAATCAGCAATAATTCCACCAATTTTATTATTGGAAAAAACCATTGACACACCAGCTCCTGTAAAGATATTCATTCCTAAAACTGCTGTACCTGCTGCTGCTCCAGTAAATTTTACTTTAATTGCACCAGTTGCTGAGGTTGAACCAATTGTATTTCCGGTTACAGTACCTACGTTTACCGCACCAACTTGATGCCAATGTCCAATAAAGACATTAGCATTACCTGCATAATCAGTCGTAATATCAAAATTTGTAATAACGTTACCTTGTATGCTTGTAGCAGTAGTAGTCCCCACCTGTGTGTACATTGCATAAGGCCTGATTTGTCCACCCGATGTAGTCCATGGAGTACCACCAGCATTTGGAGCCGACCCACCAATATAATTGTTTTCAATTACATTACTATTTCCTGAGATAATATAAATACCATAAACATAAGTAGCTGTTGCCGAATAAGCTTTTGAAGCCGTTTGATATATACTATTACCCGAAATAGTCCAGCTATTATTATTTGCTCCAATGTTTATACCGTAAGTTATGCTTGTAGAAGTATTACTTAAATAAAAATCATAAATGTTGTTATTTAACAAACTGTTACCGTTATTAAGTATTATGGCTGAACCTACCGAACCAACACCTACAGCAGCACCTGCCGCATTTATATCGCAATATTTTATGGTGTTGTTATTATTACCAGCTGTTAATGTTGTGGTTGAAAAGAAAATCACACCTGCACCAGTTGATGGACATTTACCTGTTACTGTACAATATTGAATGGTGTCACTTACTGCATCGTTTATAAATCGGATTGTCCTCGATGTATTGTCAGTTGATTCAGATTGAGAGATAGTCAGGTTTTTTCCAGCCCCGGTTTTATTAAGTTTTCCGGTAATATTTACTTTATCAGCACCATTGAGATCAAGAAGAGTACCAATGAAATTTCCGGCTATAGTAACATTTGTACTTGTTGGATAAATAGTCAACGAATTCCAACTTGCTGTTGTAGGCTGGTTAAGGACAACTGAAGCAGTCTCGGTTGTGTTTCCTGAAATTTTAATTTCTATATCTTTATTAGCATAATCTGAATGTGCATTGATAGAATCGATGGCTGCTTTAAGAGTTGCATAGGTGTTATCAGTAGGGCTTAATGTGCCAGATACTGTAACTGGACGATTTACAGAAAACGTTGCTACATAGTTTGCACTGTTATTCGATAACCAACTATCTCCCTGGTTACTACCCCAACTTTTTGCCCAAATATGAAGTTGATAATTTCCGGTTGGTAACCCCTTTAAAAAATTTAAACTTCCTACTGCAGCCGCTGGTTTTGTTCCCTGGTAATCATTTCCGCCGATAGATGCATGTGCCCAAATTATTTCATAAGGAGCAACAACATTGGTGATACCATCTTCAGCTGTGATTTTATAGAACAATGAACCACCGGTACGATCTTGAGTATCGCTCCAGTATTTCATGTCAATATTAGACAATTCCAAACTTGATACTGTTCCAAAAGCTTTTCCCTGAAATGCCGTTGCACCGGTTGAAGGATCACCACCAATGTAATAATTGTTAGCTGTTTCTACTCCGTTTACTTTTACGGTCAGAAAATCGTTATACCAACCCGTTGCAGCGGTAGCAAACGAAATTGCCATAAGAATGGCAACGAATAAAAAAGTAATTTTTCTCATAACCTGATAATTTTAAATGAATAATTGATTAATTTTTTATGATTTGATATTTATTTCAGAATTTAAGCTAGTACAAATATAGTAATAATTTCAAAAGGTTGTTGAATTATTTATTTTTAGGTAATTTGCTAGCTCCTTTACTCAGCATAAAATCCACATTCTTCGTTACAGCCACTACAGTAAGCGTTGCACCGGTAAAACCATCCGGTTTTACCGATTTTGCCTCTTTCAATGTTTTACCTACCCACAAATCGAAAAAACCCTTTTTAGTCAATTTTCGAATATAACTCAATGTTTCCCAATTTGATAACAAGGCTACTTTTTGGATGACCCAGTTTTTATCGGTAATAATCATTACAGGGGTTAAGTCATTATATCCTTTCACATTTTTACAAAACGGAACGCTGGACATCGCAAAGCCTAAGGGCTTGCCATCATTATTTAAGATACAATACCAATAATCATTCACCTTATCCACTTTTACAGCATCCGAAAAAACACTGGTAACCACATCCTTATTGGAAACTTCATGAAAAACAGGAGGCTTCCTCTTTTCTTTTGGCACATTTTCTTCATTTTCCTGTCCAAAAACTCCACCGGCAAATAGTACCAGTAGTAATAAAATTGCATTAAACTTCATACTAAAACTCTTAATCGTTAATTATGTTACTTTTTACTCTCTGGATATAACACTAAACGGGCATAATTTGTTCCAAAAATCTTCTTTGCAAATTGTTGTAAATCATTGGATGACAATTGCTCAATTTGCTTGATTTCATCTTTTCCATCCGTCGTTTTTATCCCATTTGCTGTATTGATTGTCAGTTTATTTACCCAATACGAATTATTTTTTAAATTTATTTCCAGTTCATTCTTCTGTGCGAGTTTCACTTTTGTCAAATCGTTAGCTTCCACACCACCCCCTTTCACTTTCTCTATTTCGTCCAATGCAGCAGCAATAAGGGTTTCCACATTTTCGGGAGCACATTGAAAAGTGATTTGTTCAACATAATTCTCGTAGGGATTATGCACAAACCGTCCACTCGACCGAACTCCATAAACGCCGCTTTTTTTCTCTCTCAGATTCTCCGTAAACTTAATCGTCAGTGCATCATTCAGCGACTTAAGCAGATATTCATCTTTCGGGCTAAACTTAATGGCATTGCTAAAAGTCAGGTTCACATTGCTTTTTGAATCTGTTCCTTTATAGAAAACTTTCTCTACTTTCCCTTTTGGAGGACGAATGCCCAGATCTTTTGATTTTTCGCGTTCGGAAGTGGCAGGCAAACTGGCAATATAAGTTTGCAAAAGTGCTTTGATTTTTTCTACTTCAAATGAACCTACTATCACAAAAACAAAATCAGCTGCATTAGCAAAACGTTGATGGAAAATATCAAGCGATTTTTGTATATCTACTTTATCCAAATCGGCCGTTTCTGGGAAACCACCACCTCGTGGATTATTACTCGATAAGGTACGTGAAACCTGATCTTCGAAGTATTTCTGAGGATTCAGCTTCAAGGTAGACAATCCTGATTTCGTCTTTTTGATAAAGGTTTTAAAGACTGTACTGTCAATTTTGGCTTGAGTAAAATAAAGATTCGTCAATTGAAGAAAAGTCTCTAAATCTTTGGGATTTGTTTTTCCGCTAAGACCCTCGCTGGTAGCATTTAAAAATGGAGATACCCCTACTTCTCTTCCAATAAAAGCTTTCACTTTATCGCTTTTCGACAAATTGGCTATACCACTTTCGCTAACAAGTGCCGAAGAATATATGGCTGAAAAGAAATCAGCATCAGCGCACAAACTATGACCACCTTTACTGTAGGCTATAAACTGAATTTCGTTGTTTTTGAAATCAGTAGGTTTAAGCAACACTTTTGCACCATTCGACAAGGTGAGAGTTGTCAGATTTATTGATTCGTTTTTTTCTTCCTTCACGATGCTTCCGGCAACCGGCTTCTGACCAGGCCACTCAAAGGCAATTGTTTTATCTTCTTTTGCAATCAATTCAGTTGTAGGGATCTGATTAACAATCGCACGCAGGTTGTCTTCAGTTGGCATTTTAATTCCTTCTTTTTCCGGACCTGTAACGACAATAACACGGTTTGAATCGGTCAGAAATGCATTATCAAAACTGTTTACATCTTTTAGTTTAATCGATGGCAGTTGGTTTTTAGTAAATTCATATTCGAAAGGAACACCCGGAATAGGTTCCTTATTCAGGAAATTTCGTACAAGTTCAGAAGCATATCCATCGGATTCAGATTTTTCCCGTTCGTTATACACATGGTCGTATTTATTCAAAATCCCCTTCTTTGCACGTTCCAGTTCCGATTCGGTAAATCCAAATCGCTTAACCCGTTCTACTTCTTCTAACATAGCTTTTAAGCCTTTTTCAACCCCATCCGGACTCACCCGGGCAGTTACACTAAATGCATCTTTGTTTCTGGCGATAGCCTGATAACCTGCTTTTGCCGAAATATAAGGCGGATTAGCCGAACGACCAAGTTCTCCAAAACGTTCGTTTAAAATTAAATGATAGAGCTGTTCAACAATAAATCCCCGATAATCAGCCAGTGTAGATTCGTCGGTATGACCGGTTTTGGCATAAAACATGATTTGAGTTTGTGTTGCTTCCTTGTCGGTGCTGATGGAGTAAAGCGTGGAAGCATGATCCGGCACATCAAAAGTTGGGCGGGGACGCTCTGTGGTTCGAATTGGAATTGTATTAAAGTGGTCCTTAATCTTTTGTTCGTACTTGTCAACATCAATATCACCAACTACAATCACAGCCATTAAATCAGGCCGATACCAGTCAGCATAATAACGGCGAATGGTTTCGGGCTTGAAAGTATCAATTATTTCCTTTTTTCCAATAGGTAAACGCTGTGCATATTGTGAGTTATGAAATATTACCGGATAATATTTATCCTGTAAGCGTTGGTTTGCACCGCGTCCAATACGCCATTCCTCAGTAATCACTCCGCGCTCATTTTCAATTTCTTTGGGGTCGAAAGATACATTATGAGCCCAATCTTCGAGCACTAAAAAAGCTTTATCAACCACTTCGTCTTTTTCGGTTGGCACTAAAAGCCGATAAACTGTTTCATTAAAACTGGTATAGGCATTCAAATCTTTTCCAAATTTAATCCCTACCGATTGTAGATAACTAATCAATTCATTTTTATCAAAATGCTTTGTTCCGTTAAAACACATGTGTTCAGTGAAATGTGCCAACCCACGCTGATCTTCATCTTCAAGAATTGATCCAGCATTGATTGCTAAACGCATTTCAACACGGTCTTTCGGCAAATTGTTCTTTCGTAGATAATAAGTTAGCCCATTCGGTAATTTACCGACTCTAATACTCTTATCAATTGAAAGTTTATCACTCAGATTATAGTCTTGTGCTATCCCTGTGATAGAAATTCCAAAGCAAAAAATGATTATGAATTTGATTAATTTCATGTTCTTATCTTTTTAATAATGAATTGATTATACGATGAAGCTGAAATCAATCAGCTTCATCGTCTGATGTTTTTTTATGATTACCCATGGGTCGAAATAGACATAACTTGTAATTTTTGCCTATTTCGCCTTTAAGGTATCTTATTTTTATGGGATATTATTTCTTAACGATTTTATATTCGTTACATTTTGCTCCATTGTAGAACGAAAGGTAATTGTTTTTACCTTCAGCAATTTGCTTATTCAATTTGGCTTTCAGTGTCTGAATGTTTTGTAAGGGAGTTGCTGTAGTGCTTTCACCGTTTGCTTTTGCTTCAGAAGTACAATGATCGGCAGCAACAGGTTTCTTTACTTTTGCCGCTTTTGCCGCTTTTTCAGCCGCTGCAATAGCTGCTGCTTCTTGTTTGTCCAGGCTTTCCATGGTTACTTTTTGTTCAACGATTACAGCTGTTGCAATTACAGTGCTATCGATAGCATTTTCGTCGAACACATCAATTTTATCTCCGGCATTAAAACGAAATGATTTAGTACCATCGGCGGTTGCAAAGAATAATTTCCGACCGGTTTTGTCACAAATATGCGATACCAGACCTTTTACCGTTACAGTTTGACCCACCAGGGTAGGTGCTTTTTCAATAATTTCTTCAACTGTATACACTTTGTCATTGTCAGCCGGAGTAGCTGCTTTAGTAAGCGATAGGAAATTTGTTGCTGCAAACAGAATGAGCAACGCCATAAATTGTTTTTTCATCTTTTTAATTTTTAAATGTTAGTAATATTGGTAATTATTTAATTTTCAAATCTTTCAGTATATAATTTGAACCCGCAAATTTGTCGATAACGAACAAAACATAGCGGATATCAACGTTGACAGCCCTGTTCTTTTCAGGTTCGTAAATGATGCTACTTGCCAGCGATTCCCAGTTACCATCAAATGCAATTCCAATCAATTCTCCTTTGCCATTCATCACCGGACTACCTGAATTTCCACCGGTAATATCTGTATTTGTAAGGAAACAAGTGTACATCTGGCCTTTTTCTCCATATCGACCGAAGTCTTTTTTATAATACAAGTCTTTTAGTTTTGACGAAACCAAAAATTCATAATTTGTTGTATCTTCCTTTTCAATTACCCCTGTGAGTGTCGACTGGCTTTTGTAGCATAAACCATCGCGTGGATTTGCTCCGCTTACTTTGCCATAAGTCAGGCGCATAGTGAAATTTGCTTCGGGATAGCGCAACAAACCGGCTTCCTTTTCGCGAACTCCTTTTTCATATAACTTTTTGGCAGTGCGTATTTCTACCCCGGGATCGGAGGTGATTTTTTTCAAATCAATCAGTTTTTCATATACCGAAGTTCCAAAAATGAATAAAGGGTCATTCTTAATTGACAAATCGGGCTTCTTTAAATATTCTTCAATTCCGGCAGCTGAAGTCAAAAAGGATTTGCTGTAAATATCATTTACATAATTGTCGACATTTCCCTGATATTCCTTTTCAATAATGGAATAAAAAGTAGGCAAAAATTCCGGTTTTATCTCATTCTTAACCAATTTTATCATCGCCCGTGTAACCATTTTATCCGTAGCCGGATTATAACTTTTTGAAAACGATGCGTACCATTTTTTGTAAGTGTCAATGGCTTTTGCCAGTTTAGCTTCATCTTTCTTCTCCAACAAATCCACAATATTGCGGGCACGAATACCTAAAAGACTACCATCTTCGAACAATGCTCCGGATATAACTGCATGTGCATATTTCGGATGGCGTTGTTGTTCATGACTTTTTTGCAATACTGCGAGGCATTTTCCATATTTTCGGGTTCGGGCTGTATCAGCTTTTACCCAGGTTTGAAATTCGTTCTCAGCTTTCACTTTGTTTTCCATAGCTGTACTCAAATTCACCAGTTTAATCGTGCCAAGTGCCAGTTTACTGCTATTTCCGGCAGAAAAGTTTTTACTGGAGTATTTTAACCGAACTGCTTCGTCCATATCCATTTCCCTTTTAAGCACTTCAATATACTTTCCTTTGGTTATTGCGGTAGCTTTATCTTTCGATTCAAGTTCTTCTTTCAAATCATACGAACTTATGTATCGTTGTGACATCCACGGAAATCCAATGGTCATGGCAAAATCATTTTCTTTAATGCCTGACAATGAAATCGGTAAAAATGTTTTTGGTTCAAAGGGCTTATTTTCAGCGCTGTAACCCGTTGTTGGTAAATTATTGACATTGGCATACACACGGAATACCGAAAAATCGGCCGACTGGCGTGGCCATTCAAAATTATCGGTTTCGCCACCAAAATTTCCAATGCTTTCGGGCGGAACACCCACCAATCGAACATCGTTGAAAACCTGATATACCGAAACAAAATACTGACCGGTGCTATAACCGTCCATGCTGGCCACATAACCCAACACAGAATCGTTGTATTGTTTTTCAATTTCAAATGAAGCTTTTCGTATCATTTTGGTTTTCAGCAATTCTATTGCCTGTTGAGTAACATCAATCGTTTTTACCAAAAATTTGACATTCAGCCCTTTAATCGGAATTTCTTCGGCAGGTGAACTTGCCCAGAATCCGTCGCGGATATAGTTATGTTCGTCGGTACTAACTTTTTGTATTTTGTCTCTTCCGCAATGGTGGTTTGTGAAAAGTAAACCATTGGCCGAAACGAGCTCACCCGAGCAACCATTGTCGAACATCATAACGGCATCCTTCGTGCTGGTTTTACTTTCACTGTAAATCTGATCAGCTGAAAGTTGTAAACCACTGCTTTTCATTTTCTGCACCAACGCACTGTTCAAATTCGAAATGGTCCACATTCCTTCGTCGGCCTTTACAGTTGCAAAAGAAGCGAAAACAAATACCAACAGGCTAATTCTTTTAAAATACTTCATTTTTTCTATTATTTTATGCAAATTAAAAATTCAAAGCAAAACAAATATCGGTTGAAAATGCGATTTTAGTTCCGGCTGTCTGAAAACCACCATCTACCGAAATATTCGCAAGCAAACTCTTAAAAACAGGGAAGCGATATGCCATATTTAATTGATAGAATGCCATATTCAACCGTCGAAAATCATAATCCGGAATTATTAACTGAGTTGTAATCTCATTATTTTCTTCCTGAAACAAGGATGAAGATAAATTCTTTTTATAACCTGCTTTCAGGCTACCAACTAAGGTTGATTTCTTTAGTGGATAATTTATTCCAACTGTTCCACTGCCCGAAATATCCTGAATATTCATTTGATAATCAGGATAATAATAATTTTGTCGGGAATCGAGCCAATGGATATCCACTTGCTCCCAAACCGAAAGTTGATTCAGTTTTTTATCGGCCAGTAAGGCTGAAAAATGGATATTTTGATTAAATTGCTGATAGCGGTCACTTTGAGTTGCAAATTGCCACTCAACTAACGTAGTATTTATGGTTACAGGCGTATATTGAGTCTCATTCCCAATCGTTTGCTGCAAATTATACAGAGCTTTGAAAAACAGCGTACGACCAAATAAACCCCGTTCGTGAGTCAGTTCAAGCGATATTTTATTATCCGAAATCCGATATGGAATCCGATTACTATTTTCAACAACCTGAATAATATTATTGTTCAGTGAAACTAATCCACTTGTCGATTGCTGTTTGTCGTCGTAAATAAAATGAAGTCCGCTGGAATACTGATTTCCTTTATAAATGCGACTAAAGGTATCGCCCATTCCCGAAAACTGACGATTATAAATGCCAAAACCCTGCAGCAAGTAAAAATAAATTTTTCTCCCTTCTTTTTCCACCTGAATATCCACATTTTGACGATAACGCTCATATTCGGCAAACCAACCCACATTCCAGTTGCCCATTTTGTAGTTAATACCCGGATTAATGCGAATTACCGAAACTGTATTTCTTGGTCGTGGATCAACTTGCCGGTAGGATACTCCACCCTGATACGATGCCCGAATTCCCCATTCCATATTTCGGGAACGAACAGAAGCTCCACCGCTCAGAAAATAAGACTCCCGTTTGTACGTGCCACCAATAGAATCGGCCACCAGATAAGGCGACAACAGTTCAAAATCTTCGGCATCGCGCCAACCAACCTTGTTTTTTTGATCGGTCAAAAAATAAGCTTTTCCAAAAAACCGGTAATTTTTGTCGACCTGAAAACTTTCGGTATGCAGATTCAGAGCCGAAGCAGCATTTCCCTCCTGAATTAAATACATACCATTATCAGCATTCGAAGCCGTACAGGAAGCTCCAACGCTTGTAATATTTTTTACCGGAACTGAATAAGTTGCTGCGGGATTATATTCAAATGAGTTATTAAATGCTCTCCAGGGCGATTCCCAACGGGCTACTTCAGAGCGCACCGAGTCAGTCCGATTACCGGCAAAAAGCGGTAATGCAAACAGTAAAAACAATATTTGAAATCGAACTCTCACGCTCTAATTATGAATTATTCTACTTCCCACGGTTTTGGTGTTGCATTCGGGATAAAATCCTTTGCTGAATTATTGGTATCCTGCAAATATGCCCTGCCATTCTCCCATTTCAATACTTTCCGCCGTACGCTTTTTCCACTATATGACGCATCGCAATAGGTAAAACTTACATCGATAGAAGATGGTAACGATTTAGAACCTATTATCCCTCCAAGTCCCAGTTCCACTGCATCTTGTATTAATGAAATTGGTACTTTAATTCTTGGTACCGATGTTCCGGAAGCAGTAGGTATGCTTACGGCATTTTGACTCAAAAATTCGGCATAACTGCCTGGTGCTTTGAAAATAGCATAAGCATGAGCACCTCTGGTATGCAATACCCAAATAGTGTTTGAATAACAGAAATTCCGAATCATATTGGGAACTTCGGGCACATCTACGTCATTTCCGGCATCGAACCACTCAAAATCAGCTTTTGACAAATCAACCGGCGAATTCGCATTGGCTGTTTTATGATTGATTCCCAACGAAGCAATAACAAGGCTTTTCCCGGGTTGAACCGGATAACTTGTACTATCACCCGGAATGGTATAGATTGCACCCACTATTAAATCATTCGGATAATTAGTGTATTCAATAACAGAGCTTGAACTTAAATGATTAGACTCAACTACTGAAAGTCCACCAGCATAAAGTACTGAATCGGAATTATTGAAAATTTCGATGTATTGATCCTGATAATAATGCCCATTAGCCGGCGTGGTACTTCCGCTGTAGTAAACCTCCTGTATCACAAAACCTTTTCCCTTTTGGGCAATTTGCATAGTTACATTTAATGCTACTTGTTCACCCTTTACAAGTGATTTCTCCAGTAATCCGCGTATTTCGGCATGCTGTGTGTAGGTCTCTTGCGCTGTTCCGCCCGTAACAGTTGTTTTCAAGTCTTTTTGTCCGGTTACCTCCACATTATAAACACCTTCCTCTGCGATTAAATTCAGCACTCCTGTTGTATCAGTGGTGTCTGTCAGCTTTCGGCCGGTTGCAATATTGGTCAAAATTACAGTATATCCATTCTTTCCTCCCTGTAGAGCATCAGCTGGCAACGAAATACTAACAAGTACCTTTGTAAAAGGAACTTCCTGTAACTGACAAGCTGTAAAGATGGTTGTCATCAGCATCAAAAGTGCTATTTTAAAAGAAAATACTGTTTTCATAATTCAGATGATTATAGTTTCAATTGAATTTCGGCACCCATAAATGGTGTTACAAACTTTTGTGATGTAATTCCAAACCGGGAAACATAACTCGGGTTGTAATCCAATATTCTGTTCACAAAAAATGAGAATTTCATATTATTTCCTATTTCCTTGGTCACTTTCAGGTTCACACCAATAGCAACCGGTGAGCGTTCAGGATCAAAATATGCAGACGAAAAAGTTTCAATCAGTGATTTGAACGCCGGATTTTGTTTTTCTGTATCAGTGAATGGCAATACAACGCCATTCAGATTAATATACGAATCGGGAATCCCGCTATATTGAATCATTTGATAGGAAGTGTACCACACAGCCTGTATGGAGGTGGAGAACATCAGCCGTTGTTTTGAAAAATGGGTATTTAAAAACAAAGTTGTATTAAATTGCTCCTGCACTTTACTGTCATTCCCTGCATTGAAAATACCTACATAAGGGTAATAATCTCCTGCAACCACAATGCTTGTATATTTGTATCGCGGTTGACTGATATCGTATTGTGTTTGAAACCATGCACCATTTAGCACGATTTCAGTATTAATTATAGGTATTTTCTTTGTAGAAAGCTGATATTCAATCCCTTTTTTAATTACCTTCGCTCCATTTGTGGTCACAGAACTTGCCAGAAACATTGCTTTTGGCTGATACGTAAAATCGCTTACAGTCGGTTTTCCTGTTCCGGTAAATGAATTTGTATCGTATAAATTATAGTTCTGCGGAGTATAAAGCGATTGTTGTTCAAATCCGTTATTTTCGTTTTCGGTAAATAGGGTAACATTGAGCACAGAACCTCTGTAGTTTATGTCAAATCCGACTTCATATTTGGTATTTCGGGCCGGTGTTAAATCATAATTCGTTCTGTCCTTGATTATTGTCGATAAATAAATCAACCGATTGTCGGGGTTAGCCGTTGAATAGTAGTTCAGTTCCGGAATATCGTAATATGATTTTTCGGGGTATAACTGTAAAACTGTCGGGAATTTGACCTGATCGCCAATTCCTCCTTTTAAACCCAGTTCAAATGGGGAACCAAATAGCTGAAATACAGGCAACTGGAAGTTAATATTTAAGCGTGGTTCGATATAAAATTTGTTATACATCGCACTTAAAGGAGATAAATTGGTCAGTGAAGTTCCCCGTAATCCGGCAGTAATTCCCAATTTGCTTTTTCCAATGTTCGCCGTAAAATTATCTTCTGCAAAAACGGTCAGCTTTTCCAGGGCAGGAATATCTTTGGGTGCTCTGGGACGACTCGAAGAACTTTGAGTTGGGAATGGTGGACGTGTCAAATCATAGATACTTCCATCGCCAAAATTCTTATCCAATCGAAATTCAGCCCCTAACAACACATTATTAAAAGTTTTGCCAATGTGTGGATGCAAATAGCTGGTCAACTGGGAATAAAAATTAAAGGGTTTGCCATCAACTTTATAAGTCGATAAATACTCAGAAGGTAGAAATATTCCCAAAGCTTCTCCTTCTGTATTGCCCAACGAAATTCCCATGGGCGAATTAAGAGTCACCGTTTTGGTTCTATCCAACACATCTTGAGCATAATTAGCCGAAAGTGTATATTCCAGTTTGTACAACATTCCTTTATTTATATTCCACGAACCGGCATTACTCAATTTAAAACTCTTATAATCAGATTTATACACATCTTCTTTGTTCATAATGTCCGGATCGGAAATGAACTGATCAATTGTTCCGGTAAAAGCCACCTGAGTAGTTGACAGAAAAACCTTATTAATCAGTTTTTCGTAACTTAGGTTCGATGTTATACGTTCGTATTGGTCGAATTGACTGCGTTGATCGGCTACAAATTTAGTATAATCGATACCGAAATTCAGGGTTCCTCCATTTTTGGGGAGTTTATATCCTTTACCGATATAAACCAATTTATTCAATGGATCCGATTTTACCCGAAGTGTGAGCGGCGTTTCTCCTTTTTTTGATTTTACAATAATGGCACCACTGGTCAAATCACCATATTTTACGGAGGGAATTCCACGGATTACCTCCACTTCATTGATATGGTCGGTGGAAAGTTGACGCAAGTCAACGCCACTATTTACCGAACTTTTTGCCGAACTAACATCTGCAGCATTGTTGCTTCCGTAAAACGATTGCATATTTCCATCGTTCGACATCGGCACACCATCCACCACTATAGCTGTTCCCATAGCCGTGTTTACATCGCTTCCCGCCTGACGCATGGAAACCTGATTGGCCACATTTAATTTTGAATCCGACAATAAGCCACCCGGCAACATTTGTAGAATGTCAGTCAAACTCGAAGGTTGAAGATGCTCAATTGCAGCCAGTTTAATGGTTGAAGTGGTGGCTGATTGCTTCTTTTCGCGCGCCATCACGTTCACTTCTTTCAATAATAAGGAAGTTTTCGTGATGTAAAAGTTTAAATAAGTTGATTTATTTACCTGAATCAGTGTATCAATGGTTTCATACCCTAAATAGGATATACGAAGATGGTATACACCTTTGTTGATATTTTTGATTTCACAAGTGCCTTTTTCATCCGTTATTGCTCCCTGTGCCAATTCCATAATGCTTGCATTAGCCATGTCAACGGCTTCGTGCGTTATAAAATCTTTTACAACACATTTCATTGAACAATTTTGAGCTGATACAAAACTTGTTGTAAACAGCATAAAAAGAGGCAATATATAGCTAAATGGATTCTTCAATTTGGTGTTGAGTATGCTATTCCAGACAGAATTCTAAATTACTTGATAAATAATCGTTGAGAGATGTTTTCAGCATTTGAAGTTATCATTCTCAAAATATAAATGCCTGATTCAAATCCTGCAGTACTGATTTTCATCATTGCATTTCCACTCCATGTTTTGACGATTCTGCCTGTAATATCCGATAGAGTTATTGAACTCAGATTGTCAACGTTTTTAATAATTATATGTCGAATAATATTATCAGTATAGGCAAACGGAATTTTTGACATTTCATTTGATTTAATATCGGATGAAGGATCTGTAACCACATAATTTGCCAAAAAGAAATCAAATCCACCCGTAGTAGAAATTGTAGAACCATCTTCGAAAGTAGTTAAAGCAGATTTATTTTCACCTAATAAATATAAATTCTTACCTGATGAACAAAGAGAAAAAGCCATTTCAATATCGCTTCCACTGGCAACTAAATGTACTTCTTTTGTTTTTCCGTTGATTGGATCGTATGAAGCTAAAAATGCATCATATCCGCTTACATAGCTAAGAGGAGGCAAGCTAAATCCATCTCCAAAAACAACATCTGCTGCAGGATTGCTTCCATTTTTATTAGAATGGTAACCAAATGAATACAATCGGTTATCAATACTGTAGGCTAATCCTAAAGTTTCAGAAATGCCCGGTGCCATTACCGCCTTGTGCCAAATATCACTGCCATCTGCTGCATTAAATCCGGCTACTATTGCATTATAGGTCGAATTAGTAGTAATTAACTGTCCGTCCGAGAAAGTAACACCTATATTATCCCCTTTTATTGAAGCAGCTAAACAAATAATTCCATTTTTTACAATAATATCTTTTACACGGGTTTCTGTCACATTGGTACGAGTTTGAATATAGGATAAATTTCCATCGGTATCTAATTTCAGCAAGGTCAAATCACTACCACTACCTGGTGTAAAGCTTTTGTTTCCAATAGTTACAAGTACCGGTATTGTCGCATTTTTGAATGCACCCGCCGCATAAATATAGCCGTCATCGCCACAAGTTATGGCATTTAAAACCTCTGAAATAATACCACCCGAAGATGTCTTTCTCCAAATCGTATTGCCTGTAGTTCCATTTAGTTTGGCAATAAAAGCTGCTTTTGTTGACGTTCCGGAATTTGTAGAAGTAATAGAATCATTGCTACCGGGCAACATGAGACAAGTGGGGAAATTTCCGGTTAAATATATATCACCTAAGGCATCACAAGTAATAGAGTTCGTTGCAACGCCGCCTTTTAGCTTTAATTTGCCGGAATTGATTTCTTTTGCCCATTGAATTAACCCTTCTGAATTGAATTTAGCTACAAATGATTGTGCATCACTGGAATATTTATACAATCCGCTAAAAGTAGTTACTGTTCCGGCAGCGTCAATTATATTGGCATTGGTTGTTGATGCTAAATTTACGGCAAATATGGTTCCCGTAACAATTAAATCGCCGGAGGGTGTTGTAGTCATGGCGGTTGGGCTAACAACTCCAACATTAGAATAAATATTCCATAAATTAGTTTTTGTTGGACTTAATTTATTGATAAATAGGTTTTGCGAGTAGTTTGTAGCACCTGTAGGTTTTTCAGATCCGGTTAGGGTTACTCCATTAAAAGTTAGCGATTGACTAAAGGTGCAGGCTGTAAAAATATTAGCATTCAAATCGGTTACTATATCTTTCGGGTAGTCGGCATCTATACCTCCTCCCTCTAAACCCCAGCTAAATTTTGCATTTTGAGCTTGTGTAGAAAATGCGATTGCAAAAATTACAACTATTAATGTAAAAGTCTTTTTCATAATTTTTCCTTTTTAGAAATGAGTATGTACAGTAGTATATATTAGCAATCAATTATATAGTTTTATTCTGAAGGTAAATCTGTTCAGAAATTGCAACATTCAGCATCCAATTACAGTAGAAAAAGAACCGTAATATGTAGTCAATTAACAATTTGGCTTAAAATTAATGAATTGGAAACTCAATTGAAAAAGAACTAAGCATTAATTAATTGAAAAAATGTGCAAACGTTTGCAGTATTAATCCAATGAATTTATCGATGAAATTGTAAAATCCTTTTTTTGTTAGGTTTTTCGAGCAAAATTCAGAATTTTGTCATGCATGAATTAAAAAAAAATGTTATTTGATTAACAGTCTTTGAGTAGTAACATTACCATTTGAGCATGTCATCTTCAACAGATAAATACCTGACACAATTCCTTGTGTATTGATATTCAGCATGCTACCAATATTTATTGTCGGTTTAACTGTCTTACCCGTTAAATCCTGTAAAATCACCGAAGTGACTTGTTCAGCACAATTTACAATAATGCTACGATTTGTATCGTCGACAAAACCAAACGGTTTTTTATCAGCATTTTTTCCGTCTATGCCAGTATTTGGATTTATATCAAAATAATTCACTAAATAGAAGTCAAATGCTCCGAAAGTCGCTGTAGTGTTCGTATTCTCAAAAGTTAAAGGAACAGAGTTGTAGCTACCAATCATATAAAGATTATTAGCATAACTACAAATACTATTTCCGGTTTCTGAACCTGTGCCTTTGCCTACCAAATGTACTTCCTGAGTCACACCACTGCCGGTATTGAATGAGGCCAGAAATATATCACCCAGATTATTTGTAGCATCAGTTAATAACTTAGCATTTCCAAAATCAACATCTCCTGCAGGATTAGTCCCCAATTTATTGTAGTGATTTCCAAAACCAAATAAATTTCCATCATAGCCAATAGCTAATCCGTAAACTTCCACAATAGAAGGCGATGTAATTACTTTTTGCCAACTATCGCTTCCATCAGAAGTATTAAAGGCAGCAATAAAACCATTTAGCGAAGCAGAAGTAGATGTTAAAGCCCCACCGGCAAATTGTATTCCACCATCATTACCATTAAATGATCCGGATACAAATGCTTTGCTGTTTTTTACAGCAATATCTTTTACCCGAACACTTTTTATTGTTGAAACATACACACTGGGCCTTTCCTGAATATATTGCACAGTACCATCGGTAGACAATTTAATCAAAGTCAAATCAGCTCCCAAACTGGGTAAGAAACTTATACCCCCAATTGTTATTTGCTGAGTTGCTGGTATGGGTGTTGCTTTATTTTGAAAATTGCCGGCAGCATAAATATAACCATCGTCACCATAAGTCAGTGCAGGAAGGATTTCGGAAAGGATTGCACCTGATGAAGATTTATTCCAGAGTACATTACCAGAAGTTCCATCCAGTTTAGCTATAAAAGCGGCTTTAGTAGTATTCGTTGAGGTCAGGGTGACAGGAGAACTGCCCGGTAGAATAACTGTAGAAACAAAATTTCCTGTCAAATATATATTCCCATCTGCATCACATGTTAAAGCATCTGTCAGCACAGAACTTAACTTTGAAGCATCAGAATTAAATTCTTTTACCCACTGAATAACCCCATTGGAATTAAACTTAGCGACAAAAGATTGAACATTGGCCGTAGCACTACCTAAGCCGCTAAACGTAGTAACAGTACCTGCGGCATCAATGAGATTTGCTGTAGTGGTTTGTCCAGCTGTATTAACTATTGCACGCATATTCCCGGTTACAATTAAGTCGCCCGATGGGGTTGTAGCTAAAGCCACAGGACTAACTGCTCCTACATTCGAGTAAATACTCCATAAAGTAGTTTTTGCCGGATTTAATTTGTTTATTAACAGGCTGTTGTCATAACTTGCACCACTTCCCTTAGCTGCGCCATTAAAAGTCCTTCCGTTAAAATCAGCCTGTAATAAAAAAGTGTTAGCCATAAATATATTGCCACTTGCATCGGTCACAATATCAGCTGCACGGTCAGAACCGATAGAACCACCTCCACTTAAAAACCAACCAAAACTGGCATTTTGAGCCAGTGTAAATGAAACAATAGTGGAGAATAAAACGAGTAATTTAATTTCTTTTCTCATAATGTGTTAATTTACTATAAAAAGCAAATACTGAAAACAATTTGATTCCATAAAATACATTTTTATGAAATTATTTTGCAAATATATAAATTATTTACAAAGTCTAATAATCATTATGTTATTCTTTTAAACTTATTTGTTTACAAATTGCTTATTATATTTTGTGAATTTGTCGGCATTCTGTCATTATGATATATTTTAACCTTAAAAAGTCACTAATCAGGTGTTTTTTATAATTTGGCCCTGTCAGTATATTATTATATCTGCCATTATTATAAATATTTATACAATTTCAATTGTCGATATAGTTGAATATAAATTTATTGTCTTAACGTAATTTACATTTTCATCTATTCGATTTGTTGTGAAAGAGTTAGCTCGCTCCAGAGATCTTATCTATACCTGAAACTTTGAAGGGCAAAGTATTTTCGCTGGAATCGAATGCTCCAAATTCAATGGCAACAGTTCGAATCAGCGTTTCACTTTCATATTAACTGAACATAAAAAATAGACCCAAAGTTATTTTTTATATCTACTGTTTTTAATCTCGATTTAAATTCTGTAGAATTAAGCTATTCTTGTCTAACGGCATTTTAATCTTCATAAAAAAACCGCTGCCAGAACTAAATTCCAGCAGCGGCTTACAACCAAATAAAACCAATCTAAACTTTAGAAATCATGATTGCAGCGCCACCTCCCGGTGACAAATCCAATGATAATATTGATTCTGAAGTCACTTCAATCGTTTCAATTATAACAGGATAGGGATTATTTTTATAATCAGCACCTTTCCCATCTTTGAAAATTTTAGCTTTGTATTTCGCTCCTTTGTCAAGAAACGACAGATTGAGTGTGAGTTCACGGGCATTTTCGTTGGTTATACTTCCAACAAACCAGTTATCACTTTTGCGGTCTTTACGCGCAATAATAGTATAATCGCCTATTTTTGCTTCAGGTACTACCGTTTTTGCCCAGTTAGTAGGACAGGACGTGATAAATTCAAAAGCCGGATTATTTTCGTAGTTTTCAATCATATCGGAAGCCATTTGAATCGGGCTGTAAAGAACTACTGCCAATGCCAACTGTTTTGCCAGCGTGGTTTGAACATGCGTTCCGGGCTTAGCCGGGTTCGAGAAATTGAATGTTCCGGGGGTAAAATCCATCGGTCCTGCCAAGCCACGGGTGAACGGGATAATAGTAGTATGACGCGGAGGATTACCACCGTCGGGCGACCAGGCATCATACTCCTGACCACGCACACCTTCCTGCGAAAGTAAATTCGGATAAGTTCGTTGCAGGCCGGTTGGTGTCATGGGTTCGTGATTGTCTATTGAAACATGATAACGGGCAGCTGTTTCAATGACTTTGCGGTAATGCCGAACTGAATATTGGCAACTGTGCAGTTCCTTATTGTCAAGCAAAGGATTTACATAGCCGGTTTTTACCGTACTGATTCCGTATTTATTGCAGAATTTATAGGCATCATCCAACTGGTTTTCATAATTTTTAGCTGCACCTCCGGTTTCGTGATGTCCGATGATTCTGACGTGCTTTTTGGCAGCATAATCCGCAATTTTCTGAATATCAAAATCGGGATAAGGTTTGCTGAAATTGAATAAGTTTCCGTTTTTTGTCCAGTCGCCATCCCAACCCTCATTCCATCCTTCGACCAGCACACCCGAAAATCCGTGTTTGGCAGCAAAATCAATATATCTCAATGTGTTTTCAGTATTTGCACCATGTTTTGGACCTTGCCCCCAGCTATAGTTGGTAAGATGCATGCCCCACCAGATGCCAATGTATCTTCCGGGTTCAATCCAGGAGGTATCTTTAAATTTACAGGGCTCATTCAGGTTAAGCATTATTCTTGAGAGAATTAAGTCGCCCGGTTTAGACGCAATAATAATGGTTCTCCAAGGACTTTGAAACGGCGTTTGGGCAAACACTTTCTCTCCAGTCGACCAGGGGGTTAAATCTGCTTTCAGGGTGTTCGAACCTTTCGTTGTAGCTAGATTCAGTCCGGCATAATCGGTCAGATTGGCTTCGTGAATGGCCAGATACAAGCCGTTGCTCATTTCTATAGTCAATGGCGTACAGGCTGTATCCATTTTTGAAACCGGTGCTTTTTGATATAGATTTTCAAAAAAGTTGGTGTGATTGGATGGAATTGACCAGGCCTGAGGCTGTCCCGTGAGAGCAAACTCGGTAAGTTCATCCATAATGACAAAATCCTTCAGGTTTTCCTGTTTGGGGAAAACGTAACGGAAACCAAGGCCATCGTTGAAAACCCTGAAAATAATATCGAGTTTGCGGTTTTTAGCAGTCGTTTCACCCAAATGTAAAGTGGTTTCGTTGAAGTTATTGCGCACTGTACTATCTTCGCCCCAGGGCTCTGCCCATTGTTCATCCACCTTTCTATTAGTCGCTGACAACAATTTAAAATTAGTACTGAAATTATCGTTATTCTTCAGAACAAATCCCAAAAATGATTTTTCAATGATACAATTACCTGATTTAAACACCTTGTAATATGTTTTTCCATTTTCTAAACCAATCGATACACGAATGGTACCATCGGGTGAAGTTACATCGGCTTTTACAGCAAAAAATGAAATGAACCCCAGCAAAAAGACCATAGTTAGCCTTCTGTATGTTAACTTTTTCATACGGTACGAGTGTTTATTAGTTATCAATTTCTTTGAGTAAATCAGTGGTTTTTTGATCCTGCATGGATGCCATGTAATAAAATGCCTGAGTCAGTTGGGCTTGTTTGTAAGAGTCCAGTTTATATTTCTTTCGCAAATCATACATTCGTTTTATAGTCTCTAACTGGGTTTGATTAGTAGCAACTCCAAAAGCCGTTTGAAGTGATGTCAGGAAAGAATAACCAAACTCCTGTGTGGGTTCAATCATGGTTCCTTCACCAAAATCATTCCATGTAATTAGCTGAATTTGAGGCATATTTCTCTTTTTGGCTTCGGCAAGCATATCATTCCAGAGTTCGCCTTTTCGATAGTCAACAAAGAACAAACTGTCTTTGCCATCGCCCTGATAATAATAGGAGTGGAATCCCGGCCATGCTCCGGCAAATGCAGGTATATTTTTGGCTGCTAAATCATCGTAAATAGCGCGCGAATGGGTAATATCAAGTCCATGGTCATTTTTATCGTCGGTAGCACCCCAAGGACCCCACGCTCCCCACGGCCACATAAATACTGCACTACAGTTTGATGATCCTACTTTTGGATAGAAATAATTGTAATTATTGCCCGGTACATCCCTGCCATAAGGTATCATAAAGTATGGTTTGGTAGGATAAATTCCCAACAGCGATGTCCATTGTGACGGTTTATTTATGAAATCGGGACCAAACACACCCAGCAACGGAGCATTATTTACTTTGATGTAATTGCTTTTGGTCATGTAGCTGTTCATAATATACGCCATGTCAGTTACAGCCAATTCAACTGTATCTTTTGATCCGGTATTAATCATCACATTCGGAATGGTTCGGTCTTCGTAAATAATGGCAAACTCAAGTCCTACTTTTTTGCAAGCATCAATGATTGCATTGGAATTGCGGGTAAGTTTATAGGTGTCGTTGATATTATAAGAACCATACCAGTCGATCAGAATTCCATCGATTCCGGCATATTTCATCAAAAGCAGATGATATTCAACTAAATCAGGATCGCTGGAAGCATACGGTCCAACAAGCGGATAATAATGTGATGCTATTTGTCGGCGACCATTTGCATCGATGCTGTCGGGGTTGCATTTACTCATTTTCCAGTGAACGCCCCAGGTACCGCCATTGCTTGCCTTGTTTTCGAACCAGGGCATATAATGAACGTATACTTTCATGGAATTACTTTTACTAACCGCTACCGGACTAAGGGTCGTTACAGTATAAGTGGGCTCAGTAGGGTTACAAGCGGTCATAAGGATGACACAGATACCACATAAGATGTTGAAAACTGACTTTTTCATAATTAATATCCCTGATTTTGAGTAAGGTTTTTATTTAAATCAAGCACGTTTTGAGGAATTGGGAAAACTCCGCGATAAGCAGGTGTCACAGCTTTGTTCCAACCCGCATTAAAGAAAGTTCCAAAACGAATATTGGTATTTCGGCGAAGTCCTTCAAAGATAAATTCGTGCAGCCATTCTGTTTCCAGAGATGCATCATCGAGTGTAGAAATGTCACCCAAACCTGCTCTTTTGCGTAACTGATTCACTAATCCAAGAGCTGTAGTTGTAAAACCCTGACGGTAATTAGCTTCGGCTTTCATCATCAATACTTCGGCATAACGCATCAGTACCCAGTCGTTGTCACGTTCCCATTTATCATCAGCCCGCCATTGGTATTTATTCAAGCGGGCACCTTCATTTTGAAGTGCTTTTGTATAATCGGCAATATCAACGGTATAGCTCAGCGGACTACCATTATCCATCATAATTACTTCTCCTGTAGCTAAACTAATCTGATCGCCAACCATCAACGATTTTCTACGGGTATCATTTGCATCGAAAGTGGCATAAACAGGTGGTTTGGCACAAATACCATTAACACAAGTTGCATAGGTTCCATTGACCGAAAACGCGTATTTCTGATTATAGTGAAAAGTCAATGATGCGAGGTAATTACCAACCGTATTTTGCTTGTGGTCATACGGAATGGCAAAAATAATTTCATCTGCTTTCTGATCGTTATCCGTAGCAAAGTTGTCGAAATAATTGGCGTTCAGACTGAAACCTTTAACCTTTTCACAAGCAGTCTGACAATCCTTCCAACGTGCTGTTCCTGTATATACGCCTGCATTCAGATATAATCGTGCTAAAAGGGTATAAGCCACATTTTGAGTAAACCGCCCATAAGCCACACCTGCGGGAAGGTAATCAACCACCGATGTAAGTTCTTTTTCCACGAAGCGGAAAACCGAATCCCGGCTTACCTGTGCCGGAACTTCAGCCGTTTCAAAGTTTGTTACAATTGGCACACCGCCATACAAATCCAGTAGGTTGTAGTAGTAATAAGCACGCAAACCACGGAGTTCGGCATTGACGACATTTTTCTGAGCATCAGTCAATGAAGATTTATTCACCATGTAAATGATTGTATTCACATTGGCAACTCCCTGAAAATTATACTTCCAGGCACTTAATACAGTCTTATTCCTTGCATCCCAGGTATGGTATTGCAATTGTTGATACACTCCGCCATCGTACCAGTCGGTACCACGGGTTGGAATACATGCCTCATCAGAGGTACATTCGTTCAGAAAGAATACAAACTCGCAGGTTGGGTAGCAAATAGTTCCACCAGTATTTGTGTCGTTGAAACCCCGTAAGGTTGCATACGCACCACCCACAATGGTTTGAACTTCACTGGAAGTTTTCCCGTAATTATCCATTGTAATAGTATTGTACAACACTTCGTCAAGATTGGTACATCCAAATGAAAGTGTCGTTAGAATTACTAATGCTATATAGTTGATTTTCATAAGAAAATAATTTTTATGTTTAAAAAGAAATATTTAATCCAAATGAAAAAGTCCGTGGACGTGGATAATAATTAAATCGGTCGATACCCGGTGAATCCAGTCCGCTGTTACCAACTTCGGGATCAGTTCCGCTGTAAGCTGTCAGTACAAAAAGGTTTTCTCCGGTGAGATATACACGGAATTTCTCTAAGCCCAAGCGGAGATTTTTAGGCAAATTGTAACCAATTGTTAGCGATTGCAATCGGAAGAAATCTCCATTTTCAATCCAATAGCTTGAGAAAGTCGGATCGGAAGTGATACCGGTTTTCAGAAAAGCATCGGTTACATTTTGTGAAGGCAAACGGGTCGGATCGGCCATACTCATGGCGGTGGCGTTGAGTACCTTTTGACCGAACATTCCATAGGTGCCAATATTCAAATCGAAATCACGGTAAGCAAAATTCATAGCAAAACCAAGGTTGAATTTGGGTTGAGCACTTCCCAGGTATTCGTTTATCACATTTCCGTTGGCATCCTTGTTCAGAATATATTCCCCATCGGAATTAATTCCCAGACATTTCGGACCCCAGAATGCACCGGCCGGATATCCTTCTTTAATTACCTGTGTATAAGTTCCGGTCATGCCACGTATTCCGGTCATGCTTCCGGTTTTCAAATCGGATGCTGAACCAAATAAATTGTTGGTTAGTTTATCAATTCTCTGGTCGTTGTAGGCAGCGGTAATCGTTGCATCAAAGCTAAAATCCTTTGATTTGACGATGCTGGCATTCAATGTGAGTTCCACTCCTTTGTTACTCAAACTTCCCAAATTGAGCAACATAGTATTTACCAGATAAGGAGGCTGTGGCACAGGATAAGTCCACAGCAAATCATTGGTCTGTTTCAGGTAAAATTCCAATGTCCCCGATATTTTCCCGAGAAAGCCAAAATCAATACCCAAATTGGTTTGTGCAGTAGATTCCCATTTTAGATCCGGATTGGCATTTTGAACCGGTGAATAAGCCTTTTTCCATTTGTTATCGATAGGGTCGTAATATGAGGCTCCGGTGGCGCTGAGTAATTGTAAGGATTTATAATCGCCAATACCATCCTGATTTCCGGTTACACCATAACCCAACCGAACTTTAAGGTTGTTTAGCCAGCCCGAACAATCTTTCAGGAATGCTTCATCCGAAGCTCTCCATCCAAACGAAGCCGAGGGAAACAGGCCCCATTTATTATTTGCTCCGAAACGACTTGAACCGTCTTCACGCAGCGTACCGGTAAACAGATATCTACCCAAATAATTGAAGTTCAAACGGCCGTAAAACGAAACCAAATGCGAAATGCCTTTGTATGAATATACATCACCGGAAGTATAATCAAATCCAGCTCCGAGGTTATTATAGAGGAAAGCATCGGTATCAAATCCGCTACGGATTGCCCCAAAACCTTCGTACTGCGATTCCAGGTAAGAATACCCGGCCATTATGTTCAGTTTTGTTTTGTTTTCAAATTTCAGGTCTTCGGTGAGGTAAGATTCAAGTTGGAAAGACGAATTATCACCCAAAGTACGCTGACCCTGTCCGCTCAAAGAAGCTCCGGTCATTACGGCATATGAAGGTAGGTAGGAACGTGTTTGGTACGAGTTATACTCATATGAACCGTTGACAACCCCTTTCAGTCCTTTGAAAAACTCAATTTCGGCTTTGGCAAAACCCAGTAAGCGGTGACGAGAATCGTCGCGGAAACGGTCGTTGTTAATCTCTACCGGATTTTCAGTATTGGTTCCACTAATTGCAGTATAAGTTCCACTTTGTGTATAAATCGGCACGGTTGGGTTCAGGTTACATTCGCGTTCGATAATGGATAAGTCAATCGGAGTCCAGTTATCGGTGCTGGCGTTTATGCCGGCTTCCAGTTTCAGTTTTTTGTTTAATCCGTATTGATGAGCCGAAATGCTTCCTGCCAATCGGTTGAGCGAACTGCGTTGCAACACTCCTTCGTTGTTTTGATACGAAAGCGAAGCCCGGAAACCACTATTTGAATTCACATTGCTGAAAAATAAATTGTGTTGTTGCGAAATGGCAGTACGTTCCAACGATTTTTGCCAGTCGGTATTGGCACCATAATCAACGGCATTCAATACATTGTTGGTTCGTACATAGTCGCGCCACTGATTAGCTGAGAGAATATCCATGTGTTTTGCAACATTGGAAACACCCACATAACCGCTGTACGACATGCTTTTTACTTCGGTTGTTCCTGCAGAACGATTGGTGGTAATGATAATCACACCGTTTGCACCACGCGAACCGTAAATGGCCGCTGCCGATGCATCTTTCAGTACGTCGATGCTTATAATTTCAGAAGGTTGAACTGAGTTCATATCCACACCCGGAATTCCATCCACCACCACGAGTGGCGAGTTTCCTGCCGAAAGTGAAGTTCCACCACGCAATTTCATGCTGGCACCCGCAGCCGGATCGCCTGAGCCCTGAACCACCGATAGACCGGCTACTTTTCCTTGTAAAAGTTGTTCGGCCGAAGTTACAACGCCCTGTTTCAGGTCTTTGGCACTAACCGAAGTGATAGCACCGGTAAGGTCGGCTTTTCGAACGCTACCGTAACCAATTCCAACCACAACTGTTTCCTGAAGGGTTACCGAACTTTGTGACAATTGCACTTTTAATTTCTGTTGTGCTTTTACTTTCTGAGCAGAATACCCGATATAGGATATTTCGAGAGTACTTCCAGTGGGACATTCCAGTTTGAATTCGCCGTTAAAGTCAGTAATCACAGCTATTTTTGTGCCGGAAACCTTAACACTGGCACCAATTGCTGTCTCATTTTTTTCGTCCACAATCACGCCCGAAACCTTTATGTTTTGTGCCTGAAGCATCAGAACAGAGAACATCAGCCCGAAAAAAACCGTACTGGTTTTACGTAACCGGAAGAATCTGTTTTTATTTTTCTGCATAGTATTTTTTTCGTTTGAGTGATTATTGAAGGTCAGAAAGGGGTACAAGTGGAAGATCAGAGTTATAAACCTCAACCGTATTTACCCCTTTTATCACATTAATTATTAAATTCAGTTTGGTCAGTCCTGTCAGAGAACCGATTTTCTGCAATAAGTTTATTGAGGCCGACATGGAGGCGGTATTGCCAGCCATTGTGCCTGAAAAAGTCGTTGTTCCGGCTGTGATGATATAATTTAGCGAAGTGGCTGATTTTTCGTTGTTGGTTCGGGTAATGGTCAGAATATCGTACTGACAGAATTTCTGGGGGAAATAAGATACTATTGGAACGTTTGTATTTCCTATTAGATAGTTTTTACCGGTTGCATCAGCTGTTCCTTTGCTGCCGTCGAGCGCCCACAGGAAAAAGGTCAGGTTATCGAAGCTTAGTGACTGTGAAACTCCAAAATACTGATAGGGAATCATATCTATTTTATAGACGTTGGTTGCCATTTTTTTCATCGCCGTTTTCGCATGAGTCGAAATATTATTGGGGTCAAACATAAAATGAGCATCCAGGAAATTATTAATACCGCTTTCCATAAAAATGGAGTCTTTTCCGGCTAAACCACCTATCAAACCGTTTACATAGGATTTCGAGGTATTAACCAAAATTGAAACCGGGGTATCAATTCCGAAATTGGAAGGAAAAACCTGCAAGGATGCACCCGAAGTTTTAAAAGTTCCAACCTGCACCCGTGGACACATCAAATTAAATGCGCCACTAACCGTTGAACCATCTTTCGATTTTAATAGCATCCAAAAATAATTATCGAAATTTGCCAAATCTGTAAGAGTTTTTTTAAAATACAAGGTAGGAGTAAGGGTAAAGCTCCAAACCATATTCCCTTTGGTCGGTTCGTATTTTAGTTTGGCGAAATCGGAGGAGTTTGCCCAGTTTCCTGCATCCGGTTCGGATGGTTGCCATACCCACATGTAAATATCCTGACCTGCCGTAAAATTCGTTCCGGTCAAATCGAAATACCAGCTTACCTGTTCATCCAAGTTCCATATAATTGGATATGACCATGTACTGGTAGGTAGTGGATCAACCGCCTTAGCCGACAAGCTGATAAAGAGCAATCCTACTGCCAGCATCCAGCCCGAAAACAGGCGGCAGAAAAGCGAACAAATTGATTTTTTTCCAGATAGTACCATTTCGTTTAAGATTAGTATCCCTAATGGGTTGGTGAATTTTTAAATAAGCTATTTAACAACTTTTCCAGGGTATAAAACCCCGGAAAAGTTAGTTGTGAAGCTATTAGAAAAAAGTGCTTGTAATCGTTTATTTTACTACTTTGAAAGATTCTGACTTTCCGTTTCCGTTCAATACAACCAGATATACGCCTTTGGCAAAAGTCGAGAAACCAACATTCAATTGCTGTTGATCGGCCGAAATCGGAACACGACTCATCATAGAACCTTTAAAATCGTAAACCGAAACCTGATTGAAACTATTATCGTTCAATGTTATAGTCAGATTATCAACCACGGGATTAGGATAAGCTGTGAAATAAGTTGACAAGGGGCTGTTAATGTTGTTTGTTACCGTTACATTGGTTGGTACGAAGAAAGATTGTGTTTGTATTAAACCATTGCTACTGCGAATTTTCATCCAAAATCCACTTGGATTGCTGGTTTGTAGTTCTGATACGGTTTTTCCGTAGAAAGTGGTAGGAGTTAGTGTAAGACTCCAGGTTTGAGCACCAAGTCGGGTAAGTTTGCTTACATTATCCGTACTTGGCACATTCCATGTGCCGGTACGTCCACTTAATGTTTCGGGGTTTGTTGGATCCCAGGCCCAAAGGTATAATGAATCTTTTCCAAAAATACTACCCGTTAAATCCAGCGTCCAAGTAACAGGCTGATTTAATATATATGAACCGGTTGACCCATTTTGTGTACAAGTAACCTTTGGACCTTTATCGCTGAAAGTTGAAGTAGTCAGAAATGGATTGATTTTACTTTTAGGGAAGGTTAAGCTCAAGGTACCTGAATCATCTCCGGCAGTAGATGTTTGAATATTATACCAACACACATTATTAGCATTACTCAGAAATTCAGTTTGAGTATGATTAAAAGCAACGGCAGGAATAAAAGATACAGTCCATTTCAATGTGCCTGCAACGTGTACCATACTTGCTGAACCTCCCCAATAAAAAGCCCAGGGTCCCCAAAAGTAAGCAAATAAGGTTTCGGTACCATTTAGGGTTGTACCACTATTGGTAAAGTCGGCGGTAAATGTGATTGTTTTGTTTGCTAATGCCGGAAGAGAATCGGTTACAGCCAGATCGGTAGTAATAACAGGAGCTTTTTTCCCAATTAATCCTGCCTGAGCAGTAAATGACAGGCAAATAATTGCCAAAAATGCAAGAGTCAATGTAATTTTCTTCATGATTTCTAATTTTTAGATAATTGTTATATATTTAATAATTTATTTTGATTGAATTTTTATAAATCGACTAATTCACCTTACACAAGCGATAAGTGTAGGAAACGAAAGCTACCCCATTCGTGCGACGTGTGAGTTTAAACTCAAATACATCTAACAAACCCGGAACTGAACCTAAGCTTAGGGTTGCAATTTTCTGTGTTTTTGCCTGATCGGCATACAGATAGATTTCGTTGAGTGTAGCATCGGTGTTTACAAACAGATTTGGCATACTCCAGTAACCACTTACAGGAATCAAGGCGGGAGCATCACCGCTAATACTATAGGAAGTTGGATTGTTTTTATCGTCGGTATTAAATACAACATTAAACGAAGTGAAGTTGAACTGGCGCGATAGACCCATATCAGTAGGAGTCTGACCAGCCGTTTTGGCTGTTTCGTCGGTTTGCTTTACACTGATTGCTGCCCAGGTACCCTGTATTTTCTCCGAAATAGAAATGGGAGTTACATAGGTCCCATCGTTCGTATCGGTACAGGATGTAAGCGACAAGGCAATTGTGAAAAGCACTGCTAATGAAAGTCGGATTGTTTTCATAGGTTATATTACAAAATTTAAAGGTTGAAAATCTTGTTGTTGATTTCTGATGCAAATTTATAGGGAAAAGTAATAGAATATTTCGTACAAAAAAAAGATATAATCAATTATTGAAAAATAAAAAGCTATTCTACTGATTATCATTTATTAATAGCACTTGCACTATGCTAAATATATAATGGAATTATTGATACAAATATAGTTTTTTATATGCTATGGCTCTGCCTGATTGTTCACTTTTGTTCTGAAAAACAATAAAAGCAGATGAAACCCACCTGCTTTTATTGTCTACCGTTAAAATTTGTCACTGAATTTCAGTAGGCTTATTTTGTTTATAATAATCTTTCCTATCTATTCTTTGCTCAAAACGTTCTTTATATTGTTCACTGATAGGTATATAAATCTTTTCATCAAAAACAATTTTATTTCTTTCAATCACAGAAACTTCATTTATATTTACGATAAACGAACGGTGAACCCTCACAAATTGATTGTCGGGAAGTAATTCTTCGATAGATTTTAAGCTCATCTTGGTCGTTACAGATTCATTGTTGAGCAAATGTATCT
>JBAWXD010000004.1:0-53912 GCA_037144275.1 Paludibacter sp. | reverse complement strand
AATAATATGTATTCATAGCTTTTGTTGCTTATATTTTCATAGTTTTGTTGATGTTTCTCAGGCATGTATTGTTTAACAAAATAGTCTAAAGATAATTTTACGTATTAAACTATTAGTCGAAAATAAAGTCTTTATAGATTCATCCTTGGTAAAAATCAAGTTATACTGAACTATTTATATAATTGTCAAAATATATGAAAATAAAATCAATCTTTTTAGTTGGATTATTTTTAATTATTTCTATTTCTGCATTTGCAGTTACAAAAAAAAACAGTGCCACATTTTCTCAAATTGTCACTTCACGTTTTACAAAACAATGGTATAATTTTCCACAAGAAAAACTTTATCTGCAAACCGATAAACCCTATTACAGTGCCGGAGAAGAGATCTGGTTTAAAGGTTATCTAGTAAATGCTACGACGCTTGAATCAAGCGCATTAAGTCGATTTGTTTACGTGGAATTAATTGACAAACTCGATTCGGTTCTCTACCGTCAAAAAATCAAAAAAGACTCATTCGGTTTTGATGGTCATATAAAACTTAAACCCGAATTAGCTAGCGGATATTATAAACTCCGGGCATATACCTATTGGATGCAAAATGCGGGAAATGATTTTTTCTATTCAAAGAATATTTTGATTGGCAATAGCATTGACGACCGTGTTTCAACCAAGATTGAATATGGCGCTGCTGTGGATGGACAAATTCCGGTCAAACTTACTTTTACTGATGCAATTCAAAATCCGATAAGTGGGAAAAAGGTAGAAATTGTCGAAAATTGGGTCAGTGCTACAAAAAAGAAAAAAGTTTTGACTACCGCTATAGACGGTATAATATCATGGAAAATTAAAATCAATGAAGCTGACAGTTCCAAAAAATATATGGAAGTGTCGATGAAGGACGAAAAATATACAACTAATATTTTTTTACCGGAGTTTAGCAATGATTTTGATGTGCAGTTTTTTCCTGAGAGTGGAGTACTTTTGAATAATTCATTACAAACTCTTGCTTTCAAGGCTATTGGCAAAGATGGTTTGTCGGTTGATATAACCGGAAAAATTTTTACAGATAAAAATGAGGAAATTTGTGATTTTTCCACCTTGCATAAAGGAATGGGAAAGTTTTCCATTCAGACTCAACCAAACGAAACTTACTATGCTCTTGTTAAAAATTTAAACGGAATTGAAAAGCGGGTTAATCTACCAGTAACTCAAAGCGAAGGCGTCATTCTTCATCTATTATCTAACCGGGGTAAAATCTTGTATGAAGTTATTAATCAGACTAAATTAGCCAATAAATCACTTTATATTCTCTTACATTCACGAGGCAAAGTTTTTGTGATTCAGCCTTTACGAAATCTGGAAGGACAGATTTCGGAATCATTACTTCCTCCCGGAGTTGTTACATTTGCTGTAGTCGATTCGTTGGGTCACACATTTTGTGAACGATTGAGTTTCGTACGGAATTTTATTTTGCCGAATGTTTCGATGCAAAGTGATAAACCAGATTATACGAAGCGTGAATTGGTTAATCTTGATATAAAATTACAAACTAATCTTTCCAATCCTTTAAAAGGCAGTTTTTCTATGAGTATAACCGATAGTCATACCGTAAAACAAGACTCCTTGGCAGATAACATTCTGAGTAATTTATTGCTTACGTCTGATCTAAGAGGATATATTGAAGAGCCAGCTGCGTATTTAGTTGATAACAAAACTGCTACCCGAGAAAAAACCGATGTGCTTATGTTGACACAGGGATGGCGTCGGTTTAATACTTCTGACATTGTGAAGGGAATTTATACTAAACCAACCTATTATCTTGAAGAAGGCCAGGCACTTTCGGGTAAAGTGTTGAATTTGTTTAATGCTCCTTCCAAAAAATGTGATATCATTATGATTTCACCTTATAAAAATGTAATAAAACTGGCAAAAACGGACTCATTGGGACGTTATTTAATTGATGGAATAGAATTCCCGGATAGTACCGTATTTGTTTTGAAAGCTAAGAAGCCGAAAAGCCTGACCGATGTTGAAATTATTCCCGATGATGATGATTTCCCTCAACCAAGTGGTTATATTCCAACTCCATTGAAAATTAATACTTTTTCTGAACAGCAAGAATACTTTAAACTAAGCAAAGAGAAGTATTATTATGAAGGTGGAATGCGTGTTATTAATCTGGGAGAAGTAACAGTTAAGGCCGATAAAAAAACAAAAAAAGACGACAACTATTACTCTGGAATGGCCGATAATGAAATAACAGCTGAACAACTCGAAAAATTTCCATCGACCAGTATAATCAATTTATTATATACAATTCCGGGAATTCAGATTACAGGTGATAAAATATCGATTCGAGGTGCTACAGGGAATCCAATGTTTTTGGTAGATGAGATTGAAATTCAGGATATGGAAGAAATTTCGTATCTTACTTCGAACGATGTGGAAAGTATTCAGGTATTTAAAGGCGCAAATGCAGCTATTTTTGGTTCCCGTGGTGGAAATGGTGTAATTGTAATTAAGTTGAAAGAAGGTGTAGATTTGAAAACTCCTACCCCAATTAGTCTGGCCCATGTTAGTCCACTAGGATATCAAAAACCTGCTGAATTTTATGTTCCGAAATATAATGTTGACAGCGTTTATAAAAGTTCAAATCCTGATTTGAGAACCACAATTTACTGGAATCCATCACTGGTTTGTGATAGTACCGGAACTGTTCATGTGAAATTTTATACAGCTGATAAAGCTAATAACTATTCAGTAATTCTCGAAGGAATCTCAACTTCCGGAGAAATTTGCCGATATGTGGGAATTCTTAAAAGAAAAGCTGAATAATACCGATTTTACAAACTTTATTGCCCAATTACGACTTCGTCTCATCGTTCTATTTGGTTGTTTATATCGAACCAACTGTAAATAAAAAACGCTCACATGAAATTGTGAGCGTTTTTTGTTAAGTAAGTTGGGTTCTTATTGAACTTTATAAATATCTACGTCTTCCACTTCAAATTTTTTGATAAATGCAGCATGACGACGAACTTCAACTTCTCCGTAGTTCAGGTAAACTTCGGCCGATTTGCGATATAAATCTTCAGTATCACGTGAAGCATCAATAAGTAACAAGTAGGTCATTACAATATGTCCGGCCATTTCGACTAAGCGTCGAGCCTGAAAATCAAGATACTCCTGATTCTTAATTTCATTTACACGGTTCACAGCATTTTCGTACAAATTGGTCATAATCTGTAAGCGTTTGCGCAATGATGTAAATTCAGGATTGATAGCCTGGGTATCATAATCACGAATTATTTTCAGATAATTACCCGTGGTTACGTGGCGGATAGCGGCCACAACCTGCAATTGAGATGTTCCTTCGTAAATAGTCATGATGCGCGCGTCACGGAAATGACGTTCGCAGGCATAATCTTTCATAAAACCTGAACCACCATGAACCTGAATAGAATCGTATGCATTTTGGTTTGCATATTCGCTTGTAAACATTTTAAGCATAGGAGTCAATGCATCAGCCAATTTAGAATATTCTTTATATTCGGCTTTTTCGTCAACTTCCAGTTTCCGTTCATTTTCAATAGCTTCGTACGCTTTGTAAATATCAACAAATCGGGTAGTTTCGTAAAGTAAAGCTCGTGAAGCATCTAATTTGGCTTTGATAACTGATACCATTTCAAAAACAGCCGGAAATTCAATAATAGCTTTACCAAATTGTTTCCGATCACGGGCATAAGCTAAGGCTTCGTTGTAGGCTGCTGCTGAAAGTCCTACCGATTGAGCACCAATTCCCAAACGAGCTCCATTCATCAACGACATTACATATTTAATCAGACCCATGCGGCGGGTTCCAACTAATTTAGCGGGTGTGTTATTGAACACTAATTCGCAGGTTGGAGAACCTTTTATACCTAATTTGTTTTCGATGCGACGAACCAAAACTGTATGGTCATGTTTGTTGTCGGCAACAAAATACGATAAGCCACGACCGTCAGAAGTCCCTTCTTCCGAACGAGCCAAAACTAGTTTGATCTGAGCATCGCCGTTGGTGATAAAACGCTTCACTCCGTTCAAATACCACATTCCATCTTTTTCATTGAATGTTGCTTTCAATTGAACAGCTTGTAAGTCAGAACCTGCATCAGGCTCAGTTAAGTCCATCGAGCAGGTTGCACCTTCACAAACGCGTGGTAAAAATTCATTTTTAATTTCGTCGGAAGCAAATTCAGCAATAGTTTCCGCACAATCCTGGAGTCCCCAGATATTAGCAAATCCAGCATCAGCACGGGCAACCATTTCGCCCGACATAACGTAAACTATAAACGGGAAGTTTAACCCACCGTACTGTCGTGGTAAGGTGATACCATATACACCGGCCTGTGTCAGTGCATCGTGGTTTTCCTGAGTTCCGCGGGCATAGATTACACGGCTGTTTTCAACCTGTGGTCCGTCGTGGTCAACACTTTCAGCATTAGGAGCAATAATATCACCGGCAATTTCTCCGATAATTTCAAGTACTTTTTCGTAGTTGTCAATTGCATCTTCAAAATCGCGTGATGCATAATCATATTTATCTTTATCAGCAAAATTGCGCTCCTTGAGGGCAACGATTTTCTGCATCAATGGATGCGAAAGCTGAAATTTTATGGCAGGATTGTCGTTAAAAAAGTTCATGTTATTTCGAGTTCTTTTTGTAATACTTAATCATTTTAGGAAGCACTTCTTCTACTGTACCGGTAATCACGTAATCAGCAATTTGATTGATCGGAGCTTTTGGGTCATTGTTTATAGCAATAATCATAGCACTTTCCTGCATACCGGCAATATGCTGAATCTGACCAGAAATACCGCAGGCAATATACAGTTTCGGACGAACGGTTGTTCCTGTCTGTCCAATCTGACGTTCATGCTCAGCAAAACCTGCATCCACAGCAGCACGTGAAGCACCAACTTCAGCACCTAATGTCGTAGCCAGTTCGTGCAATAGTTTGAAATTTTCTGCACTTCCAACACCATAACCACCTGAAACAATTATTGGTGAGCCTTTGATGTTCAGTTTCGATTTTTCCATATGCCGTTCGATTACTTCCACTACAAAATCTGTATCAGCAACGTATTTAGCAACATCCAATTTGTTTGTTTTTCCAACAAATTTGGCGTCTTTAATTTCTTTTTTCATTACCCCTTCGCGAACCGTTGCCATTTGGGGCCGACAGTCAGGATTCACGATAGTTGCAACTATATTTCCACCAAATGCAGGACGAATCTGATAAAGTAGATTTTCATATACTTTTCCTGCTTTCTTATCTTCATACGTTCCAACTTCAAGCGAAGTACAGTCGGCAGTCAAACCGCTAAACAAGGCTGAAGAAACACGTGGACCTAAATCACGACCGATTGAAGTAGCTCCCATCAAGGCGATTTGTGGTTTCTCTTCCTTAAAAAGATTTACAAGTAAGGATGTGTGTGGCAACGAAGTGTACGGGAAAAGACGTTTGTCATCGGCCAAATGAAGTACATCTACGCCATAAGGGAAAACCTGCGCACCAATGCCATCCAATTTAAATCCGACAGCGAGTGCTTCTAATTTACAATTCAGTTGTTTGGCCAGACTTCGGCCTTTTGTGAGCAATTCCAGGCTAACATCGCCTACAATGCCATCTTCTATTTCAAGATATACAAATATATTGTTCATGGTTCTTATCCTATCGTATGGTTAGCAATTAATTCTTTCATCAGATCTTCGATTTCGATATCAGAAGCTGTCATTCGTTTACTTTCCTTGGCGGTAAATACAACGTTTTCTATTTGTTTTACCTTGGTTGGAGATCCTGAAAGCCCAAGCCATTGAATTTCGTGATCAATGTCACCTACACCCCACTCTGTAATATTAAGGTAAGGGTGTGAGTCAAAATAATCTGTGTAGTCGTTACCTGCTTCTTGTTTTTCGGTAGGAGTGACAGCACGTTTATATTTCATGGTTAGTTTCGCATGACGAGGACGGCATTCTGGAGCCGAACTATTAACGGTGATTACCATCGGAAGTGGACCTCTTACAATTTCAACGCCTCTTTCTAAACGACGCTTAACTGTGATTTTGTTGTTCGATAAATCTAAAATTTCTTCTGCGTATGTAATTTGTGGAAAGCCTAATTTCTCGGCAACTTGTGGCCCAACCTGAGCAGTATCACCGTCGATAGCTTGACGACCACAAATAATTAAATCGACTTTACCCATTTTCCGAATGGCACAAGCAAGTGCATAGGATGTGGCAAGTGTGTCAGAACCTGCAAATTCACGTCCACTCAACAGATAACCACCATCGGCGCCCCGATACATACTTTCACGGATAATTTCAGCTGCACGGGCTGGTCCCATTGTCAGGATATGAACCGTTGCACCTTCAATCTTGTTTTTCAAGCGAAGTGCTTGTTCCAACGCATTCAAATCTTCGGGGTTATAAATGGCCGGAAGCGCTGCACGGTTTACTGTGCCATCAGCTTTCATTGCATCTTTTCCCACATTGCGTGTGTCGGGTACTTGCTTTGCAAGAACAATAATTTTAAAACTCATTTTCTGATAATTAGATTAATATATTGACTTATAAACTCTATTATTTCAATAAAATCATTCGTTTTTCCGCATAGATTTCATCTATATTATAATGAAAATCTAAATTTAAAAAAAAGACCTGCAAAAGTAACTTTTTTTATTCAAATCACAATTCTTTATTGGACAAAAATTCTAAATTGCACACAATAAATAGCCCATTAGGCATAAAAAAAACGTGGGACTTTTCACAAGGTCCCACGCCGTAATAGGTATTAGTTTTTTTTAAGGTATAAAAAAGATTGTGTTGTTTAGTTAACGATGCAAATAAACGGGTAAAAACGGAGTTGTACAAGTAGAAAAATATGTTTTACAACCTATTTTTTGATTTTTTCTCTTATTTAGCAAAGAAAGAATTGATAATAAGTGATAATTAAGATCTGAATATCAGATAATTAAAAGAATAAATTATAAGTATATGAATAATAAAAAATCATTCAACGGTAATGTATATTTAATGCATAATTATTTCAATTATTTGAATTGTTCAACAAAGCTAATGTGTATTTTAATAGAACCACTAAATATGAGCATACTTTCAGGTTCTGAATAAGCAAATCGTAAGTTACACCAAATTGATTAATTAGTCTCCTGATTTCCATATCTGTCAGATTCAAAATAGATTTTTACGTAAGTTATTTAACTCCGTAGTCTAAGTACCTAAACAATCTTTAAATTTTTTTTCGCTTCCCAGCAAAATACAAATTTACATGCTAACTATATGTAAATTAATCCTCCAGAATCTTTTCAAAAGCTTACTGCAATGTATTATTTAATTGTAATAAAGATCACCCTAATAAATTGTTGATAGTAAAATCTTGCATACCTTTTAGAGAAAGTGGTCTTAATTTTTATTTGAGCTGCTTAAAAATCGACGATTTTTATGTAAGTTTGCATTTCAAAATTAAAAAACCATTTGTAGGGTTCAAAACGTATGATTAAAATAACATTTCCCGACGGTTCTGTACGCGAATTTGCCAAAGGCATTACAGGACTTCAACTGGCTGAGAGTATCAGCTCCCGACTTGCACAAGAGGTGCTTGCCATCACTGTAAACGAACAAATTTGGGACTTAAGTCGCCCAATCGAAACCGACGCTGCTATCAAGTTGCACAAATGGGACGACGAAGAAGCAAAACATGCCTATTGGCACTCGTCAGCTCATCTTATGGCGGAAGCCCTACAGGAATTGTATCCTGGTATAAAATTCGGGATTGGACCTGCTATCGAAAATGGATTTTACTATGATGTTGATCCTGGCGAAGTTTCTATAAAAGAAGCTGATTTAATCCTAATCGAAGCGAAAATGATGGAATTGGCAGCACGCAAAGAAGCTATAATTCGATCCGATATTAGTAAAACCGACGCTTTGGCACGATTTGAAGCTATCGGCGAAGTGTATAAAACCGAGTTGATAAATGACCTGACTGACGGAACTATAACACTTTATTCACAAGGAAATTTCACGGATTTATGCCGTGGACCACACTTACCTAATACCGGTGAAATTAAAGCTATCAAGGTGTTAAGCGTGGCAGGAGCTTATTGGCGTGGTGACGAAAAACGTAAAATGCTTACCCGTATTTATGGCATCTCTTTTCCTAAACGAAAAATGCTCGAGGAATACCTTGTGTTACTTGAAGAGGCAAAAAAACGGGATCACCGAAAAATTGGAAAGGAATTGGAACTTTTTATGTTTTCCGAAATGGTGGGCAAAGGATTACCTATTTGGCTCCCAAGGGGAACGGCATTGCGCCTTCGGCTTGAAGATTTTTTAAAAAAAATTCAACGACGTTTCGATTATCAACAAGTAATGACTCCTCATATTGGTAACAAACAATTGTATGTTACCTCAGGTCATTATGCTAAATATGGTAAAGATTCATTTCAACCGATACATACTCCCGAAGAAGGAGAAGAATATCTTTTGAAACCGATGAATTGCCCTCATCACTGCGAAATTTACAAATTCAAACCTCGCTCGTACAAAGATTTACCGTTGCGATTGGCCGAATTTGGAACTGTTTACCGCTATGAGCAAAGTGGTGAGTTACACGGATTAACCCGTGTACGAAGCTTTACGCAGGATGATGCACATATTTTTTGCCGTCCCGATCAAGTTAAAGATGAGTTCTTGAAAGTTATGGATATTATCTTTATTATTTTCAAAGCACTTGAATTTGAGAACTTCGAAGCACAGATTTCACTTCGTGACCCGAATAATAAGGAAAAATATATTGGCTCTGACGAAAACTGGGAAAAAGCTGAAACTGCAATTGTTGAAGTTTGTCGTGAAAAAGGATTGAAAGCCAAAGTTGAACTTGGCGAAGCGGCTTTCTATGGTCCGAAGCTTGATTTTATGGTTAAAGATGCCATTGGACGTCGTTGGCAATTAGGAACAATTCAGGTTGACTACAATTTGCCTGAGCGTTTTGAACTAGAATACACCGGCGAAGATAACGCAAAACATCGTCCGGTAATGATTCACCGTGCGCCTTTTGGTTCAATGGAGCGGTTCGTGGCTGTATTAATTGAGCATACTGCGGGTAAATTTCCGTTATGGTTGACTCCTGACCAGGTTGTGATATTGCCTATCAGTGAAAAATTCAATGATTATGCTTTTCAGATAGCTAAACAAATGAACTCACAGGACATTCGGGTGACAGTGGATGATCGAAACGAGAAAATTGGTCGTAAAATACGGGATAACGAGTTGAAACGAATTCCGTATATGCTGATTGTGGGCGAAAAAGAAGCCGAAAATAATGAAGTAGCCGTTCGCCGACAAGGAGAAGGTGACAAGGGGACTATGTCAGTTGCCGATTTTTCTAAACTGATACTTGACGAAGTGGATGGTTTGGTAAGTAAATACTAAACGAAAGATCAATTTGATTTGGAAAACATTAAAAAACGCGAGTCGGTCAAACCGATTCGCATTTTTTTTTAAGTATCAAACTTAGTTCTGAAATTGAAATCAGAATCTTTGTAGAAACTCGCTTAAATTTACATCCCTTTGTAAATCCATTTTTTTTCGCAAACGGTAACGGTTTGTTTCAATACTTCTTATTGAAGTATTAAGTAATGGAGCGATATCTTTGGATGACAAATCCATTTTCAGATAAGCACATAGTTTCTTGTCACTGGTACTTAAATCAGGGTACATTTCCCCTAATCGTTTCAGGTAATTTTCATATACAAGGTCAAAATTTTCTTCAAATTTTTTCCAGTTATTGTCATTTTCAATGTTTTGTCGAATATTTCGTTCGATTTTATTCAATCGGGATAATATACTGTGAGAGTCCGAATTGTTCTGAATTTCATGACTTGTCTTGGTAATTGTGTCCATAATTTCGAACAGCATTTCATTTTTCCTAATCAGATTCATCGTAGAGCTCGCTAGTTCTTGTGATTTATGTCTTAATTCATATTGAAGTTGTTGATTCTTAAGTTCCTTTATTTCCCTTTTCTTTTCCGATGTTTCCGTTTCGAAATATTTTTTCTGTTCATTCAATTCAATTTCTTTAATTTTTTCCATGTCTTTTGCCCCTTTTTTTGACTGATAATCAATAAAGAATACGATAGCTGCCAGTAAGAGGATTATTAATAAAAAATACACAATGAAGGCAAACTGACTTTCGTACCAGGCAGGCAATATATAAAATGAATAACTGCAAATGGCTTCTTTCGACTCCAAAATATCCTTAGCTCTAATCTTGAAGGTGTAATGTCCTTTCGGTAATTGTGTGTATTCTTTTGTATTGTTGGTGCTAAATTCCGACCAGTTTTCATCAATATTCTCTAACATATAACTATATTGAACCAATCCTTCATTTCGGTACTCAGGTGCAATAAATTCAAAACGCAATGAATTTTGATTGTGTCGAAATTTCGTTTTTATTTTTGTGTTTTCATTCAGTTTGTTCTCATTGACAGTGCTAGAACGTTGATTGGTAATAGTTATATTATCCAAAAAGACCTTGAAGGTATTTTTGGATGACCTTCCCTGACGGGTGTCAATCGAACTGAAACCATCCTCCGTGCTTAGAATCAGTCTGTTGTTGTCAATAAAATTAAAATGTTCAAATCCTGTAATGATTTTAGGTTGTAGAATTCGATAAGTCAATGAATCCATACTAAAAGTATTGTTCGCATTTTTTTTTGCTAATCCGATAAAGCGTCCCGAAACAAACCACACATCTCCATTCCTACATTCGTGTAAACGCATGTAGTTCGGAACAGATTTAAACATCTTATTCCATGCTGTATAGGGATCTATTCTGTTTTTAATCCTATTATAAGTGTAAAAACCTCTTTCTGACGAAAAAATAAGTTTATTGTTTATTCTAAAAACAGTGTTACTCTGAATTGCCGGAAATCCTTTGTTGTTAAACAATTCTACCCGGGTTATACTATCCATTTCTGAATTGAAATGTAATCGGAACATCCCTTTTTGCCAATGACTGAACCAAACAGCTCCATCAGCATCTTCCTCGAACATTGGACTTGATTCTGAGAACTTACCTTTGATGAAATGGGAGAATTTCCACGTGTGTCCTGTTTTCTTTAAAATAAATAAACCTTGATATGAACAACCTAAAATAAAGTTTGGGTGAAGTCGCAAGGACTTAAAATTCCAGGTGCCAGTTAATTCTTCAATACGCTCAGCTCGGTTTGAATAAATAATAAACGCACCGTGGTCGTCACCACAAAAAATTGTACCGTCAATTTCTGTCAGACACCAGATTTGCCCCTCGAAACCTTTAACTAGTTTCGGTTGTATCGGAAACGGACTGTTTGTTAATGGGAAAGTTGTTGAGTAGAGACCTTGATTCGTCCCCAAATACAAGGTTTTATTTTTTAATAATGAAGTATAACCAGCTCCGTTAAGGTTATTAGTACCAAAAATATTTTGTATCGGACTGTTCAGCATTACGTAGTCAATACCCTTATCCAGACCAAGCCACAAATTATTATGATTATCAAAAGCGACGCTTAAAACTGTATTGTTTTGAAGGCCTGTGAATGTATTCACATAGGTAACATTACGATCGGTCAAATTTAATACGGCTATACCTCGTTGTACAGTTCCGAATACCAATTGATTGGCATTTCTGGCAGCGCAGAAAACCTGATTTTGTTTCAAAAAATCATCTATGCCAGTATTGTAAGGTATTATCGTATTCCCGTTAAATAGGTATACACCATTAAAACTGGTTATTAATAATATATTGTCGCCATCGAGAGCAATGATAGAACAAACCTTTTTGTTTATTAGTAATTCTGATCCAGGTAAGCGGACAAACAAGTTACCATTAAGCATAAAAACACCGCTTTTTTCACTTGTCAAAAACAATATATTATGGATAAATGCTGATGCATCTATTTTGCTGTGAAAAGGATAACTTGCAATATTTTTACCATCGTATTGATACACTGTTTTATCACCCTGGAAATAAATTTTATCATTTCCATTTTGGATATTATATAATTCATTGGATTCTTGTTTGTTAATTTCTATTTTTGGAACTAATGAGAAATACTTGAGTTGTCCGTTTGTCTGCTTTTTGAAGTACCCAAATTCATTAAATGTAGAAGCATAAAACCGACCATCCTTTGTGTGAACTAAGGAACGGACATTGGTTCCATTATTTATGGGGAAAGTAGCCCAGTTCTTACCGTCAAACTGAAGCAGCCCATTATTGTTGGCAAAATACATGAAATTCGATTCATCCTGAACAATTGCCCAGTTTTGAGTGCCTGCTTTATATGTATCACGTTGAAAATTACGCACTAAAGGATGATTGGCATAACCCGTAATACATAAAATAGAGACAGCAGCTGTTAAAAAAATATTTTTCATTTCATTTTTATTGTAAAGATTCACATATCATACTTTAATCGTTCAATTTTACTACAATTAATTCAGGTGAAATGAATGTTGAAATATGTTATACAACATGTATTCTTTTAAATGTCATAATATCAATATGATATAAATTTGATTGATGTAATATTGAGTAGTAAAATTATAGTACTTGCGTATTATTGTGAAGTAAAATATTTGGTATTTCATTTACAACCAACTACATTTGCAATGTTGATTTGATTCAAAATATTTAAAATTAGTCAACATTATAGTCAACATTTATTTTCAATTCTAATTTGTATAATTTTAAAATTAAGTCAGTATGAAAAAAACACTATTACTTTTATTGGCGTTTACATTTACAACTTTGTTATCTGCTCAGAACTGGCAGGTTTCCGGAGTAGTTACTTCTTCGGACGATGGTTTAGCTTTGACCGGAGTAAGTGTAATGGTTCAGGGTGTAAGCGGAATGGGAACTATTACCGATATTGATGGAAAATATACTGTCAAAGTACCACAGGGAAAATCTATTGTATTTTCTTACATAGGATACCTTCCACAGACAAAACAAATTAATGCTTCTACTACTATTAATGTAGTATTGCAGGCTAACACCAAAATGCTTGACGAAGTGGTAGCTATTGGTTACGGTACTATGAAGAAAAGTGATTTGACCGGTGCTGTATCTTCGGTAGGTGCTGATAAAATAAAAGAGAGACCTGTTTCAGGAATCGATCAGGCCTTACAGGGACGTGCAGCAGGTGTAACTGTTAATTCCAACAGCGGACAACCGGGAGCTTCAGCTGTTGTTCGTATTCGTGGTATTGGTTCTATTAATAGTAACTCTAATCCGATTTATGTGGTTGACGGAGTGATTTTGGATGAAATCAGCTTTCTTAGTCCCAGTGATATTGCAACTACTGAAATTTTGAAAGATGCTTCGGCAACTGCCATTTTTGGTTCGCGTGGTGCTAATGGTGTAATTCTCGTTACTACCAAACGTGGCTCGGATAATCCCAAAGGAAACATTTCGGTGGATAGTTATTTCGGAGTTCAAAATCGATGGAATAAGTTAAGCCTCATGGGTCGCGATGAATTTACAAAAACGATTTCAACTTTTGATGGCTCAAACGATTACCTAACTCAATACGGCTTAAACAAATGGATTGAAGCGTATAAAACAGGTTCTAAATCACAGTATTTCCCAAAGATAAAGACAGATACTTATCCTCAGGGAATGGATTACAATACAGTGGATACGGATTGGCAGGATGCCGTATTTCAAAAAGATGCAACGATTCAGAATCATCATATTTCAATTGACGGAGGAAGCAAAACGTCCAATTATGCTATCAGTGCCAGTTATTTTGACCAAAAAGGAACAGTTATGGGTTCAAATTACAATCGTTTCACGCTTCGTGTGAATACGGCACATAATGTTCGTTCGTGGTTGAAAATTGGTGAAAACCTTTCGTTTATGACTTCTACCGGACGAAATGCCATGAACAACAATGCGCAGCCTGGTGCTTCTGTTTTATCAGCAGCATTGGCAATGGCACCATGGGATCCAACCCATTATCCACAAGGTGCATGGAGTTATTCAACCGTTGCAAAAGGGGGTTATCCTCAAGGTCGCGATTTAAGTGGACAAATTTCAGCATCTTCGAACTTTAAAAACGTGACCAATCCATTCAGTATGGTTCAGAATATTGTACCAAAAGATATTGCTGAACGCTGGGTAGGTGATGCTTATATTGAAATTACACCAATTAAAGGCTTGTTGATTCGCTCCGATATCAGCATGGATTTGTCGAATGTTGACAGTAAATCTTTTATGTATGCTTTTGATTATTCTTCGTTCGACCGAAATCTGGTTAACCACCTATCATCAAGTATGGCTAAATATTCAACTATCATCAATGAGAATACCGCAACATACAATAAAAAGATTGGAAAGCATGAATTTTCGGTATTAGTTGGTGAAACCTCACAAGAGTTTAATTATTACAAACTCTCTGGTTCCGGATCATATATTACTAATCCGGAAGAAAAAAACTGGTATCTGCAATTTACTGCAAATAAACCTACCAGCATCAATCCCGATTCAGTTCGCGGTGTAGGTGATGAGGTAGCACGTACCCGTATGCTTTCACTTCTTAGTCGTGTAAACTATAAGTTTGATAATAAATATATGGTTACGCTCAATTTCCGTATGGACGGTTCCAATAAGTTTCCGGAAAACCCTTGGGGTTATTTTCCTTCAGTAGCTTTAGGATGGAAAATCAGCGAAGAGGCTTTTATGAAAGAAATTCAAAACCTGGACTATATGAAACTGCGTTTAGGTTGGGGACAAATAGGAAATGAGAAAATTCCAAGTAATTCTTTTCAAACGAATATGTTTATTACTGGTCCTACATTCTCAGATTATATCCTAGGCTCTACTCAATCATTGGCTTCAGGAGCAACTGTTCTTACCTATGCCAATCAGGGCGGAAAATGGGAAACTCATGAACAATGGAATGCCGGAGTAGATTTCGGATTTTTTAAAGGTTTGATTTCGGGAACAGTAGATGTATTTAGAAAAGATACTAAAGATGCTCTGCTTACTGTTAAAGGCCCTGCTTTTGCAGGAAACCTTTATGATCCAATGAAAAATGTTGGGAATATACGTAATGAAGGAATTGAAATCATGCTGGATCATAAAAATAAAATCGGTTCTTTTAATTACAGCTTGAATGGTAACGTTTCTTTTATCCGCAACGAGTTGACGAAATTGAATGGCGGCCAAAAAATGTACAATGGTATTGATAATATCTTACTTTGCGACGAAGGCTTACCAGTAAATACATTTTGGGGTTATAAGTATTTAGGTGTTTTTAAATCAGATGCTGAAGCTCTGGCTTATACCAATAATGCAGGAACAGTTATTCAACCCGGAGCAGTAGGTGGAGATGCCAAGTTCCTTGATTTGAATGGTGATGGAAAAATTGACGACAGCGACAAAATGAATCTTGGTAACCCATTTCCATGGCTTACTTATGGGTTGAGTGCTTCGGTTGATTACAAAGGTTTTGACATGCAATTGTTCTTCCAGGGCGTTTATGGTAATCAGATTTACAACCAGGTGCGATATCGTACTGAAGGAAAAGGCGAAGAAGCAACACTAAGTACTGCCATGCGTGATGTGTGGACCTCAATAAATCCTACAGGAAATATTCCTAATCCTTACGGAAGTACAAACAACTTCAGAGCTTCAAGTCGTTTTATTGAAGATGGTGCTTACCTTCGTTTGAAAGACATTCAACTAGGTTACACTATTCCTAAAAGCATTACTCAGAAAGTTCAGATTAACCGCTTGCGTATTTATGTTTCAGGGAATAACCTGCTGACTTTTACCAAATATACCGGATACGATCCTGAAATTGGTGGTGGAATTGATTATGGAAATTATCCTCAGGCCAGAACCATGTTGGTTGGTGTAAATTTAGGATTCTAATCTTTAATTCAAAAACAGTAGAATAAATCAGATTCAAATTTAAAATACTACAAATATGAAAAAATATATATTCAAAGCCGCTTTCGTACTATCTATGGCTTTATCGTTGGTTTCATGTCAGGATTGGATAACAGCACCATCTCCTGCAGTAACCAAATTGAGTGACTTTTTCACCTCCGGAAGTACCGCCATTCAGGCAGTTAATGGGGCCTATGTGCCATTAATGTGGGAATTCAACTCTACCTATTTTCCTGAATGGTTTATTGGCGATGTTGTTTCGGACGATGCATTGAAGGGTGGACAGAGTATTGGCGATATGTCGATAGTTTATGACATGGAAAACTTTAAAACAGCAACAAATAATGCCTATCTGCTTGATTTTTACAGAGCACAATACATTGGAATCGGACGTTGTAATTTAGTGCTTGATCAGGTTCCGGGCATGAAAACTGATGCTTTACTGACTGCCAGTGTAAAAAATCGGGTTATTGGTGAAGCCAAATACCTCAGAGCAATGTATTATTTCCGTTTGGTTCGTATATTTGGTGGTGTACCTAAGGTTGACTTCGTGGTAAGCAGTTCGAAGCAATGGGCACAACCTCGTGCAACAGCAGACTCTATTTATAGCTTTATTATTTCAGATTTAAAATCAGCAAACAGCTTACTTTGGAAAAAAAGTAAATATACTTCCGGTGATTTGGGACGTGCAACTAAAGGAGCAGCTCAGGCTATGTTGTTGAAAACCTATCTATATACCAAACAATTTAATATGGCCAAATCATGGGGTGATTCAATTATCAATTCGGGTGAATATTCCTTAGTTCCGAATTATGCTGATAATTTTACACTGGCAGGAGAAAATGGAAAAGAATCCGTTTTTGAAATTCAATATATGGCTGAAGGAACAAGCGATTACGGTAATGGAGATGGGTTTACCCGTGGTACTTTTACGTCAATTCTTACCCGTTCACGTGCTCCGAAAGTTGGTGGTTGGGGATTCAATAAACCGACTCAGAATCTTTACAACGAATACGAAACAAAAGATCCTCGTCGTGATGCTACAATTATTAACCCAACAGATGCAGAAATTGCAAATCCAGCTGAAGAGATATATCTTGGTTGCCGGTATTTGAATAAAAAGTATGCGTTGATGAATCCTGATAGCACTTATATAGGTTTATCACATCCTACCCGAGGTCCAATCAATAACAAAGTAATCCGTTATGCAGATGTGTTGTTAATGTACGCTGAAGCTTGTTGTGAATCCAATAATTTGGTTGCTGCAAAAACAGCTCTGGAAAATGTAAGATCACGCGCTCGTGGAACTTCTGCCATATTACCGACTTTCCCTTATGGCACTTATGCCGATAATCAAACCGATTTACGCAAAGCTATTCGCCACGAACGCCGTGTAGAACTAGCCATGGAAGGTCATCGCTGGTTTGATTTAGTTCGCTGGGGAATTGCCAAGGAAACTATGGATGCCTACAAAGCAACTGAAACAACTGCAGCACAAAATGAAATGGCTGCATTTGAAAAAGGAAAGCATGAATTATTCCCTATTCCTGCTGCCGAAATTGATCTGAATCCAATGGCACAAAATCCGGGATATTAATAAAAAAATTTAACCGGCTTTAGTAGGCCGGTTACACACAATAAATTCCAATTATTTATTATTTATTATTTACAATTTAATTTTTTATCATTATGAAGAAGCTTACTATTTCTATTATGTTGCTGGCTATGAGTGCTATTGCAACAAGTGCTTTTGCACAAGACGATTTCACAAAAGGTTCAAATTATTATCTGATTTATTTGGATGATGTTTCAGCAGCCAAGATTCCGACAGCTAACATTGTAAAAGATTTCCGTGTTGACGATACCAATAACTTTTTGTATGTTTGGAGTAGTACTTATACTGCGTTAACAGCCTCAGGCCCAAACTGGAACGGTGAAGTTGGAACTTTCCTTTCCTTTTCTGTAAATTCAGTGGGTTGGTCAGGATTTGGTTTCTCAGGCCCGGTTTCTAAAGATATGACAGCAGTAACTTCTGATTACACCTTACACATTGCAATGAAAGGTTCTAACACTGCTTCTCATATTATTGGTATGGATGGTCCTGGTGGATTGACTGCTCGTGTTTGTATCGGTGCAAGTGCTTTTGTAGATGGTACAACTACCTACCAGCCCTACACAAATTTCACACGTGACAACAAATGGCATTTGATTGAAATCCCGATGTCAGCATTTTTTAATCTGGGACTTCGTTATCCAGGTGCAGTACCGGCTAATGCCAATGTGGTTTATTTCTTAAGCGGTGGCGTTTCAGGAACTACTATTAATATGGATGCTATATTTGTTTATAAAAAATCAACTACAGCAGTAAATTCTGTAAAATCTGATTTGGATGTCATTCAGACTGGCAAAACAATCAGCGTGGTTGGAGCAACTCAACCAATTGAACTATACAGTGTTACCGGTTCTAAGGTAAGAGTTTCAAACGAAGCTATTATGGGTATTGAAGATATTCAGAAAGGTATTTATATCGTCCGTTCAGGTAGCCTCAACAAAAAGATTGAAATTAAGTAATCGATTTCAATTTTAATTCAACAATTAAAATTCTCATCGAGTAAGAAATTATCCGGTGAGAATTAAATCTTCTTTACAATATCGATAAATTTATGAAAAAGGTATTCGTTTTAAGTTTTATAGCTTTAATATGTCTGACTGTCAGTGCTCAAGGTGGCTATTCGTTGGTTTATGCCGATGAATTTGACGGAACTACACTCGATTTGACCAAGTGGAATATTCAGGTGGGTTATGCTGCCAATCAGGAACAAGAATATTATACCGATGGTACAAACAATATTAGGGTTGAAAATGGAAACTTAATCATTACAGCCAAAAAAGAAAATTATGTGCTAGATCGTAATTACTCTTCCGGTCGAATTTATTCGAAAAGTAAAGGATTTATTAAATACGGAAAAGTGGAAGCCAGAATTAGTGTTCCTGCAGGTAAGGGTACTTGGCCTGCATTCTGGATGATGCCCCAGTCGAGTGTCTATGGAAGCTGGCCTAAAAGTGGTGAAATTGACATCATGGAGCATATCGGTTCTAATCCTACTATGACATCTCATGCAGTACATACTGCCCTGAAGAATGGTACTATTGGAAATAACTGGTTTGCTAAAGTGTATCAAGCTAACATGGAAAACAACTTCCATATTTACTCAATTCAATGGGATCCGGATCAAATATTGTTTTATGTCGACAATGTTAATACAGGTACGCTTTATCGCAATTTTACCGATACGTCAACAGGATGGCCTTTTGATCAATATTTCTACGTAATTCTGAATCTTGCTATTGGAGGTACAATGGGTGGTACAGTTGATGATACAATTTTTAATAATCCGGTAGAAATGATGGTGGATTATGTTCATCTATATCAACTTAATACTGCTGTGAACGAATTACAAGATGTAAACCTTCAGGTATATCCAACAAAGTTTTCGGATGTAATTAATGTGAAAACAGACACTCCAACTTCAGTAAAACTATTTAATAGCCTTGGAAAGGAGATATTACAAAAGGATATAACAGGTGACGAAACATTAAAAACAAATCAGTTAGCAAGCGGGATTTATTTTTTGAAAACTGATAACAAAACATTTAAACTAATAAAATAATAGCTTAGGTACTTCAGGCTGTAGCTATAAATTTCATAACAAATAAACAAATAAACAATCAAAAAAATTACTGTCATGAAGAAAATTACTAGATTTTTCCTTATTTTAGTTGCGATAGCAACTTGGGGAAGTGTAGCTAATGCTACAAACACTGCATGTGCCGGAACATTAACTACAGCGGCTCAAGGATCTTTTACGTTAGGGTATAATTATACCTTTACAACGTCTGGAACTAGTGTAACAATTACTTTTGAATTGTTGGACACTAAAACGGGGCTAGTAGCACAACTTGTTACTCCAGCTAATGCTTATACCAACATGGCTCTTGTAAGTGGCCAAAAATACACTTATACACTAACTGGACAGACTCCGGGTGCAACTATAACTTACGCTTGTTATTTTGCTTATGCTGGAGCTTCTGCAAGAACTACGGATTTGACTTATACTGTAGGAGATGCCTGTGGTACATCGAGTGATGTTACGAAGCCTGTAATGGGAACAGCTGTTGTGGTAGGGACACCAACCGTAAGTTCTGTAAATTTAACATTAACGGCAACCGATGACGTTACTTCACCTGTTATTAATTATGTTGCCAACGATGCAACAAATGGTATAACTAATAAAGCACTTCTTACTAACTCATCTGGAAATGTTACAGTTACCGGTTTAGCTGCTTCTACTAGTTATAACTTGACAATTACCGCAAAAGATGCTGCGGGAAATATATCGACTAATTCAGCTTCTGCAAGCTTTACAACAGCTTCACACCCCGTTGCTCCTACACCACCAACCCGTAATGCTGCAACTGTTATAGGAATTTACAGCGATACCTATACCTGTGTATCAAATGCTTTTCAATGGTGGGCCGCTACCACTTCTGTTGACGTAGTTACGGGTGGTAATACCTCGAAGTTAATTACAAGTGGGAATTGCTTTGGTACTCAAGTTTCAACCTTGCAAGATGTTAGTTCAATGCAATTTTTACATGTTGACATTTACCCAACCACTGTAACAACTATGCAGATAGGTATTGTAGCACCTGCTGGCAATGAATACCACCCTGCTAATACATTAGTTGCAAATCAGTGGAACAGCTTTGACATTTCATTAGCTGATTTTAAAACAGGCAAGCCAAGTCTTGATTTAACTAAATTGACTCAAGTCGGCTTTTGGGGAATGAACGGTACCTTCTATTTGGATAATGTCTATTTTTACACAAATGTAGTACCATCACTTGTTGTTTCGACTGTATCATTAACTATTGCACAACCTGCAACAAGTACAAATACGTTTGGTATTACTACATCAAGTACATGGACGGTTGCCAGCGATCAAACATGGCTTACACCAAGTAGTTTAAGTGGTACAGGAAATGCAACTATTACATTAACTGCTACATCTGCAAACTCTACTTATTCAAGCAGAACAGCAACTGTTACCATTACAGGAAGCGGTACAACTAAAACTATTACTGTAACTCAGAGTCCTTTATTACCGTCAGCAGCACCAACTCCTACTCTTGCTGCAGCAAAAGTTATTTCGGTTTATAGTGATGCCTATACAAATGTTGGGTCTCCTAATTTCTTCCCAGGTTGGGGACAACAAACGGTAGCTACTGCAACAACACTTGGAGGAAATAATGCAATGCAATATTCAAATTTCGGTTATCAGGGAATCACATTAAATGCAACCGATGCTAGCAGCATGAATAAATTGCATGTTGATATTTTCCCTACAACAGAAACAACTGTAAGATTAACTCCAATCAGTCACAACCCCGGAGGAGCTGAATTTCCAACTTCACTTGGAACATTAACAGCATATACATGGAACAGTTTTGACATTATGCTGACAACTTATACTGGAGTGGTTTATACAGCCATCGACCAATTTAAATTCGACGGTGGTACTGGTGGTACATTCTATATGGATAATCTGTATTTTTTCAATGATACATCGACAGGCTTAAATGCAATTGAAACTTCAGAACTTGTAAGTTGTTATCCAAATCCAATGACTGATAAACTTACAGTTTCAGCTAAATCTGAAATTAGTCAGGTGATTGTTCGTAACTTGGTAGGACAAACTGTAAAAATAACTATGGTAAACGGTCTTGAAAAGTCAATTGAATTAAGCAATGTTGCAGCCGGAAATTATCTGGTAACTGTGAAATTGACTAATGGTCAGGTTTCTACTCAAAAACTTGTTAAACTATAAATCTATAAATGTTCGTCCACGGGGATTTATCTGTGGACGAACTTATTTGTATTTCAATTTTCAAATAAAACAAATTATTAATTTTAAAAAACAAAAGTTATGACAAAAGTTACACGTTTTTACTTTGCTTTGGCAACAATGATTGCTTTAGCAACAGCAGCCATATCGGCTCAACCAACATCGTCTGCTCCAACACCTCCTGCTCTTTCAGCGGGTAATGTTATCTCTATTTTCAGTGATGCTTATACCAATGTGACCGGGACAGATTTTTTTCCTAACTGGGGTCAGGGAACTGCCTATGCGCCTTTAACCATTGGAACCACTGATCATATTATTAAGTATTCAAATATGAATTATCAGGGTGTACAGTTCGGGAGTGCACAAGTTTGTACCACAATGAAATATCTACATCTCGATGTATGGTCCAATGACGCAAATACTGCTACTTTTCCAATTGGAATTATCTGGACTGGTGGCGAATTCACAGTAACTAAAACTGTAGCTACAAATGGTACATGGACATCGCTTGATATTCCATTAAGTGCATTTACAGGTGCTGTATTAGCTTCTGTAATTCAGTTTAAATTTCAATCGAATGAATGGTACTCATTGGGAGTTGCAGGCAGTGCCTCTAAATACACAACTGTATATTTAGATAATATCTATTTCTGGTCTGATGCAACTGCTGATACACAAGCACCAACTGGTTTCACTGCCACAGCAGTTAATGGCACAAATTCTGACGTTATTCTGAAACTAAATGCAACTGACAATTCCGGGGCTGTAAATTATACCATTACGTATGGCACCACAACATTGAATGTAGTAGGAGTTTCAGGAGTTGAAAAAGATTATACTGTTACTGGTTTATCCGGTTCGACTCCTTATTCGTTTAGTGTTACTTGTAAAGATGCTGCCGGAAATGCTGCGGCAAATAACCCGATTGTTGTTCCGATTACAACAGGTTCAGCTTTACCTGCTTCACCAATTCCTACAGTGGCTGCAGCTAATGTAAAATCAATTTATAGCGATGCATATACTGCCTCTGTTACAAATTTCGTATATCTAACTCAACAGTGGTGGAACTCTACCTGGTCGGCAGCAACCTTAGCGAATGGTGGAAATGCATTAAAACTGGTTGCCACAACAGCCGGTGGTGGTGGAGGTGGAATTCAATTCGATGCATTAACCATTACCGGAATGACAAATTTGCATTTTGATATTTATCCGGGTACCGATGCAGTAGGCGCTACACTGAAATATTGCGTAACTCCAGCTGGTACATGGTATGTATTACCTACTCCTACAAATCACAGCAGTCTTACTGCGAATGTATGGAATAGCATTGATATTCCAGTAAGTTCTTTAGCATCAGGGGCATCAACTTTGCCAATTCAGGTTGGTTTTGGAACTTTCTCCGGACCAGGTACTTTCTATATTGATAATGTAATTTTCTATAATGGAACCTGGACGTTTACAAACGGCATCAATGATGTGTTAGCTTCTCCAGTCATTAATTGTTATGTAAATTCAGGAAAACTGAATGTATCATGCCAATCAGAAATGAGCGAACTAACTGTTCGAAATTTATTGGGTCAAAACATTAGAACTGAAGTTGCTAATGCAAACTCAAAAGTAATTGACTTGTCAGGTTTAGCATCCGGTAATTATATTCTGGTTGCAAAAATGGCTAATGGTCAACTTTCTACACAAAAATTTGTAAAATAATAATTTTCTTCAGGTCCGCGAAGAATCTTCTTCGCGGACTTATTTTCTAATTTTTTCACTTCAAAGATCTCCTATTTGAATTTCATTTTCTTTATCTCTCAATAAAATGTTAAAACAGGTATTGTTTTTTTGTATGCTCGTATTTTCTCTGTCGATGATAGCTCAGGACTATAAACTTAAGTGGGAAGATAATTTTGATAATCCTTTTTTGAATGAAACTCAGTTTTGGAATGTTGAAGTAAACGGTGATGGTGGTGGTAATAATGAATTGCAATACTATAGGCGAGAGAATATTGACATTGAACAGGATGTAAGTGGGGTGAATTGCCTTGTTATTAATGGCAAACGGGAAAATTTCGGTGGAAAAGTAGTTACTTCCGGAAGATTAAATACACTTAAAAATGTTTCGTTTAAATACGGAAAAGTGGAAGCTCGTATCAAGTTGCCTCATACCGCGAATGGCTTATGGCCGGCATTTTGGATGTTGGGCAACGATATTAGTTCTGTCGGTTGGCCTCGCTGTGGTGAAATTGATATACTGGAAATGGGTGCTGCAGGAGGAATTTCTCAAGCAACGCAGGATCGTTTCATGGATGGCGCTTGTCATTGGGGTGAAGTGTGGACTTACAATTCGTACGATACAACTGCACCCTATGGTGTTCAGGATGATTTTCATTTATATACATTGATTTGGGATTCACTGGCAGTAAAAATGTATCTCGATTTAGATAAATATCCAACCGTTCAACCTTATTATCAGTTCAGTATTACCGGAACAAATCTGATTGGTGATAAATCTTATTACTTTCATAAACCGTTTGGGGTTATATTTAATCTCGCTGTAGGTGGCAATTTTACAGGAATTACTGGGAATTCAAATATATCCAAAATAACAGCATTACCCACCGATGGTACTCCTGCGAAAATGTGGGTCGATTATGTTCGTATTTACCAACAAGGCGTAAAAGGTGAAATTTTCAATGGACCTACAACCACCGTTGATACTCAGTCGCCAACTGCATTTACTGCTTCCAAAGGTGCTGTAACTCCCAATAGTGTAGAATTATTGCTCAATGCTACTGATAACTCAGGTAGTGTAATCTATTATATAAGTTATGGAACTTCCACACTCACTGTGAAAGGGACATCAGCTGTACAGACTTCGTACATTGTCAACGGACTCAATTCTTCTACTAATTATACTTTCTCTGTTGTTGCCAAAGATCCAAATGGTAATGCTGCAACTAATAATCCGCTTAGTATTTCGGCCACTACAGGGATTTCTTATAATGGTGTTGCAACTATTGATTACGAAACTATTGGTCAAAACTGGACATGGATATTGTTTGGGAATGGAGACAATTCCAGTTCACTTTACTCAGTGGTAGCAAATCCAAATCCGTCAAGTATAAATTCTTCTGCAAATTGCGCAAAATATACTGTCAATGCCGGAGCCATGTCGTGGGCCGGTCTTTATTCGGATAATATTGGATCAATCACTTTTACAGCCGATAATAGCAAAGTGAAAGTGATGGTTTATAAAAGCTATATAAGTAATTTCGACTTAAAGTTAGAAAACGGATCAACAAACTTCGAGATGATCGTACCAAATACCCTTATTAATCAATGGGAAGAACTCACATTTGATCTTACAGGACATATTGGTCAGACAATTACCAGACTTACACTTATACCCGATAATTCATCGGATAGATCAGCTCAACGTGTAAGTTACTGGGATAATATTTCTTTTAATTCCAACAAGACTAATGCTGTGGAATCAGTAATGAATCAGAATGTTCATATTTTCCCAAATCCGGTAATTAACAGTTTACATTTGACAGCTGATCAGGAAATCAATCAGATAGTATTATGTAACCTTGTCGGTCAGAATGTAAAATTATTAATGGTTGGAAGTAGTGAAAAAACAATTGATTTAAGTGATGTTTCTTCCGGCAACTATTTGATTAAAATTCAATTGGCTGACGGTAGTATTTCAACTCAGAAACTAATAAAACTCTAAGCAAAAAAAATCTGATAGTATGGAAATCAAACAGAAAACGGCAAATTTATGTGTGGGACTTTTATTTTTTGTTTTCGCTTTTGGCATGCATCAAGCATGGCAACAAAACAAAAACCCTTTTGCAAGAAACATACAAAATGAGATACATAATACAGAACTAACTGTTTCAACTAATCATTCTTTTGGAAACTTCAGGGTCCAAAATGAGTTTTTTAAATCGGGTGTTGAATGACTTTGATTTATTAAAAAAAAAAGATATTTAATGAAAAATACAATAATCGTGTTTTTTTGGTTATTTTCCCTGGTAGCCCCAGCACAGGATTATAAACTTGTGTGGGAAGATAACTTTAATAAAGCAACAATAGATAATACTGTCTGGGTATCTGTTTTAAGCGGTGATGGTGGCGGAAACAAGGAATTACAGTATTATAAACCTGAGAATATCTCAGTGGGGAAAGAACCGGTTAGTGGCGAAAATTGCTTAATTATTACAGCAAGAAAGGAGCTATATGAAAATAAGTCAGCTACTTCGGGACGTATATCTACCAAAGGTAAAATGAATTTTCAATATGGAAAAATTGTAGCTCGAATAAAACTTCCTAAAACTGCAAATGGTTTATGGCCTGCATTCTGGATGCTTGGAAGTGATTCATCTGACGCTATTTGGCCCAAATGTGGTGAAATTGATATAGTTGAGATGGGACATAAAAAAGGAATTGATTCAGGAACTCAAGACCGGCTTTTTAACGGTGCATGCCATTGGGGGGAAAGCTGGAACGGTGGTAAATATCCAAATAAGGGAATATCCACAACTAATGATTATTGTTTGCAGGATGATTTTCATACCTTTACGTTAGTATGGACTCCCGATTCGATAAAAATGTATCTGGATTTAGAAAAATTTCCGAATACGAAACCTTATTACCAAATGCCAATTACAGGCAATAATTTAGTAAATCAAACTTCTCGTTATTTCAGAAAACCATTTTACCTAATCTTCAACCTGGCTGTTGGTGGTACTTTCTCAGAAATATACGATATTAATGAAGTTACTGCTCTGAAAAATGGTGAAGCCCTAATGTATGTAGATTATGTTAGAGTATATCAGAAAAAAACAGGAGAAGAGGAATATATTTTTTCGAAACATTAAGGCTCACTATTTAATAACAATGTGTAAAAAGCCTTGTTATCTATTCAGTCTTCAACTCTCAGAATCACAATCATAAATATTTAAATCAATACTTATTATGAGTAATTATAAAACAGCACCGCAAGATATTGTTCCTTTTGGGCAAAAAATTGCATTTGGGTCAGGGCATTTAGCCAATCAATTGTTTCCGGCAGCATTGGGAGTTTTTATGGTTGTGTTGGTCATGTCGTTGCACATGAATCCGATTTTGGCCGGTTTACTCGGTGCAATTCCGCGCTTTATGGATGCTTTGCTCGACCCGATTATGGGATTTATTTCCGATAATACAAAATCAAAATGGGGACGTCGTAAACCTTACATTTTAGTCGGGGCATTAATTGCCGGACTTGCTTTTATGGTTATGTGGCAATTACATCCTGAAAACTCCGAGTTGTTCAATTTCTTCTATTTTTTAGTTGTATCGCTGTTCTTTTACATTGGTTATACCGTTTTTGCAGCACCGCTTATCGGGTTAGGATATGAAATGACTCCCGATTACAATGAACGCACCCGATTGATGGCCGTTTCGCAATTTATGGGTCAAATAGCCTGGATGATTGCTCCATGGTTTTGGGTAATTATTTATGACCAATCTATTTATCATTCAGCACCCGAAGGTGCCCGTAACCTGTCGGTTTGGGTAGGTGGATTATGTATGATTTTGGGAATTATGCCAGCACTTTTCAATAGAGAAAAGGTAGATTTAGACAAAAGCAAGTTGGCCGATTTGTCGATGAAGGACTTGGCTGTCAACTCAAAAGAGTTTTTCAGAGGAATTAAACTCACGTTGAAAAACAAGCCTTTTGTGAAGCTTTGTGCTACGACATTCCTTATATTCAATGGTTTTCAAACCATAGCTCAGTTTGCATTTTTTATTATTGTGTATTATCTTTTTAAAGGCGATACAAATGCTGCGGGAACATGGCCGGCATGGTTTGGTACAGTAAGTTCAATTGCTACAGCATTTTTGGTAATTCCAATTGTTACTGCCATATCAGTTAAAGTGGGAAAAAAGAATGCATTTATCATAGCCACATTACTTTCAATGATTGGTTATGCTCTGAAATGGTGGGGCTTTAATCCTGCACATCCCTGGTTAATGTTTATGCCTATCCCTTTCCTTTCGTTTGGTATTGGTGGACTGTTCACGTTGATGATGTCGATGACTGCCGATGTATGCGATTTGGATGAATTGAATAATGGTGAACGACGAGAAGGTATGTTTGGAGCTGTTTACTGGTGGATGGTAAAACTCGGAACGGCAGCTGCCATGTTATTAAGTGGAGTGGTTTTGCACTATATTGGTTTTAATCAGGAAGTTAAGGTACAAACCCTTGAAACCATAACAAACCTTCGAATTGCGGATATACTGATACCTATTTTCAGTGGGATACTTGCTATTGTTGTGATTTGGAAATATGATATCAACGAAGCAAAAGCATACGAAATTAAAGAAAAATTGGCTGAAAGGCGTGCTGATATTCAGAAAGTTTGACGATATACAAATAACTAAAATTGTGGAATTAAATTGATTTAAAGGTTTTAAAATCAATACTTTCATTGAATTTCTATGAAAAAAAGAATATTACTGGTTTCATTATTTGGAGATATAAATACCGATCACAATTATCGGGTTGACAATATTTATAAAGCTTTTCATAACTTTGACATGTTCATTGTTACAGCTGACTTTAACCATGCAACCAAACAATATAAACCGGAAAATAAAACTGATTTTGTCCATTTCGTTCATGTTCCGGCTTATCAGAACAATCTTTCAATCAGACGAATTTATAGTCATATTGTATTTGCAATTAAATTATATAAGTATTTATGTGGTTTAGATTTACTTCCTCAATTGATTTATTGTGCTATGCCTGCTTCTCTTACAGCATTTTATTGTGGAAGGTATTGCAAAAGAAGAAAAATCAAATTTGTTGTAGATGTTATCGATTTATGGCCCGATTCATTGTTTCCTATTTCACAAAAATACAAACTTATAAAACCACTTATTTTTCCTTGGACCTATATTACGAATAAAGCTTATTCAATGGCAGATTATATTTCGGCAGAGTCTAAAAAATATGCAGAAGTAGCATTGAGAAAAAGTAAAACGACTAAATGGTCATACACCTATCTTGGAGTAGATATAGATGAAATGAACAAGTTGGTATTATCAAGCAAAGTGCCAGATCGAATTGATGATGACGAAATTTGGATATGTTATGGCGGAAGTTTAGGAAATAGTTATGATTTTGATTCTATTCTTGAGGCTATAAAATTCATTCATTCTGAAGGAATTAAATACCGTTTCTTTTTTGTTGCTGAGGGTGAATGCCGGAATCAGATAAGTAAGTATATACAAGAAAACAAGCTAAATGCAGAAATTACAGGTAGAATACCATATAATGATTACCTGAAATATCTTTCACGTTGTGATATTGCAATAAATTCATTCAAACCTACAACAAAAGTGGTTTATAGCTATAAGTTTAATGATTACGTAGGGTTGAAATTATTTGTATTAAACAACTTGCAAGGTGAAACTGCTGATATGATTGACGATTATTCAATAGGACGTAATTTTAACGGTAATAATCTTTCTCAAATTTTATTAGAAGTAAGCAATAATTGGGATTCATACAAAACATGGAAAGAAAATTCAACAAAGTTGATAAATGAGAAGTTGAACAGTGATATGATTTACAAAAAATTAGCTGATAATATTATTCTGGAATTGAAAGTGTAAAAAAGTAATATAGATAATTTTTTTTTATTTGAAATATGTATAAAAATTTCTGGAAACGTTTTTTTGATTTTATATTTTCACTTGTTGGATTGATTATTATTAGTCCTGTTATGTTGCTAGTTATTATTATTTTATCTTTTGTAAACAAAGGGGCTGGAGTATTCTTTTATCAGATTAGACCAGGTAAGAATGAGCATTTATTTAAAGTGGTTAAGTTTAAATCAATGACTGAGAGATGTGATAGTAACGGAAATTTATTATCGAATTCAGAACGTATGACAAGATTTGGAAAATTTATTCGTTCAACTTCCATTGACGAGCTTCCTCAACTATTTAATATCGTAATTGGAAATATGTCATTTATTGGACCAAGACCTTTACTGATAAAGTATTTGCCATTTTATACCGAAATAGAAAGAAAGAGACATTCTGTTCGTCCGGGCATAACAGGTTTAGCACAGATAAATGGTCGAAATTTAATTGATTGGGATACAAGGTTTGGGTTGGATATACTTTATGTGGAAAATATTTCCTTTTGGGGTGATATTAAAATTGCTATTAAAACAATTCAAAATGTGCTGACTGCAAAAGATATTGTTATTGATACTAAACAGGATATACAAGATTTAGATAATGAAAGACAAATTTGCAATAGAAAATGATTGAAACCTTCGATTTATATATACCTGAACATCGTGTAATTTATAATGAAATGCTAAGAGGTATTAGTTATAAAAGGCCTTACGACACACTGGAATTCTTTTTGAATTTTTCAAAGGGATTTGAGGATTTAATTTGCTTGTGTTACCAAGAATCAGATAAAGTATTTCTCTTACCTGGATATTTGAAACCGATTCACGGATTTGATGGAATTATGGACTTTAGTTCACCCTATGGATATTCAGGACCAATTATTTCGAGAAATGCAGATGATCAGTTTATTGAAAAATCATGGGTTGAAGTTGAGCGATATTTTAAATCAAGGAACACAATTAGTTGTTTTCTCAGAATTGGTTTAGACCATCAAATGATTGGATTTCCTGGAGAAATGTATCCTACTTTAAAAAACATAAAAGGAAAAATTGTCTCCGCAGAAAGTCAATGGCTAGAATTCGAACATAAAGTCAGGAAAAATGTCAATAAAGCGATTAGAGAAGGCTTGAAGTGTAAAATCGTTTCTGGTACTGAATTAAGTGAAGCTGAACTTATTGATTTTTACTCTGTTTATAAAGATACAATGGTTAGAAATAATGCTCAAAATCATTTTTTTTATACGATTGATACATTTAAAAACTTTGTCAGTCAATGTGGTGAACTTTGTTTGTTTTCGTTAATATACGATCAAAATTTAGCAGTATCGGTTGAGATGGTATTAATTTCAGATGATTCCATTTTTTCTTTTCTAGGTGGTACTTTAAGCGAATTCTTTGAAAAAAGACCGAATGATTTTTTGAAATATGAACTAATCAATTGGAGTAGAATTAATGGTATTAAGAATTTTGTGCTAGGTGGTGGTTATGGAAGTGAAGATGGGATTTTTAAGTACAAGAAAGCTTTTTTTCCAAATGATGTAGTTGATTATTATACAGGAAGATGGGTAATTTGTCATCAATCATATGCTGATATATTAAAAGAATTAAAAACAAAATACGAAGCTGAAAATAATGTTTCAGAAGAGTTTATGGAAAAAGATTTTTTTCCGGCTTATCGAAAATATATGAATTAAAAAAAATAGAATGGATACAGAAATTGTTATAGAAAAAATTCAAACAAAAGCAGAAATGGATGTTTGTTTGGATATAAATGCAACCACTTTTGAACCAAAATATCTCACCTTCTCTAAATATGGTGCAAGTGGAGTAAAAGAAATGTTGGGCCTCGAAATTCACAATCCATTTAGTGTTTACAACTTTTTGGTAGCAAAATGCGATGATGAAATAGTTGGTTTTGCCGAGTTGAGAGACGAATTTCCTATCGCTAACCTCAATTGGTTAGCTTTAGATCCAATACAAAAAGGGAAAAATATTGGAAGATATTTTATGCAACACATTATTGATTCCACCCGAAATAATGGTTTCAAGGTATTGCAGTTACACGTTTACAAAAGTAATATGCGTGCCCGTAATTGGATGGCAAATTACCCCTATGTGTATACTGAAGAGAGAAACGTTTGCCGCTTGATTCCAAATCAAAAGAGTAATCACAGTCTTTTTACGATAGTAAATTACCATCAGGTGATTTCGGATAAAGAGAAGTTTGGGTTTGTTTATATACGCGTACTTTTTGAGAAAAAAATAATTGATATTGCTTGCATAAATAATAATCTTTTAATTCCAACAGGCAATGAGGACATTTTAAATATAGGTCTAAAATTGATTGAAAAATTAGAACTAAATGATATGTACTTTTTTTGTGAAAAAAATAAACAAATACAACTAAAATACGAAGTCATTGATGAAATATATTCATTGGTAATGGATTTGTAATTTAACGGAAGTACAATAATATGCGAATTATATGTATTTGATATCTATAATTACAATAAATTTAAATAATGAATTTGGTCTGCAAAATACCATTAATTTAATTGATAATCAGAGCTATAAAAAAATAAATTGATAATTGTTGACGGTTGTTCTACAGATAAAAGTATTGATGTAATCAGGAGTTTTAATTCTCTAATTTTAAAATCAATAATTGAAAAGGATGATGGTCTGTATGATGCTATGAAAAAGGTTTAGATTGCGCTACTGGTGATTTTGCGATATTTCTTAATTCAGGTGATGCATTCATCAAACCAGACTCCTTAAAAATATTGACATCCGAAATAGAAGACCTAAACAAGATGTATTTTGGGAGAAGTAAAAATGTCTAGAATAATTCAACCATATACTATTTGCCTGGTTTCAAAATCACAGCATCTAATTATAAAGATTGGTTGTCAGATATTAGTCCGAACCATCAAGCTATTTTATTTCCAAAATCTTTTTATAAATTGAATTCTTACAACTTAAAATATAAAATTGCTTTTGATATAGATTTTAAACTGAAAGTATTAAATAAGCTAGAGGCAGTTTTTGTTGATGTAGTAATTATTAATTTTGAATTAGGTGGTATTTTTACAGTTCCTAGATCTTTAAAATTAATAAATCAAATAATTAAAGAAGGATTTGAAATCACTAAAAGAAATCATAGAAAATAAAAAATTAAGACTATTTTTGGTGCTGTATTTAATCAGTATTTTAAATATTTAATATTTAAAATACTCGGAGAGAGAAAGTGTTTTTTTTACTCATTAAAATACTCAATTAATAATTCCACTTAATTATACCTGAAGGATTAAGAAATAAACAGTTTTTAAAAATGTCGTATTTTTCTCCTAAATGGGTCAAAATATACGACAAGATTTCTTTGAGATTCTGATAATAGATTTAAGTATCAAAAGATATTTTTCTTTCTTATCAAGTATTTTAGTCATGATCTTTTTTGATTTAGGTATTGAAGAATTATTAAGGTCTTAAGCATATATTTTAAAATAACGTTCTTTTTTATTAACAAATAAAATTAATAAACAAATTATAAAAAATGTCACAATGAAAAAAATTAGAATTTCCATCTTTTCAATCATTTTTTGTATAAGCTTAGTCTTATCTTTAAATGTTAATGCTCAGTTCGTTCCAGTTGGGAGCGGCAGTTACCGAACAACTTTTCCGGGAAATGATCAGGCAGGCAGAAATGCATACCCTTCGGGAACGCCTTACCTAAGCGGAAATGCAGCAGGAAAACCTGTTCCAACCAGCGACTGGTGGTCAGCGTTGGTCAAGAATGGTACAGCTTCGAATCTTTTCAATTATCCTTACACTATGAAAACCACTACTACCGGGTTGGTAGTGAGTTATATTCCTACAGGTGTTATTGATGATTTAACGCCATTTTTAGTGGGTGTTAGCGGTCTTTCAACTTCAAACACGACAGTTTCTGATTATTCCGACTGGACAGTGACTATGGATTGGAATGATGGAACCCACGAATTTCAGGCAACAGCAGGAGTAGCCATGCCTTTTCTTTATTTTACAAAGAAAACTGCCGATGTCGCTCAGGTTACTGTGAATTCAGGAACAGTGGTCATTTCGAACGAAATGCTTATCTGTACCAACGTGAAAAACGGTGCTGATTTTGCAGTTTATGCTCCAAGTGGAAGTACCTGGACGCAAAATGGGGCGGTGTATACTTCGACCCTGAATGGTAAAAATTATTGGTCGATGGCGTTTATTCCGCTAACTGCTAGTAATGTGACGACCGTTGCCAATGAATATAAACAATACGCTTATGTTTTTCCTGTAAGTACAACAGCAACATATTCTTACAACGAGGCTACAGCTGTAATACATACTGATTTTAATGTGCAAACTGTAGTAAAGGAAGGAACTGCAACAAATATGTTAATTGGTTTACTTCCTCATCAATGGGCGCATTTAGCTGCCAGTTCAGCTGTCCCAGACAAATATAGTTATGCTACCGTTCGTGGTGAAATGAAAACCATGGCCGGAAACAGTTTCAGTGTAGAAAATACTTTTCATGGTATTTTGCCAACTTTGCCTTACGTAGATAATTATAGCAAAGGATTTTTGCCAACCAATCTGACTGATAAAATTGCAGGATTGGAAAACAGCAGCATGGCTACCTGGACCGATTCATACAACGAAGGTCAGGTATTTAATCAATTGATGCAAACGGCACGTATTGCTAATGAAATGGGTAATACAGCTTCGCGCGATAAAATTTTAGCTACACTTAAAACCCGCCTCGAAAATTGGTTTAAAGCTGATAATGGCGAAGTAGCTTTCTTGTTTTATTATAATTCTACCTGGTCATCCATGATTGGTTATCCGGCAGGTTATGGTCAGGATAATGGGTTGAATGACAAACAATTCCACTGGGGATATTTTATTCAGGCTGCAGCTTTTGTTGCACAATTCAGTCCGGGTTGGGCTACTCAGTTTGGTGGGATGGTGAATATGCTGGTTCGTGATGCAGCTGCATACAACCGGAATGATACCATGTTCCCTTATTTGCGGAATTTCAGTCCGTACGAAGGACATAGTTGGGTGGATGGTTTTGCAAATAACCCCAACGGCAATAATCAGGAATCAAGTTCTGAAAGTATGAATTTCAATGCAGCACTGATTAACTGGGGGCAAACCATTGGCGATAAAACTATTCGGGATTTAGGTATTTACCTTTATACCACGGAGCAAACCGGAATTGAAGAGTATTACATGGATATTCATCACCGAAACTTTCCGGCTTCGCAAAAATACAGTCTGTATTCGCGTGTTTGGGCAAACAGCAATGATAATGGAACTTTTTGGACGGCGGATATTGCTGCTTCCTACGGAATTGAAATGTATCCGATTCAGGGCGGTTCGCTTTATTTAGGTCAAGACACTGTATATGTAAAACGACTTTGGACGGAAATGGTGGCCAATACCGGTATTTCCAGTAATCAGGTAAATCCTAATTTATGGCATGATGAATATTGGAAGTATTTAGCCTTTATTGATCCTGCAACAGCCATTACAATGTATAATTCATTCCCCAATCGCGATATAAAATTCGGAATTTCCGATGCGCAAACCTACCACTGGTTACACGCTATGAATGCCTTGGGAAGGATAGATGCAGCAGTTACCGCCAACTATCCGATTGCGGCAGCATTTATAAAAAATGGCATTATAAATTATGTAGCACAAAATTATACAACTTCACCCATTACCGTTACATTTTCCACCGGTTATCAATTGGTTGTCCCTGCCGGAAAAATGGCAACAAGTTTGGATGGACGTTATTCCGGAACCATTAGTTCCTCATTTGCTCAGGCTTTCGTAGGTGGAAATTCGGTGTTGAATGTTTCTGCTTCGGGTGGCACACCAACCAAAGTAGAATTTATGGATGGAACGGTTTCTTTGGGTATTGTTACAACTGCTCCGTTTACATTAAAAGCAACCAATTTACAACTAGGAATTCATAATTTTTATGCTAAAATTTATGATGCTGACAAATTCAATGTTACTAACACGGCTCAGGTTTTGGTTGGAAATGAATTACCTTATGGTGGAACAACTTCTGCTATACCTGGAACAATTGAAGCTGGAAAATACGACATTTTTGAAGGTGGAAAAGGTCAGAATATCACTTATTTGGATGTTACAACTGCCAATGCCGGCAACTTCCGTATGGATGAATATGTCGATGCTTCACTTGATCAGGTAGAAGGTGCAGTTGTTGGAACAATTGCTTCAGGAGAATGGCTGAAATATACAGTTAATGTAGTTCAATCAGGGTTGTATTCGTTTGCATTCCGTTATTCATCAGGCAATTCGGCTGGTGGTGGTCCATTCCATTTGGAACTGGATGGTCAAACAGTCTCGTCTGATATTCCGGTTCCTTCCACATCTTCCACAGTTTGGACTATTTGGGCAACGAATACAGTTGCTGATATTCCTTTGACTGCAGGTAAGCACATTTTGAAAGTAGCATTTTCATCCGGAGAATTTAATCTAGGAAAAATGACTTTTGCCCGCACAGGAGATTTGACTTTCAGTTATCCGACTGCCAATGCAGGAACGGATGCGAAAGTGGTTCTGCCTGCAACTTCAACAAGTTTGGATGGTTCGGCAAGTACAGAATCAGGGTCAAAAGTACTGACTTACAAGTGGGAACAGGTATATGGTCCAACAGTGGCTCTGATTTCGGATATTACTGCCATCAAGCCTACTATTAGTGGGTTGGTAGAAGGAATGTATCAATTCAAATTGACAGTTACAAATACCGATTTAAGAACAGCTTATACTACTGTTCAGGTAATGGTAACCAGTACAGCCAATGTTCCTCCAACAGTTTCATTGACTGCTCCAACTGATAATTCAACATTTACTCAAGGAAAACCGGTAACACTTTCGGCAACTGCCAGTGATTTTGATGGAACAATCTCGAAAGTTGATTTTTATCAGGGAACAACCTTGATTTCAAGTGCTACAACAGCACCTTATACAGCTACATGGAATCCGGCAGTAGGAAATTATGTGATTACAGCCAAAGCTACTGATAATGGAGGTGCTGTGAGCACATCGCAAGCAGCAAATGTAACTATTGCTCCTTTAATGCAGTGTACAACTACATCGACTGTCGCTACACAAGGTTCATTCTCTGTGGGTTACAAATGTACATACGAAACAGTGGGTACTAATGTGACAATTACATTTGAAATGCTTGATAATCAGCCGGGTCTAATTGCCTATTTGTGGAAAGAAACACCTTTTGCTGAATCTCAAATGACCAATGTGAGCGGAAATATTTTCAGTACCACCGTGAGCGGTCAAACCGTGGGTTCAACAATAAGTTATGCTTGTAAATTTGCTTATTCGGGTGGTATGTCGGTAACAAAATATATCACATACGTAGTGGGCTCTGATTGTGGAAGTACAACCAATGATACACAAGCTCCAACCGGTTTTACATCCACTTTAGGAGCAATTACAGGTTCATCTGTTGAATTGATACTCAATGCCAATGATGATTCAGGTACAGTTGTTTACAATGTAGCTTATGGCTCAAGTAATGCCAGTACATCAACCACTTCAGGTGTTCAAAAATCGTTCATGATAACAGCACTTAATCCAAATACTGCTTATTCATTTAGTATTACCGCGAGTGATTTAGCCGGAAATAAAGCTGCGAATAATCCGATTGTACTTTCAGCCACAACATCGGCCAATACAAATACCGACTGTGCCGGAACAGCATCTGCTGCTGCTCAGGGAACATTCACGGTGGGATATAAATACGGTTTTGTTACTTCAGGTACAGACGTTACGGTCACTTTTGAATTGCTGGATAATAAATCAGGAGTTGTTGCTTATCTTTGGAATACAACTTCGGGTTTTGTTGAAACATCAATGACCAATGCAGGTGGAACTAAATTCAGCATCAAGTTGACTGGAAAAACTGTTGGATCCACACTTCAACTTGCCTGTAAATTTGCTTTTGCAGGAGGTATGTCAGTTACCAAAACCTTCCCTTATGTTGTAGGCAGTGATTGTGCCGGAACTGCTGTAGAAAATGTAATGTTAAGCCAACCATTCTTCTATCCTAATCCGGTTAAGAATGTATTGCATGTTGTACTTCCGGAAGATAATTACCGGTTAATACTGTATGATATTGTAGGTAATTGTGTTTTTGATGCAAAGATTCCGGCAGATTATAACCTGAATATGGAAGGTTTCAAAACAGGAATTTATTTTGTAAAAGCTGAAAGTTCCCGCGGAATGATGAATGCTAAAGTTGTAAAAGAATAAGGTTAGGTTTAAGTTGGTCTCTAAGTTCTCCGTCAAAATGGCGGGGAACTTTTGACTTAAAATCAATTATAAGCAGATGAAACTCAAATTAGCTTATGTAATTGTTATGTGTCAGATTTTTTTAATTTCGGGGTTTGCCCAATTGAAAGCAAGCATTGAAATTAAGGATAACTGGTACTTTCTTAATGGCGAAAAGTTTTTTATCAAGGCCATTGGGTATGAAATTGGTGCGCGTCCGGGACAGCATCCTTACGAAGGCCTGCGTTCCAATGATTTGGATTTGCTGAAGTTCGATTTGAAAGTGATTAAAGAAGCCGGATATAATACTATCCGAACCTGGAGTCAGTTTTCGGAAGCGCAATTGAAAGTAGTACAAGCCTCCGGATTAAAACTGATTATGGGACTTGAAATCAATCCTGATGGCAATTATGGTGACCCTATTTTTGTGAAAAAATGCCAAAATGATGTTTCCAGCGTAATAGCCTATGCTAAAAAATTCGATTGTATCATCACATATTTAGTTATCAATGAGCCACAAACCGACCATGTGTATAAAATGAGTGGAAATGCGTTTGTCAACTTAATGAAAACGTTGATAAACCATATTCATACTGAACATCCAAGCATTCCGGTAACACTTTCGGCCAATGCCATGATTAGTGATTACATGGCTGAATGCTACTTTGATGTGAATGCTTACAATTGTTACGACCACAGCGAAGCGCAAACTGCCACCATGGGTTTCAAAGAATACGTCAAAGGCCTTATTGAACTGAATGGTCGAACAAAACCGTTTATTTGCACGGAGTTTGGTTACTCGGTTTCGCACAAAGGCTATGGCCGATACGGAGGTCAAACATTGACTCAGCAAAGCAATGGGCTGATTGCCAATTACCGCGATTTGCTCGATGCAGGTGCAGTGGGCATGTGTCCGTTTTACTATGCTGATGGTTGGTGGAAAGGTGGTGACAAAAATTATCACAACCCCGACCAACCCGAAGAATGGTTTGGTTTCTGGGGCTACAGCGATGTGAATGACAAATTCGGTTCGCCACGTCCGGTTTGGTTTGCACTGCGCGACTATATGAAAGCATTGATTATCAGCCCAAAAAACAATGAAATATATCAATCTGGAAAAATTCCGGTAGAACTTTATACCGATAAAGATGTGACTAAGGTTTGCGTAAAACTGAACGATAAAGTATTGTATTCTAAAAACATAACGAAAGAAGGCTATTTCTCAGACCAATTAAATATTGCGCCAAAGGGAATTGAAGACTTGGAGTTTTCTTTCGAGTTTTATAATAAATCGGGTAAACTGCTAAAAACAGAATCAATTTTAATTTTGTTATCTGATAAACCTGTAGAATTGCCAAAATTGACCATTGAAGTTACGCCGGATAAGGACTTGAATGAAGGAAAAACCGCTTCTGTGAAAACCAAAATCGTAAACAATGGGAATTTTAAGTTGGGCGACGATTTAAGAGTAAGCTTCAATACGCATTTGGGTTGGGAAGTTGGTCCACAAGCCACCATTTCCATCAAAGACCAACAGGATAAAAAAAATATTCAAACCGAGAATTTCTTCTCGATACCCGATAATTGTTGGATTGTGAATGCTTCGGCAGGAATTACTGTCCAGTACGGAAAATGCAGTTTCAGAATTCATGATCAAAAGTTGATTTTCCGCGGCGATTGGGCGAAAGAAGTGGGAAGGAAGTAAAGTTTGAAAGTTTATAAAGTTTCGAGTTTTGGTCTTTGTTCTAAAATCTTATTAAATGACAACAACAAAATTATCTTTTAAAGAAAAAGTTGGTTACAGTTTGGGCGATACTGCTTCTCACTTTGTATGGGATATGGTGGGCTTTTGGCTGCTTTTTTTCTATACCGATGTGTATGGTATTTCGGCTGCTGCGGCCGGTACAATTATGTTGGTTGCCCGCTTTTGGGATATGGCTATTGACCCCATAATTGGTGTGGTTTCCGATCGTACTAACACGCGTTGGGGGAAATTCCGCCCGTATATTTTGTTTGGTGCTATTCCGTACGCCATTTTGGCCATTCTGACTTTCACCACTCCGAATTTTGGCGAGCTGGGCAAGATTATTTACGCTGGAGCAACTTATGTGCTTCTGATGACGGCTTATGCCACCATTAATCTACCTTATTCTGCTTTGGGCGCGGTTATGACCGACGATACCTACGAACGTGCAGGATTAAATACTTACCGATTTATTGCCGGTTTTAGCGGACAATTTATTGTTACCGGATTGGCATTGACGCTTGCTAAGTTTTTTGGAAATGGCAACAAAGCGCAGGGTTTTCAATACACTGTGTTTTTGTTTGCTGCCCTGAGTTTGGTGTTCTTTTTTATTACGTTTCAAACCACCAAAGAACGGGTTCAGCCACCAAAAGCTCAGAAAAATTCATTGAAAGAAGATTTCAGAAACTTGTTTAAAAATCAAGCCTGGGTTATTCTGGCATTGGTTGGCATTATTTCCTTTATCATGTTTGCCATGCAAAATGCTGCCATTGCTTACTATTTTAAATATTATCTGGGCAAAGAAGATAACGTGCAATTATTCAATGTGGTTGGAACTGTGGCATTGATTGTGGCGCTTCCATTATCAAAACCATTGGCCAAACGCTTCGGAAACAAGAACGTTTTTATTGGCAGTTCGTTGATTTCCGGCTTATTTTTCATACTGATTTATCTGGCTCGCGTACAAGACATTACCAGCATTTATGTGTTTAATATTATAGCCAAAATGGCATATGCACCGGCTGTTCCGCTGCTTTGGACCATGATTGCCGATTCAGCTGATTATGGCGAATGGAAAAGCGGTCGCCGCTCTACCGGCTTGTATTTTTCAGCGGCGGTTTTTGCCCAAAAAGCAGGTTGGGGAATAGGGGCGGCTATCGCAGGCTGGATACTTACACTTTCGCAATTTGTGCCAAACGTTCCACAAACCGACACAGCTATCACAGGCATCAAACTGTTGGTTTCGGTCATTCCGGGCATTTTGTATATGTCATGCGCCATTTTTATGATTTTCTATAAAATCGATAAACAAACAACCGATCAAATGAAAATAGATTTGGATGCCAAACGCTCTTTGGATAACAACATATAGTTAATTATTTTTTAAATATTTAAGAATGAGTAATTTATTTATTGGAAACAATCCGGTAGTAACCGGAAAACAGGAAGTGGAAGGGCAATTTGTCCTGATTGACGATGAAAAGTATTACCTGATAAAAAACTATGACTCAATACAGCCGTTTTTTATCAGTTTGGCAAGCGATTCCAACCATTGGATGTACATTTCAAGTACGGGTGGATTAACGGCAGGTCGGAAGAATCCTGATACCGCACTTTTCCCATATTATACCGACGATAAAATAAACGAATCGGCCGAAATGACCGGAAGCAAAACACTTTTACATGTCAGCAAAAATGGGAAGACCTATCTTTGGGAACCATTTTCGGAAAGAAACAAAGGTGTGTACAAATTGGAACGATCCATTGCCAAAAGTACAACCGGTAATAAACTTATTTTTACCGAAAAGAATTTGGAATTGGGATTGACTTTTAGTTATGCATGGATGAATTCCGACGATTTTGGTTGGGTAAAGAAAAGCAACCTGAAGAATGATAATATTGAATCTGTCGGAGTATATCTGGTTGATGGTCTTCAAAATATCCTTCCATCGGGAATCGACCGTATGACTCAAAACGCCTATTCTACTCTGGTAGATGGCTATAAAAAAACCGAATTAGTTGACAATGTCGGATTAGCATTATTCCGTATGGAAGCCATTTTGGTGGATCGCCCCGAACCAAGTGAATCACTTCGGGCTAATACTGTTTGGTCATTTGGATTGAAAAACGCTGAATACTTGTTGAGTTCAACTCAGCTGGATAAAGTTAGAGGCGGAGAAAAAGCAAGCCCCGAATATGAGGCAAAAGGAGTAAGAGGAGCATTTTTTGTAAGTTCAGATTTAGAGATAAGTCCTGCCGAAACCAAAACATGGTATTTCTTGGCTGAATTGAATCAGGATGCCGCGGCGGTGAATAATCTGATAGATTTTATTGAAAAAACAAAAACCATTTCAGAAATTGTAGAACAAAATATCGTCAAAGGAACTCAGGCCTTGAAAGCCATTGTTGCTCAGGCTGATGGCATTCAACATACGGCTGATGAGAATGGTGTGGCGCGTCATTTTTCGAATGTGCTTTTCAACACCATGCGCGGAGGAATTTACAGCGAGAATTACACGATTCACAGTTCGTTTTTCAGAAAACATATTCAGCATTTCAATAAAAAATGTGCTGAAAAACACGCCGGATTCCTTTCGTCGTTACCCGAAACTATTGAATACGTGGAACTTGACTCACTCATTCTGCACCAAAATGATGCCAATTTGTACCGCTTGTTTCAGGAGTATCTGCCACTTACCTTCAGTCGCCGCCATGGTGATCCAAGCCGTCCATGGAACTTGTTCAATATCAATATAAAAGACGAAAACGGAGATAAGCTACTTTCGTATCAGGGCAACTGGCGCGATATTTTCCAGAATTGGGAAGCGCTTTCAGTGTCGTATCCGGCTTATATCAATGGAATTATTGCCAAATTTCTGAATGCCACCACAGCCGATGGTTACAATCCGTATCGGGTAACCAACGAAGGAATTGACTGGGAAATAATCGAACCCGAAAATCCCTGGTCGAACATTGGCTATTGGGGCGATCATCAGATTATATATTTACTGAAACTTATGGAAGTTTCACAAAGTCATTATCCCGAAAGTTTGGTTTCGTGGCTTGATAAAGAGATGTTTGCGTATGCCAATGTGCCTTATCGCATTAAAGAATACGCCGAAATTGTAGCAAGTCCGAAAAACTCCATTCGTTTTGATGCTCAATCACACCATCAAATTGAAAATCTTGAAAAAACCTATGGTTCAGATGCCCGATTGGTGTTGAATCCCGACGGAGAAGTGAAACTTGTGAGTTTTACCGAAAAATTACTTGCCACTTTACTTGCCAAGCTCAGCAATTTTATTCCCGAAGCCGGAATTTGGATGAACACACTTCGCCCGGAATGGAACGATGCCAACAATGCGCTGGTAGGTACGGGTGCTTCCATGGTGACGCTGTATTACATGCGGCGGTTTGTAACTTTTACTCAGGAACTTTTTCAAAAATCAACTCAGGAAAGCTTTTCGGTTTCAGCCGAGATGTATTGGTTCTTTGACTTAATAAATACCTCATTAATTGAAAATTCATTTTTACTCGAAAGAGGATTTGACAACGAACAACGTCGCACAGTAGCTGACGAACTCGGAAATGCAGGGAGCTATTACCGCGAATTGCTGTATAAAGGATTTTCCGGAAAAAATCAAAAAATTTCAAAATCCGATTTGTTGGAATTCTTTACGCTGACACTTGATTATCTTGATCAGTCAATTGACGTGAACAAACGACCTGATGATTTATATCATGCTTATAATCTGGTTAGTTTCTCCGAAAATAGTGTTGCGGTTCGTCATTTATATGAAATGCTCGAAGGGCAGGTGGCTGTGTTGAGTTCCGGAAAACTATCGCCAACGGAAGTACTCAATTTATTGACCGCTTTGCGCAACAGTTCGTTGTATCGCGCTGACCAAAACAGTTATATACTATATCCAAACAAACAGTTGCCGTTATTTATTGAAAAGAATAATATTAATCCGGCCGATGTTTCCCGAATAAAATTACTCGAAGAACTTGTCAAACAGCGTAATTCAAGCATTATTAGCACCGATAAAAAAGGGGAATTCCATTTTAATGCCAACTTCAACAATGCCAATTTCCTCCGTGAAGCATTGGATAAACTGAAAAAAGAAAGAAAATTTAAAGTTACAGATGCAGATATTCAGGAAATTGAAACTGTTTATGAACAAATTTTTGATCATCAATCATTTACCGGTCGTTCGGGTACGTTTTACAAGTATGAAGGTCTCGGTTGTATTTACTGGCACATGGTTTCCAAGTTGTTGTTGGTTATTGCTGAAAATATTAAATCAGCCATAGTACAATCAGCTGATAAAACTACAATTGATGCTCTTGAACAACATTATTTTGATGTGAAAGCGGGCATTGGTGCGCATAAATCGCCGGCTGTTTATGGCTCTTTCCCGTTCGATCCCTATTCGCATACACCAACCATGGCCGGCGTTCAACAACCGGGCATGACAGGTCAAGTAAAAGAGGATATTATCAGTCGTTTTTACGAGTTGGGTGTGCAGGTAGAAAATGGTTGTATTTCAATCAATCCAACAATTCTGAAGTCTGACGAATTTATTCATTCTGATAATGAAAAGCCCTATTTATCATTTACGTATTGCTCTATCCCTGTTGTTTATCAAATAGATGGAATTAAGGGAATGGAGTTAGTATTTAATGATGGAAAAATACAACATACAGTTGATTATGTTTTTAGCCATTTACAAAGCCAATTGATATTCAACCGAGATAATAATATAAGCAAAGTTGTTGTTCATTTTCCGAAAATTTGATTTTCAAATTAGAAATAAGTCTAAATTAAAAACACGGATAATCATAAAGTTTACTTTTGATTATCCGTGTTTGTTTAGCAACCGATATTGATATTTATTTTCTTAATCCCTCAATTCCTTCTTTCAGCGAAGCAATTTTACTTTCAGCATCTGCCTTTTTCTTACGTTCTGCATCTACCACTTCAGGTTTAGCATTTGCCACAAAGCGTTCATTACCCAGTTTCTTCATAACCGATTCAATAAAACCTTCGAAATAGTTGATTTCCGCTTCCATTTTGGCAATTTCTTCTTCGGAATTAATTAAACTTCCGATAGGAATTGAAAATTCGGTTGTACCAACAAGGAATGAAATGGAACTTGCTGCTTTGTCGCTCACATTTTCAATTTTTTTCAGATTGCCAAGTTTAGCAACTACAGCATCGAAATCAGATTTGTGCTCGCCAACTACTTGCAAACTTAAAACTTCTTTGTTTGGAATATTCTTTTGCAAACGAATAGTACGAATTCCGCCAATAATCTCTTTGGCATATTCAAACTCTTTAATCAGCTTTTCGTCTGCCGAGCTTACTTTTGGTTGTATTTGAACCATAATACTTTCACCGTCTTTTCGGTCTTCAAGCGCTTGCCAAAGTTCTTCAGTGATAAATGGCATAAACGGATGCAATACTTTTAATAGCGAATCAAAGAAACCAAGTGTAGCTTCATAGCTTGTACGATCAATAGGTTGTTGGTAAGCTGGTTTTGCCATCTCCAAATACCAGGCCGAAAATTCATCCCAAAACAATTTATAAACTGCCATCAAAGCTTCTGATAAACGATATTTTGAGAACAAATCATCAATCTCAATCAATGTTTTGTTCAATTGAGCATCGAACCATTTCACAGCCATTCGAGCCGATTCAGGTTGCTCAATATCGGCCACTTTCCAACCTTTTACCAAGCGGAAGGCATTCCAGATCTTATTATTGAAGTTACGTCCCTGTTCGCAAAGGCTGTCATCGTAGGGCAAATCGTTTCCCGCAGGAGATGTGAGGAGCATCCCCAACCGCACTGCATCAGCACCATAATGTGCAATCAAATCCAACGGATCTGGCGAGTTACCTAATGATTTCGACATTTTACGACCGAGCTTATCACGAACAATCCCGGTCAGATACACATTTTTAAATGGCATTTCGCCTTTATATTCGTATCCGGCAATAATCATACGAGCCACCCAGAAAAACAAAATTTCGGGAGCAGTTACCAAATCATTCGTTGGATAATAATATTTTATGTCTTTGTTTTCCGGATTATTGATGCCATCGAAAACCGAAATTGGCCATAACCACGAGGAAAACCAGGTGTCAAGTACATCTTCATCCTGACATAAATCGTCAATTGTCAATTCATAGTTGACAATTGAGAGTGCCTTTTGATAAGCTTCTTCTTTAGAAAGTGCCACCACAAAACCACCTTGCGGAAGGAAATATGCCGGAATGCGGTGTCCCCACCAAAGCTGTCGGGAAACGCACCAATCTTTCACGTTTTCCATCCAGTGGCGATAAGTATTCTTGAATTTTGCCGGATATAACTGAATTTCGTCACTCATTACAGCATTAAGAGCCGGTTTTGCTAACTCTTCCATTTTCATAAACCATTGCATCGAAAGCTTTGGTTCAATCACTGCATCGGTACGTTCGGAATATCCTATCTTGTTTGTGTAATCTTCTACTTTTTCGAGCAATCCTGCAGCTTCGAGATCTTTTACTATTTGTTTGCGAACATCAAAACGATCCATTTGTGCATATTGAGCACCATTTTCGTTCAAGGTTCCATTGTCATTGAAAATATCAATTGAAGGCAAATTGTATTTTTCGCCCAACATGTAATCGTTTACGTCATGAGCCGGAGTTACTTTCAAACAACCAGTTCCAAATTCAACATCCACATAATTGTCTTCAATTACCGGAATAACGCGGTTAATCAACGGCACAATTACCTTTTTGCCTTTCAAATGTGCATTTTTAGGGTCGTTCGGGTTGATACACATAGCCGTATCGCCCATGATGGTTTCCGGGCGGGTAGTTGCCACAACAGCATACCCATATTCACCTTCAATTTTATAGCGCAGATAAAATAATTTTCCTTGTTGTTCTTTAAAAATAACCTCTTCATCTGAAAGAGCAGTCAATGCCTTTGGATCCCAGTTTACCATGCGCACACCGCGGTAAATAAGCCCCTTTTCGTATAAATCAGCAAATACTTTTAATACACTTTCAGAGCGTAGTTCATCCATCGTAAAAGCAGTTCGGTCCCAATCACATGAAGCACCGAGTTTTTTCAACTGTTCCAAAATAATTCCACCGTGTTTGTGCGTCCAATCCCACGCGTGACCTAAGAATTCCTCTCGAGTCAAATCCGTTTTATTGATTCCTTCGGCTGCAAGTTTTCCAACTACCTTTGCTTCAGTAGCAATGGAAGCATGGTCTGTTCCCGGAACCCAACAAGCATTTTTGCCCTGCATACGTGCCCGACGAACCAACACGTCCTGAATGGTGTTGTTGAGCATGTGACCCATGTGCAAAACACCGGTTACATTTGGCGGCGGAATAACAATGGTATAAGGCTCTCGAGCATCAGGTTTTGAACTAAAAAAATCGTTGTCTAGCCAATATTGATACCATTTAGATTCTATGTCGGTGGGATTATACTTACTCTCGAGTTCCATTTTCTTAAATTACGATTTTTTGAGTTACAATTTACAATTGCATTGTAAAAATGCAATCATTTCTTTTTCAGAGCTATAAAAGCTTTTAATGCTGAAATTTTCAAGAGTGCAAAGATAAATAAAAATGAGGGTATTAGAAAATAAATATATTTATCTTTGTAGTCAAATAATTAAGTATAGAAATCATGAAGAAAATTATTAATTCAGTAAATGCGCCGACGGCGATAGGTCCTTATAGTCAGGCTGTTGAGGTCAATGGAACTTTGTATATTTCAGGGCAACTTCCTATCAATCCAGTGCTTGCTAAAATAGAGGCAACTGAAATCACTTCGCAAACCGAACAGGTTTTTGCCAATATCAATGCAATTTTAAATGAAGCTGGATATACTTTTGCCGACGTTGTAAAATCGACAGTTTTTTTGTCGGATATTGTCGATTTTGCCGGAATGAATGAAGTGTATAAAAAATACTACCAAACTGAATGTCCTGCACGTTCGGCATTTGCCGTGAAAGCCTTGCCACTAGGTGCATTAGTTGAAATTGAGACAATTGCAGCCAAATAATACTTCAATGTGCCAAAATGCCAATGTGCCAATGAAAGAATATTGAATCTTTACATTGGTACATAGGCATTCTATTTTATGGACATATTAGAACCGTATTCCTCGTAATAATTCCCCAATTTCCATCCTTTTCTTTCCAGCTACCTGAACAGACTTCAAGTTGATAAATCCATCTTTTAAAGCAATCTTTGCAAATTTTTTAGTATCGGTTACAATTGTTCCTGAAGTCAATGTGTGTTTATCGAATTCCTTTTCGGTTTCAAATATTTTCAACGCTGTTTTTTTACTTTGTCCTGGAAATTCCACTTCAGCCCATGCGCTGGGGTAAGGCGATAAGCCCCGTACGAAGTTGTATACTTCCTCTACACTTTTTGAAAAATCAATTTGACAGGTCTCTTTGAAAATCTTTGGAGCGGCTCTCAGAATCATTTTAGGCTGAATAAATTGAGCCTGATCAATGGCTTCTGTTTTCCCTTCAGCCAATAAATCAACCGTTTTTTTTACCAAAATGGAACCTAAAACCATTAGACGGTCATGAACAGTCCCGGCGTTATCATTTTCAGAAATATTGATTTTTTCCTGCAAAATAACTTTCCCTGTGTCAATTTCGTGTGTAAGGAAAAATGTAGTGGCTCCGGTTTCTTTTTCACCATTGATTATTGACCAGTTAATAGGTGCTGCTCCTCGGTATTGTGGTAATAATGATGCATGTAAATTAAAGGTCCCAAATCGAGGTGTGTTCCAAACCACTTCAGGTAACATACGGAATGCGACCACAATTTGTAAATCGGCTCGTAAGCTTTTCAATTCTTCCAAAAATGCCTCATCTTTAAGTCTTTCGGGTTGTAATAACCGAAGCTTATGATCTAAAGCATATTGTTTTACGGGTGAAACCTGAAGCTTATGTCCACGTCCGGAAGGCTTGTCAGGCATAGTTATCACCCCAACAACATCATACTTATTTTCAACTAAAATCTTCAAACTTTCCACCGCAAAATCGGGTGTGCCCATAAAAACTAGTCTCATTCTAAAAAGGTTATTTATTTCGTGTTAGTTGCTGAGGCGTTATTTGCTTTGCGTTATTTCAAAGACAACCAATAACGTACGAAGGACTAATATCAAATAATTTCGCCGAAGACAAATATCATTTAATTCCTCTTATCAACACCCCAAAGAAGTTTACTTTTTAGTGTGTCGAAAAACGTGTGATTCAGTTGTTTAATAGTCTTTATACTGTAATCTGCTTTGGTGATTCTCAATTTTGTTTTTTGATCCAACACTTTTGAACGACCATCAATAGCCACCAGATAACACAAACTGCGGCTGTGCACTTCAAGCTCAATAGTCCACGAATCAGGGATTATTAACGGACGAACATTGAGACTGTGCGATGCAATTGGGGACAAAATGAAGTTTTGAGTTTGCGGAATAACCAGCGGGCCACCAACACTCATGGAATAAGCTGTTGATCCTGTTGGAGTTGAAATTATTAGACCATCTGCATGATAAGTATGAACCATTTGACCGTTCACACTCGCTGTAATACTCATCATTGAAGAACTATCCTGCTTCAAAACAGAGACTTCGTTCAAAGCAACCGGATATTCAAATGTTTCTCCATCTGAGGTTTCAACAATAAGCAAAGACCGCTCTTCTACAATAAATTTCGAATTCAATACCGCATTTAACGCCGGGATAATTTCATCGCTCGGTACGTCGGCCAGAAAACCTAATCTTCCAGTATTTATCCCTAAAATTGGTATTCCTTTTCTGCCAACCCGTGCTGCTGTATTTAAAAAAGTCCCATCACCACCAATACTTAATGCCATATCAGCCTGAAAATCATCGTTTTCAATTATTTCAACGCCATCGAGCTTACAAGTCCCCTTTTTGTTAACAAATTCATATAATTCTTTATCCAATAAAATGGACACATTTTTATCTTTAAAATAATCAAACAACAGTTCAATATGCGACAGTAAAACACTGCGATACATATTTCCAAAAATGGCAACTCTCATATTTTTGATAATTTATAAGTTCGAAGTAACTCCATGTATACTAAAGTAAACTTTAAATCAAAACCACTTTAAAGTTTAAAAATAATTGAAAGATAAACAACAACTGACTTGCTTCTGTTTTTTTTAATTATTTTTGTCCAATATATAAATGTATTGCAAAGGAACTAAATGAAAATGAAACCTGCAAATCGTTTTAAAGTTCAGTTATTTAAGTAAGAAAAAAAATAATGACAAAATTAAGTGTAAATATAAATAAAATAGCCACTTTGCGGAATGCACGTGGTGGAAATACTCCCAATGTATGTCAGGTGGCATTAGATTGCGAAAGATTTGGAGCACAAGGGATTACAGTTCATCCTCGTCCCGACGAGCGACATATCCGGCTTAGCGATGTTTGGGATTTAAAACCTATTCTGAAGACTGAATTCAATATAGAAGGTTATCCTTCCCCTGATTTTATCAAGCTCGTGAAATCTGTAAAACCTCATCAGGTAACGCTTGTTCCTGATCCACCGGAAGCAATAACTTCCAATTCGGGATGGGATACAGTCAAAAACCTTGATTTTCTGAAAGAGATAGTTTCTGATTTTCAGAGTTTTGGCATTCGGGTTTCGATTTTTGTTGATACTAATCTTCAAAATATTGAATTTGCTGCCAAATCAGGTACTGACCGTGTAGAACTCTATACAGAACCTTATGCTACCGATTACCCAAAAAACAAAGAAAAGGCAGTAGCTCCTTTTGTGGAAGCCGCTAAATTAGCTAAGAAACTTGGAATCGGAATCAATGCCGGTCACGATTTGAGTCTCGAAAATCTGGCCTATCTTCATACTATGATTCCATGGCTTGATGAGGTCTCAATTGGTCATGCACTTATTGCCGATGCTTTATATTTTGGACTTGATGACACAATAAAACGCTATAAAAAACAGTTAGAATAATTGTCATTCCAAAAAACGGTACGAATTTTGATTAATTGAGTTGAAACAACAATAATTCTTCAAACACATTTTAATAAGCCAAATCTTCAGCGTGAACAAATCGAAATTATATGGTCTAATTGGCTCTACCTTATCCTCTACAATTCTGTTATTTATTTTATGGTTTGTTGTTTTGTCAGTACCCGGATCAACTGAAAATCAAGGATTTTTGGTTAGTTTCGGCGATAGTTATGATGGTGGCGGTGTTGGTAATGCTATTCCTGCAGCTACAGTAAAACAGTCGACTAATGAGGAAGTTGTTCCTAAAATAAAGGAGACTGTAACTGTTTCAAAAACAACAAATCAGCATGTTTTTACCCAAACTGAAAACTCAGTCTCAATTACGGAAAAGAATGAAAAAAACCGTTTAAAAAAAGATCAACAAGCCCAGTTTATTGAGCAAAATGAAAGAAATAAACGGATTATTGAGCAAAAACAGAAAGAACAAGAAGCGAAAAATAAGGCCGATAATTTGATTGGTGGTTCGTTTGCCAATAATAATTCTACCGGTAGCGGTGCTTCGGGTGGAAATGGTACGGGTAAAGGCTATGGTTCCGGTTCCGGTCTGGGCAAACAAGGAAATCCAGCAGGAAAAGGAAATACGGGAGTTGGATTTACACTGAATCTGGGGAATAGAAATTATTTGGGTAATCCGGTGAAGCCAAAATATCCGAAAGATGTGGAAGGTAAAATCACTGTAAATATAGAGGTCGACCAAAATGGTGCTGTAACGAGCACTTCAATTGGATCGCCTACAACGATTTCTGATTCTGAAATGCGCCGTGATGCCGCTTCGGCTGCCAGCAAAACACAGTTTACTCCAGGTAAAAATACTGAAAGGGGTACTATAACCTATAATTACAGATTACAATAAAGTTATGAAAGTATTTGTTTTTCTCGCGGATGGTTTTGAAGAGATTGAAGCTATTGTACCCATTGATATTTTCAGACGTGCCGGAATTGAAACTACAATAGTTTCGATTTCAAACAATAAACTTGTTAGTGTTGCACACGATATTATTGTGATGGCTGATTCAATCTTTAAAGAAACGGATTTTTCTGAAATCGATTTACTTTATCTGCCTGGCGGAATGCCCGGAACGAGAAATCTGGACGAACATGTAGAACTAAAGAAGTTAATTCAACTTCAGGCAGATGGAAATAAAAAAATCGCTGCCATTTGTGCAGCTCCATCTGTATTAGGCAAAATGGATCTATTGACTGGAAAAGAAGCTATTTGCTATCCTGGCTTTGAGGATAAACTATATGGAGCTTTATTATCGAAAGAAAAGATGGTTAAATCTGGAAATATCAGCACGGCAAAAGGGGCTGGAGTTGCATTGAAGTTTGCACTTAAACTAGTGGAAGATCTTAAAGGAAAGGAAACGGCAGATAAAATTGCAGAATCAATTCAATTGTGAATTGATTGATTGGTTAATACAAATAAAAAAAGGAATATGAAAAACATATTCCTTTTTTATAAATTTAAATTCAGCAAATTTTAATTAACAGCTGCTGTTAACTCTGCACCGGCTTTGAATTTAGCAACTTTCTTAGCTGCAATTTTAATCGGTTGTTTTGTGGCTGGGTTGATACCCGGACGAGCTGCACGAGAAGCAACTGAAAAAGTTCCGAAACCAACTAAACTTACTTTGTCACCTGCAACAAGTGCGTTAGAAACACTTTTAACGGTTGCGTCAAGAGCTTTTTTTGCATCAACTTTGCTAAGACCAGCTTCAGCAGCGATGGCATTGATTAATTCTGCTTTGTTCATAAGAATTTGATTTTGTTTATTAGAAACTATAAAAAATAGATTTTGATTTTGCAAATGTAATTGATTGTAATTAATATACAAGCATTTAAATTAAAAAAAATCAGTTTTTTTTACATCTTTTCAAAAAATGTGTTAGAAAACATGTTTTCAAGGGTATTTTAATTACTTTTGTAACAGGTTATTCAGTAAAAACAGCGGTTTTAGTCACTTTCAAGCGCTTTATTTCTAACGAAAATCTAGTATATGAATTTAATAGATTTAAAATAATCTACTGATAACAGCCAATAAATTTCCTAATTTATCTTTAATTTCTAAAATAATTTACTATGAATAATTACCGACCCACTTTTTTGAATAATATTCCACCAGTTGTAAAGAACATAATTATCATTAATGTAATATTGCTTCTTGCAACGAATTTAACTCCTGGTTTATTTGCACGGCTTGGTTCTGATACAAATTTAAACAACATCTTGGGGATGCATTATTGGCAGTCTTCAAATTTCAACCCAGTACAGTTGGTTACCTATATGTTTATGCACGGTGGATTAGCACATATTTTCTTTAATATGTTTGCTTTATATATGTTTGGTTCTGTGTTGGAGAATTTTTGGGGATCAAGGCGATTTCTCATCTATTATATGATTACCGGAATTGGAGCCGGGATTATTCAACAAATATTTTGGACTATTGATTTCAATCCTATAATTTCGTCACTAAATGAAGCCATTTCAAGCAATTCAGGAAGTGTTCTACTTAATCATCAAGATACATTAGGGCAGTATTTCAGACTCGAAAATGTGAGTTTATTAAAGTCGCCTGAAATTATTGAAATGAAAAAAATATTCCTTAATTTGCCAATAACTGTAGGTGCTTCTGGAGCGGTTTTTGGTTTATTATTGGCTTTTGGTTGGCTTTTTCCAGAACAAAAACTTTTTGTTTTTCCGATACCATTTCCAATAAAAGCCCGTATTTTTGTATTAATTTATGGTGTGGCTGAATTATCATTGGGAGTGGTCAAATTTTCAGGTGACAATATTGCTCACTTTGCCCATCTGGGAGGTATGCTTTTTGGAGCCATTTTAATATTGTATTGGAAAAGAAAAAACGTCTTGTAAATTAATCATTTATGAATTATTTCGATAATCTAAAACTTACATTTAAGCAAGGAAATTCGCTAATTAAATTGATTTATCTCAATTGCGCTATATTTCTGCTTTTGAAGATGATTCAGATTCTTTTTCTGCTTTTTAATTTCTCCAGCTCATTTTTGTTGTCTTATCTTGCCGTTCCGGCTGATTTATCTCAGCTTCTTTATCGAGTTTGGACACCTATAACCTATATGTTTCTCCACGAAGAGTTTTTTCAT
>JBAWXD010000003.1:0-54785 GCA_037144275.1 Paludibacter sp. | reverse complement strand
TTATTGATTATCTGAATGTTACAAGTACTAAAAAATGTTATGCGGAAAACAGGAGGACTTTGTTTTGATTCCATGAAATTTTATTTAGGGATCAATAAATTCAACCAGAACTTTTAGGTTATTCATCTCACTTATCACTCTTAATAGTTCATTGGCTATTTCTATAGCATCTTCTTTACTGTATATCAAAGATAAGGGTTTCTTCCTTTTGAAAGGCTCATCAATAAAAATTAATAAATCCTTTTCAATTCCGATAACATGAAAGCTGATGATCTGATCATCGGCTTCAAAAAATTTCTCCTTACTCATAGTATTAATGTTTTTAATTGTATTGAAATTTTAATTCAATTCTTTTTTTAATCCAAAAGGAATAAGCAACTTCTCACGTGCTTCATTCTTCTCTTCAAGTTCTTTCGCAGGAGGTGCCTTCGGAACTAAGTGTCAGGAAGTATTATTTCTATTGTGAATGTTATTTAACTATTACAATTTGAACTTTCTACTTGAAAGCCTTAACGATATTGATTTTTTCAAATGTGTTAGACTCAAAAGACGAAAAAATATAAATAAATCTACATATTTATTTATATTTGCACTCGAATTATTTCCACATTAAAGAAAATTGAAAACGGATGTTTAAAATCAAACTCCTCACCACAGCTTTATTTTTTATTTTTTCTTTGGGAGTAATCTATTCTCAGTTAAGCCATAACCCTTCAACTGTGCTATTCCAGCACATCTCCCTTAAAGAAGGACTTTCGCAAAGCACAGTTTATGACATTAAACAGGACCAACTTGGTTACATTTGGATAGCTACTACGGATGGGTTGAACCGTTATGATGGATACAAATTTGTTGTTTATCGTCATGATGAAAATGATGAGAGCAGTCTTCCATCCAATTCTATTACTTCTTTGTTGCCAGAGAATGATGGTGATATGTGGATTGGAACCGATGGAGGATTGGCCAAATACAACCACAAGCTTAATAGTTTTAAAACATTCAATACTAATGATAAAGCCCCCAGGTTAAGAGTTTTTTCATTGCAAAAATGGAATGACGAGAAGCTCTATTTAATTACAAATGCCGGTTTATTCAGTTTTAGTGAAAAAGGAGGTTTTGAAAAACGCAATTTCCCTGCAGTAAGTTTTGGTGTGACAGCACTCCTTAAAATTGATACTAAAATGTTGATAGGTGCTGACAGAGGTCTTTATTATTATTGCCCAAAAACAAATAGCTACACGATTGCAAACAGTAATTTCGACGGTTTGCGAATTCAAACCATGCTGCCCGAAAACATGGAAAAAAAGAGAATATGGATTGGAACTGAAGGCGGTGGTTTATTTCTGTTTGATATACCTAATAATCTTATAACTGCTTATACACACAACAAAAACAATCCGAAAAGTATATCTTCCAATTATATCCGATCGATGTGTTACGATGCTCAACAACGTTTATGGATTGGAACTTTTGTTGGTCTAAATATATTTAACCCATCAACGAATAGCTTTACCCGATTTTATAATAATTATCAGGATATTGGAACTATAAGTCAGAACTCAATCAGGTCAATTTATTTAGATTCACAAGGTGGATTGTGGTTTGGGACTTACTATGGCGGTTTAAACTATTACCATCCGCTGAAAAATCAATTTGAACATTTGTACTATGTACGCGGAACCAATTCGCTGAATGATAATGTTGTAAGTTCCATGTTGGCAGAGCAAAACGGTAATGTGTGGATAGGAACCAATGATAAAGGTCTGGATTTATATAATACTAATACACAAACATTCGAACATTTTGTGAATGACGAAAATAATCCGCATTCTATCACCGGAAATAATGTAAAATCAATACTAAAACTGAACAACGGAAATCTGTTGATCGGAACTCATGGTGGTGGAATGGATTATTTCGATATTAGATCACGGCGGTTCAGCAGGATTGAATTGAGCAAAGACCCAATGATTAATGACAATGTGTACGGGTTAGTAAAAGACCACAAAGGTCAGATATGGGTGGGGACACTAAATGGGGTTATTTTGTATAAACCTTCAGATAATCAGTTTATTCCATTTGATGTTCTGGCTCCGGGATCGAAAAACATGAATAAAAAGATTCTGAGTCTATTTATCGATTCGAAAGAACAACTGTGGATTGGAACGGATAATGGTATCTGGCTTTATTCAATCGAAACAGGCAAATTAAGCAAGATTGATTTACTTTCTAAAGGCAAGACTGAAAAAATAATTTATTGCTTTTACGAAAGCAGTTATGGCCGCATTTGGATTGGTACAAATCAGGGATTGCTTTATTATGAGAAAAATAATTTAAAAAACTATACCGAAAGTAAGGGATTTCCCGGGTATACTATCTGTTCCATTCAGGAAGATCGGTTTAAACGGCTATGGATCAGTACCAACAGAGGGTTAATTTCACTTTCAACCGATTCTGAAAAATGGAGAATATACACTGAATCGGATGGAGTTCAAAGCAATCAGTTTAATCATTATTCGTCGTGTAAAACCCCAGACGACAAACTGTTTTTTGGTGGTATAAATGGAATAACTGTTTTTTCGCCCGAACAATTGATTGACAACCCATATTCACCTGCCCCAATCATTGACCAATTGACAGTTTTCAACCGCATTGTTATTCCAAACGATAACACGAAGATTCTGAAACAAAGCATTGAATTGGTTAAGACCATACAAATTCCGCCTGAATATAATGTATTTGGATTAGAATTCGTAGTCCCTAATTTTCTTTCAGGTACAAAAAACACGTACTCCTATATTCTGGAAGGCTTTGATAAAGAATGGTATACAAGTAGCAAAAACAGTGTTAGTTATTCAAATCTATCACCCGGAAAGTATATCTTTAAAGTAAAAGCCGCTAATAATAACGGAAAATGGAGTCTGACAGAAACCCAGCTTGAGATAATTGTTTTACCCTATTGGTATAATACCTGGTGGGCTAAAATGATATTCTTTATTTTAATAGTTGCAATAATAATCTTTTCAGTCAGATTTTATCTTAGCCGTCAGATTATCTCGCGGGAACTTGAATTTGAACGGATTAACAGTGAACGCGCCAAAGAAATTGATCAGGCCAAAATCCGCTTTTTTGTCAATGTATCACACGAATTCCGTACTCCACTCACGCTAATTCTCTCACCGGTTCGGGATATGCTCGAACGTGGAGTGAAAGAACATCGATGGGTGCAACAGCAACTGAATTTAATTGAACGAAATGCAGAACGAATGTTACATTTGGTGAATCAGGCATTAGATTATCGTAAAACTGAACTTGGCGCTATGCCTCTGCATGTCAAACAAGTAGAAATTGTTTCATTTGTAAAAAAGAGTTATGAGTTATTTACTCAACTTGCAGATAAAAAAGAATCCGAATATACTTTTCATACTAGCATTAATGAGCAGAATGTTTTTGTTGATCCAAATTTTCTCGAAAGGATACTCACTAATTTATTAAGCAATGCTTTCAAATATTCACCCAAAGGCGGAACTGTAAAACTAAGTTTGAGTTTGGAGGATAATTACACCTGTATTGTAGTGGAAGATACTGGTTTTGGAATTTCAAACGAAAAATTCGACCGCATCTTTGATCGTTTTTATCAGGAAGATGATAACACACAGGGAACTGGTATCGGACTTTCGTTGGTGAAAAATCTGGTAGAGAAACATCACGGTAAAATTTCGCTGGAAAGTGAATTAGCTAAAGGATCAAAATTCACTGTTTTATTGCCCTCCGCTAAAGAATCTTATGATGAGAAAGAACTTTCGAATAAATTAGAAGATGAACTAAACTTTACGATTTTGCAGGATAATACAGGTAACAAGGATGAGATTGAAGTTATTTTTGCAGAAAAAAACAAGGTTGATAATTCGGATTTAACGGAAGTGATTGTTGAGGATTTGAAAGAAAAAAGAAAGATACTACTTGTCGAAGATGATGAAGAAATCAGAAATTATCTTGCCACTCACCTTTCATTATCATATTCAGTGCTTGAAGCCGAAAACGGGAAATTAGCCTGGGAAATTCTTCAGGAAGAGGATGAAATTCAACTTATCATTTCTGATCTGATGATGCCCGTGTTGGATGGTCTAACACTTTGTAAGATGGTAAAACAGAACATTCAATATTGTCATATTCCGTTTATACTTCTGACTGCAAAAAACGAAGTTGAACATCAGTTGAAAGGTCTGCAGGTTGGAGCAGATGATTATTTGGGTAAACCTTTTATTTATTCGATCATCGAAACTAAAATCAGTAATATCTTCAAACAACATCAGCGTGTAATCCGGCATTATGCTTCAACATTGGAATTTAATACCGAAGAACTGGTTTCAACCGGACTGGACGAAGAATTTATGAACCGGGCGATAGAAATTGTGGAAAAACATATAGATAATGAAAATTTCTCTGTTGAAGATTTTAGCAGTGAAATGTGTATGAGCCGTTCGGGACTTCATCTTAAACTAAAAGCTATAACCGGTGAATCTGCCCGTGATTTTATTCGTAAAGTAAGACTTTCCTATGCCTGTAAATTGCTAAAGGAGGGTAAATATAATGTGACTGAAATAAGCGAAATGATTGGTTTTACACCAGCCTATTTTTCAACAGCTTTTAAGAAATACACCGGTGTAATGCCAAGTGAATACCTCAAAAACCTCCAAAATCAACGTGATTGAAAGTTTTTTCAACACTGGGGAAAGTCCGATGAGTGAGCATTGTCTAATTTTGCATCAGAAAATTATATTTCTTACGCAAAATAAGGCAATTTATGAAACTGAAAAATTTATCGCTGGCAGTCTGTGCCATTCTTCTTTTATCAGGTTTTAAACCTTTACCACAAAATCCTGATATTGATTGGGTTCAAAAAAGTATTGACAGAGCCCAATTTCAATTGAATTTACTCGCCAGAACTGTTGATAATCTGCACCCGGACAGTACGTTTTTCCCTCGCACTATTTCAAAAGGCAATAAACTCCGTTTATCAGGCGCGCATGATTGGACTAGCGGTTTTTTTTCCGGTACATTGTGGTATGCCTATGAATTGTCCGGCAATAAACAGTTAGCTGTTGAAGCACGAAAATTCACAGAGAAATTAGCCCAAATTCAATACTATAAAGGAATTCATGATGTGGGATTCATGATGATGAGCAGTTATGGAAACGGCATTCGGTTGATACCATGCAAAGGCGATTCATTGGTGCTAATAAATACAGCCAAGAGCCTAGCAACCCGGTTTCATCCTGAAGTTGGATTGATAAAATCGTGGGATCATGAACCTGCATGGAAATACCCGGTGATTATTGATAATATGATGAATCTGGAGTTGCTATTTGAAGCTTCAAAAATGACAGGTGATGACAGTTATAAAAATATTGCTATCAGTCATGCTGATAAGACCATGAAAAATCATTTTCGACCCGACATAAGTACCTATCATTTGGTAAGTTATGACCCTGAAACCGGTGTTGTTCTTACCAAAGAAACGCATCAGGGCTATTCAAACAGCAGTTCCTGGGCTCGTGGACAAGCATGGGGATTGTATGGTTACACGGTTTGTTACCGATACACGCACGATAAAAAATACCTGGATTGGTCTCAGAAAATTGCTGGCTATATAATGTCTAATGTAATAACAGAAGACAAAATTCCTTATTGGGATTATAATGCACCGGATATACCCAACGCTCCACGTGATGCTTCGGCCGCAGCTGTTACAGCTTCTGCTTTGTTGGAATTAAGCCAAGAATGTGAAAATGGACAGAATTACTTCAACTATGCCGAAAAAATCCTTAATAGTCTTTCAAGTGATAAATATTTGGCACAAAAGGGAAAGAACCTAGGATTTATTTTGATGCATTCAGTCGGTTCTTATCCACATAACTCGGAAGTAGATGTGCCACTAAACTATGCCGATTATTATTACCTGGAAGCATTAAAAAGATATGTAGATATTTGCAAATCGAATAAAAAATAACTCACAACCATCCATAAAAACACTCTTATGAAGAAATTCTTTTCAATAAAAATCAGCATCGCTGTTATTCTGATACTCAATGCTATTTCACTAAAATCACAGAACCTTGATAATTCAGTTTTTTCACTTTTGAACCTCGATTATAAGGGACTGGAAGAAGTGAAAAAATTGCACGAATCAGGAAAAGATACGGAGGCATGTGCAGCTTTGCTTAGCTATTATAAAAACAGAGCATCAATTTTAAATCCTGATTTGAATCTAAATAGAATCAGTATTTCAAAAGAAGAACAAGGTTGGGCTGACGATGCTATGGAACATAAATTCTTTTCGCACGAGGGTTTCAAACCAAGCTTGTTTTACGGTAAAGATATTGACTGGAACTATTGGCCGGTGAAAGACAATGAACTTCGCTGGCAACTTCACCGCCTGAAATGGTTTATCCCCATGGGAAAAGCTTTCCGCTTAACCGGAGATGAAAAGTGGGCACAGGAATGGGTTTTTCAATACCTAGACTGGATTAAAAAAAATCCGTTGATTGAAAAAAAGAGAGCTGCAAACCTTACTAAGGAACAGGCAATGAAAGAAGATAACAAAGTGGATTTGGACAATATGCGCTATGCCTGGCGTCCGCTGGAAGTGAGTAACCGCTTGCAGAATCAATATGCTTATTTTCAACTGTTCAATAGTTCGAAAAATTTTACTCCCGAGTTTTTCAGTGTGTTTTTGGCAAATAATTACAAACATGCTAACTACATTATCAACAACTACTCAGAACAGGGGAATCATTTACTTTTTGAAGCACAACGCATTTTGTATGCAGGTATATTATTCCCCGAATTTAAAGATGCTCCAAAATGGCGAAAATCAGCCATTGATATTCTGAACCGCGAAATGGATGTGCAGATTTATGATGATGGTATGCAGAATGAACTTGACCCCATGTACCATTTAGCCATGATTAATGTATTTAATAAAGCCTTAAACATGGCTGATATCAATGGTTACCGGTCTGAATTTCCTCAAAAATACAAGGATGTTATCGAGAAAATGATAGCAGCTTATTATGGTATTTTATTGCCCGATTTATCCATGCCTATGTTCAGCGATACACATGAAATGAAGGCTTCAGAAGTAATCAAAAATTCGAAAGACTGGGCGAAATTATTCCCGGTGAATCAGCAAATCCGATTTTTTGCTACTGAAGGCAAGGAAGGAACAGCTCCTGCTTCGGGCTTAATTGCGATGAAAAATGCAGGTTTTTATTCACTACGCAGTGGCTGGGATAAAGAAGCAACCGCGATGGTTTACAAAGGCGGACCTGCCGGGGAATGGCATTGTCAGTTGGATAACGGAACTTTTAATCTCATGGCAAAAGGTCGCAATTTCTTTCCCGATGCCGGTTCGTATTCCTATGGTGGCGATGATGAGGTAATGAAAATGCGGAACTGGTTTCGTCAGACAAAAGTACATAACACCTTGACATTGAACGACAAAAATCTGGAAAAAGCGGACACAAAATGCTTGCTATGGAAATCAGATAAAAATGTGGATATGCTTGTAACCGAAAATCCAAGTTACCATAATCTGTCACATCGTCGCTCTGTGTTTTTTGTGGATAAGAAATTCTACGTGATTGTTGATGAGGCTGTTGGTGATGCCAAGGGCAAAGTAGCGATTCATTATCAGATGTGCGAAGGCGATGTGAAACTGGATTTAGATGCACAAAAAGCATTTAGCAATTTCAATGACGGCAATAATCTGATTGTAAAGACATTTTCAGATCAAAAACAAAGCATGACCGAGGAAGAAGGATGGGTTTCATATGAATCAAAGGTAAAGAAGGCGCGCAAAGCATTTGCATTCAATGTAGATAAACAAACTGACAAACCTGTTCGGTACATTACAGTAATTCTACCAATAGAAAATGCTCAGAAAGCCCCTGAAATAAAAGCAGCTTTTCAGAAAAATTATTCAGAAAGTGAATTGCTGGTTTCTCTGAAAATAGGAAAACAAAGCTATAAATTAAACTATCAGTTATAGTATGAACTATACTATTGGAATTGATTTAGGCGGAACTGCCATAAAATACGGTTTGGTGAGTGCTGAAGGCATACTAGTCTTTGAAGGTCAATTACCTACTCAGGCAGATTGTGGAGCAGAAACAGTTGTAAAGAATATAGTCAAAGCTGTAAAAAATGTTCAAGATAAAGCAGATGGACTCAAACTTTCAGTCGTTGGAATTGGCATTGGAACACCCGGAATAGTGGATAAAACCAATCGCATTGTGTTGGGTGGTGCCGATAATATTGTTGGCTGGTCGCAGGTGTATCTGGCCGATAAAATTGAAGAAGCATGTCAACTACCAAGCTCTGTCAGCAACGATGCAAATTTAATGGGATTGGGTGAACAGACATACGGTGCAGCTAAAGATTGTTCGGATGTTTTGTTTCTTACTATCGGTACAGGAATTGGCGGAGCAATTATAATTGATGGAAAACTGTTTGGTGGTTATGACAATCGTGGTACGGAATTGGGTCATATTCCGCTGTTTATGGATGGAATTTCATGTTCTTGCGGAAGCGTGGGCTGTTTAGAAGCGTATGCTTCTACAAGTGCATTGATTCAGCAATTTAATGACAAATGCAACAAGCTTAATACAAGTTTTGGGGATGAAATTACCGGAAAATTAATCAGTGAATTTTATCATCACAATAATTCAATAGCAGTGGAATGTTTGACAAATCACTGGGCTTATTTGGGAAGAGGAATTGCAGGTTTGGTAAATATTTTCAGTCCGCAGAGGGTAGTGATTGGTGGTGGAATCTCCGAATCGGGAGTATTTTATCTGAAAAATTTAGAAAAAGAATTCCGAAAATACGTGATGCCCGACTGTGCCGTCAATACTCAGTTATGTTTGGCTGAATTGGGGAATAAAGCAGGTATTTTAGGTGCAGCAAAGTTTGCAATGAAAGCCCCCTAAATCCCCCGAAGGGGGACTTTTGAGTTGCTAAATTAACGAATACGCAAGATATTTAAAATTAATATTAATCAAAATAAAAATAATCCCCCTTCGGGGGCAGGGGCTTTATGAAAAAAAATTATTGGATAGTTGCACTTATCATGCTTTTTTGGTTTGTAATTTCGTTTATTACAAACATTATGGGACCACTGATTCCCGATGTAATTCAGAATTTTCATCTTTCTTATCTCGGTTTAGCCGGATTTATTCCCACTTCTTTTTTTGTGGCTTATGCCGTAATGTCAATTCCTTCGGGCATATTGATTGAGAAATTAAACCAGAAAATTGTGCTGATTATCGGGTTTACTCTTCCGCTGATTGGGTCCTTGTTGTTTGCTATACATCCGTCATATATAACGCTTTTACTATCGTCATTTATTATTGGGCTGGGAATGGCCATGCTGCAAACAGTAATCAATCCATTGACTCGTGTTGCCGGTGGCGAAGAAAATTTTGCTTTCTTTTCAGTTTTTGGTCAGTTGGTTTTTGGAGCTGCTTCGTTTGTGAGTCCCTTACTTTATTCATATTTGGTACAAGAACTTACAACTAACAAAAACGGACAAAATCTTTTTGTTACATTTTTGGCGAAACTAACACCTCCCGAATTACCCTGGGCATCACTTTACTGGGTTTTTGCTCTGATTCTGATTGCCATTATTGTGATCACATTTATGGTTCGATTTCCTTCACTGGAACTGAACGAAGATGAAAAATCCGGGTCGGTAAATTCATATAAAACCTTGTTGAAAAACAAATACGTTTATCTTTTCTTCTTTGGTATTTTATCGTATGTAGCCACCGAACAGGGAATTGCGAACTGGATTTCTCAGTTTTTATTCAAATATCACGGATTGAATCCACAGGTTGTTGGCGCTCAGGAAGTGGGTTGGTTTTGGGGCTTAATGTCAGTTGGTTGTCTGATTGGGTTGTTTGCTTTGAAATTATTCGATTCTAAATACATTCTTCGTGTATCAGCCACAATTTCAATTGCTTTACTTTTTCTCTCTTTGTTTAGTTCCAAAGAAATAGCCTTAATTGGCTTCCCTGCATTAGGCTTCACCATTTCGGTTATGTTCTCCATAATTATGTCATTGGGCTTAAACTCAGTAAGTTCACATCATGGCTCATTTGCCGGAATTTTATGCACCGGTATTGTGGGTGGAGCCATCGGTCCGCTTATTGTCGGGAATTTGGCTGATATTGTAGGTCTGAAACTGGCAATGTTGGTAATATTACTTCCAATGGCTTATATTTTCGGTATATCTGTTTGGGCAAAGCCTTTGATTCAAAACAAAACAGTGAAGTTAAACCAACTATTTAAGAAATAATCATTGCATGAAGTCTAAATTGCTTTCGGTTATCATTTTTATTAGCGCTTATTTGGTTGCTCAAAACAATGAAAATCACATTTATTTTGGTGATATTCATAACCATTGCAACCTGACCTATGCTCACGGTGATATGCGTGATGCTTTTGAGGCTGCGAAGCAACAGCTTGATTTTCTGTCGCTTACCCCTCATGCATTATGGCCGGGTATGCCCGGAAAAAATGACCCACGGTTGGCATGGGTGATTGATTATCACTCACAGGCTTTTGCACGTTTACGAAAAGAGGGTTGGCCAAAATATGTGGCCATGACTAAAGAATACAACGAAGAGGGGAAATTTGTGACTTTTATTGGTTATGAAATCCATAGCATGCTTTATGGCGATCATGTGGCATTGAATTACAGTCTCGACGCACCCCTGGTTGATGCTACATCAGTACCCGATTTAATGGATAAACTGAAAAATACCAAAGCTTTTGTAACTCCACACCACATGGGTTATCTGGAAGGATATCGTGGGTACAATTGGCAGTCATTTAACCCAGCGATGACTCCTTTAGTCGAAATTTATTCACGTCATGGATTGGCCGAAGATGATTTGGGCGATTTTCCAAACCTGCACACCATGGGACCACGCAATTTTGAAGGCACGATGGTTTCAGGACTGAATAAAGGATTTAAATTCGGAGTGATTGGTTCTACCGACCAACATGCCGGTTATCCGGGAAGTTACGGCGATGGATTGATGGCAGTTATTGCTCCCGAAAATACGCGGGAAGCGCTTTGGAATGCAATCTCTAAACGCCATGTATATTGCGTTACCGGTGATAAAATCAAACTTGATTTTCGTATCAACGAAGCCATGATGGGTGATGAAATTTCCGGAAATAAACGCAATATTTCATTGAAAATAGAAGGTCAGAGCTTTATTGATTATGTGGATATTATCAAAAACGGGAATCAATTGGTGCGCGTAAATGCTCCAAATTCAAATGCTGAAATTCAGGGTGATAGTATTCATGCTAAAGTAAAAATTGAATTTGGGTGGGGTAAAGATGAGGAATATATACACTGGCTGGGCAATATAAAACTGAGCGAAGGACGAATTTTGAATGTTACGCCTTGTTTCAGAGGTGCAGCTTATACATCACCACAAAAAAGTCAGATAGGAACAATTGATTTGTTTAAAACTTATGTAAACAGAATTTTAGATAGAACTGAGAAAATGGTTAATCTGGATTTCTTCACTACGATGAACCCAAACACAGTTACACCTGCTACTCAGGCCGTAATACTTGAAGTAGCAATGCCACGAAATGCAAAAGTCGTTGCTTCATTCAATGGCAAAACCTTCGAACACAGTATGCAGGAATTGCTCGATGGTACTTACTCTTATTTCATGATTGGATGGTTGAGTGAAGCCATTCAATTTCACCGTGCAGCAACTGAGTCGGTGTATAAAATTGATTATAAAATAACAGATAACAATCCTGAAAAAGCAACAGACTATTACTATGTCCGGGTTCGTCAACGTGATGGAAACTGGGCGTTCAGTTCGCCAATTTGGGTAAATAAAAAACAATAACTAAATTATGCGTTTAATCATTCAAACTGACTATGAGGCTATTTCGGCATGGGTTGCTGCCTATATTGCTGAAAGAATAATATCCTTTTCACCAACTGCAGACCGTCCGTTTGTGTTGGGACTTCCCACAGGATCTACACCTCTTGGAATCTACAAAAAACTCATTGAGCAATATCATTCAGGGACAGTATCCTTCAAAAATGTAGTCACTTTCAATATGGACGAATATGTGGGAATTCCAAAATCCCATCCTCAAAGTTATCACAGTTTTATGTGGGATAATTTTTTTGCTCACATCGATATTTATCCTCAAAATGTCAATATTCTAAATGGGAATGCTGTAGATTTGGAGGCTGAATGTCAGGCTTATGAAGACAAAATTAAAGCTGTTGGTGGCATTCGGTTATTTTTGGGAGGAATTGGTGCCGATGGGCATATTGCGTTTAATGAACCCGGTTCGTCGTTGCATTCACGCACACGAATCAAAACATTGACTCAGGACACCATAATTGCCAATTCACGGTTTTTTGAAAACGATGTGAATCAAGTGCCAAAAACGGCACTAACGGTTGGAGTTGGAACGGTGATGGATGCACACGAAGTTCTGATTATTGTGAATGGTTATAACAAAGCAATGGCCTTGCATCAGGCTGTAGAAGGTTCCGTAAACCATTTATGGACTATTACGGCACTGCAATTACACCCCAAAGGAATTATTGTGTGCGACGAATCTGCTACAACCGAATTAAAAGTAGGTACTTACCGCTATTTCAAAGAAATCGAAAAAATAATATAAAGGTCAATCATAAATTAATCGAATGAAAAAGTCAATTCCAACAAAAAGCATAAGCTTAGCTATGCTTAGTCTGGCAACAGTACCTTCTTTTGCTCAACAGAAGGCCAATGTGGTTTTTATCATGACCGATCAACAGTCGTATAATATGTTGAGCAGTTACGGTAACAAGTGGGTAAAAACTCCTAACATAGACAAGATTTCCCAAATGGGAACCCGATTTGACAATACTTATTGTGCAAATCCTTTGTCGATGCCTTCGCGTTTTGCATTACTTACAGGGCATTTTTCGTCGGAAGTGGGTGAAAAAACCAATGGTCACCAATACAACAAAGAAAAAGCTGCTGAAATTTCTCAAAGCGACGGACTTGGATTTCTTTTCCGAAAAGCAGGTTACACCACCCTTTACTCAGGGAAAACGCATTTGATGGGCAAAAATGAAGCGGATGATTATGGATTTGAAATGCACGGACTGAACCCGTATGAAGAACCGGCAAATTATGCTGAGCAAGCGCTACCGGAACTAGCACATAGCAAAAAGCCTTTCTTTTTGTTTCTTTCGTTTATGAATCCACACGACATCTGTTACAGTGCCGGTATTGACCCTCGTTATCCTGATAAATTGCCAGCTGAAAATGTGGTGGAAACCAAGCGTTTTCTGGATTATAAAAAAACATTGACCAACGAGCAATACCGTAGTCAGATACCGCCAAAACCGGCTAATTATCTTCCGATAACAGATGAGCCAAAAGAAATGGCAAGCACCTGGGCTCGAGATAGTTGGGATGATAAGCAATGGGATTTATTTCGCTGGATGTATTGCCGGTTGACAGAAAGTGTGGATGAACAAATCGGACGTGTTTTGACCGCTTTGGAAAAATCAGGAATGATGGAAAATACGATAATTGTTTTCACATCCGACCATGGCGAAATGGGTGGTTCGCATGGATTTATTACCAAAAACGTGATGTTTGAAGAGTGTCAACGTGTTCCTTTGATTTTTGCAGGAAAAGGTATTAAAGCCAATAAAGTGGACAAAACTACACTGGTATGTAATGGACTGGATTTTATCCCGACCATTTGCGATCTGACAGGTATTGAATATTCCAAGAAGCTGACAGGCATGTCGTTACAGCCAAATTTATCCGGAAAGGGGAAGCTTGCATCGCGTAAATATTTAATCACCGAAGACTGCAATGCATTCCAGATTCATGATGGTCGGTATAAACTGACCATTTTCGAATTGCCCGGAAATCCGGAAATGTTGACCGATATTAAAAACGACCCGGGTGAAACCACAAATCTATTAAATGACCCATCTTTAGCCAAAATCAAAGCTAATTTGAAAAAGATTTTGATGGACGATTTGGCAAAACGCGGATTATTACCCTTAGACCAAAACAGAACCCGCACTTTTCTACGGAAATTAGTTTGATAACTTAGGTTCAAATTGATAAATTCAATTAATAGTCTGTTGGAATAATATTCACTATTTACATAAATTTCTGATTGTTTAATATCATCATAAATAAGTTAATGAATTATACGTTAAAAAGAACAACATTAAGTTTATACATCATTCTGACAATAATTATAACACTGTCTGCTGAAAATAATGTAGTTTCATCTATGAATTTAACTACTACAACATCTTATCCAGTAGCTGTTTATAATGCATTCGCAACTCAATGCCAACAGGGAGGAGAATTAATAAATGCAATTGATGGAGATTTAACAACCATGTACCATTCTGATTGGGGTGGGGAATCATTACCAGATACATTAGATTTTAATTTTGTACAAATTCCGCGAATTGATAGTCTTATATATTATCCTAGAATTGATAATTGTACAAATGGTTATTTTGGTCAAACAGAAATCTGGTATGCTAGCAATGATCAACCCACCGCATTTACTAAACTCATGGATAAAAATTTTGGAGAACTACCAAATGTTAGCAGTGTTGCATTAAATGGGTCAACAGGTCTGCTGAATCCTTCCACAGTCCGTCTTATTGTCAAAACTGGAAAAAATAATTTTGCAAGTTGTGCTGAAATGAAGTTTCGTACGAATGTTCCAATTCCCCTTGTATCGAATTGTGACCCGGCTGTCGGACTTACTTCAGACCAAAAACAAACAATATTTAGTGGTTCTTCTTCTAGCTTTCAATCTGGGTTTAATATAAACAAATCTTTTGATGGTGATATGACAACATTATATCATTCAAATTATAATGGAGGTGGGTTTCCAATCAATTTAAACTACAACTTTAGTAATGTTGATAAAATTGATTACTTAATTTATCGTCCTCGAAATGACTCTGGAACTGATGGACTTTTTCAAAATACAGAAATTTGGTATTCAACGATCAAATCCCCAACCACATTTATTAAAGTGTGTAATTTTAATTTTGGTTGTTCTCCTAATGATACAAAAGTAGTTTTTCCGTCTTCCATTTTAACCCCGGCTACCATTCGAATTATTGTAAATAGTGGATTCAACAACTTTGCAAGTTGTGCCGAAATGGAGTTTTACAGTTATAGTTTGGGGAATAATTTTCCAGATACCATCTTTCAAGATTCAATCTGTTCAGGTATAAAAGCAAATGTAAAGCAAACTGACATTGATGGGATGGTTGATGGGTTTTATAAGAATCTGGCTCAATGTATGTTTAATGGAACTTATAAATTTACTAATAGAATTCAGACTTATGTACCCTACCCAAACGTTGACTCTACTGCTTCAGCTTTAAAAACAAACACTTACTCGCAATTTGAAAATGCTACAGGAATTCATTTTGAGAATAATAGCAAAGCAGTTATTCTTGTCGGAAATACTTATGGTCAATCCATTTCGCTAAAAGTATTTGATTACGGTACTCAAACCAGTATAAATTATCCATTGTTTAGTGGTATGAATAATATCAATATATCAGCAAAAGGGTTAGGATATATTGATTATTATAGTGATAATTACGCTAGCCTTAAACCAATAAAAATTCATATTACTTCTGGAAAAATAAATGGATGTTTTGATGTTCAAACAAGTACTGCTGATAGCTGGAAAACTTTGCTTTTAAATACTGTTGATTCGATGATCAATTTAAAGGGGAAGTATATCGATATGCTTTATCCGGTTTTAATGCTGAAGCAATATACAGACGATGGAAAAAAACTCATGCAGGTATATGACTCTATTGTGCATGTTGAGCAAGGGTTAATGGGGTTGTATAAGTACAATAAGGTTCCTAAAAATCACATGTATGCTGAGGCAGATAATAATCAATGGAATTGGTATCAACAAGATGGACTTGGGGCTCATTTTAGTGGCGGATGTGATGCAACCTGCAGATTAGCAACCTTAGATTATTGGGGAATAGCCCATGAACTTGGACATGTAAATCAAATTGTACCCGCCCTCAGGTGGGCTGGTACTACAGAAGTTACCAATAATATTTATTCTGCCTGGGTACAGTATCTTTTTACACCAACTAATACCCGAATTGAAAAAGAGCTACTTAACGATGCTTATTATAATGGATTTGAAACTGGAACAGGCAATGGTGTTGGAAATAATATAATAGGTGGACGTTTTAATGCTTATTTAAACAATGGTCTATTGAAACGTCAAAAGTGGATGTTTCAATATGGCCCTGATAGTATGACAGATTCTGGAGCTGAACCCAATTGGCAGGGTATTGATGGAGGTGATTTGTTTTTGAGATTTTGTCCACTTTGGCAACTAGAACTTTATTATCAGGTGGCTTACCCCGAAAAAAAAGATTGGTTTGGTGATGTCGCTGAGAAAGTAAGAAATACAAATCAGTCAGGGCTTAGTAATGGAACCATGCAATTGAATTTTATAAAAAATACTTGTGATGCCGTCGGAGAAGACCTTACTGATTTTTTTACAAAGATTGGGATGTTAAGGGTTGTTAGCAGTAAAATTAATGATTACGAGGTTTCAACAATAAGTATTACTAAAGCTGACAGCATTGCCACGGTAGCATATATTGCGGGTAAAGCCTATCCAAAACCAGCATCTCCAGTATTATACTATATATCAGCAAATAATGTAAATGCGTTTAAAAATAAATTATTAGTTCAAGGAACTCAGGGTTTGGGCTGTACTCCTAAGCTATCTTCAAATAATGATTATGAAAACTATGTGATTGTGGACCATGCAATTTGGAAAAATGTTTGTGTTTTTGAAACCTATTGCGCAAATAAGTTAATTCGGATTTCAATGGTAGGTTCAGGATTTCAGAATAATGATAAAACAAGGGTTTATTATCCTGCTAATGCCACATCTATATTTGCTGTATCCTGGGATGGCACCAAAAAATTGGTATTCGAGTCAACAACAGGCTTTCCTAGCAACTTCAGATCAGAAATAAACATATCGTTTTCCCCAATAAAAAACACACTCCAATTGACAGGAATAGAATGTTCTTCATTTTTTACTTTGATGAATGTATCTGGAAAGATATTGATGCAAAAACAAATTAATAATAATGAAGATATTGTTGTTGGTGATTTGACAAGAGGAGTGTATCTCGTAAATATTATCAACTCATCCGGCACATATAGCTTTAAATTCCTAAAATAAAATATCCAAATTTCAATTGAAACAATCCTATTTAGCTGTTTTATAAAATCAAAATAAAAAGACTATGCAATACGATTTAAGTTCCAAAATAACACTTGAGCGAACGCCGGAGCGTTATTATCGTTCCAACGATATGATTGAAAGTTTGCGTCAGACACGCTATGAAAAACTACGGACTAAAATCTATTCAGACTCCCATGAAGGTGCTAAATCCATAGCTCAAACAGTGGCAGCACTTATTCGTGATAAGGAAAAAGAGGGCGAGCGATGTGTTCTCGGACTTTCGGGTGGCTCTTCACCGTTGGAGGTTTACGATGAATTAGTCCGAATGCATCACGAAGAAGGTCTGAGTTTTGCCGACGTATTGGTGTTTAATGTATCTGAGTTTTTTCCGGTTTATGAGGGTGAAAGACATTCAAATGCTCAGTTGCTTCGCACTTATTTATTGGATAAGGTTGATTTTAAATCCGAAAATTTTTATACACCCGATTCAACTGTTAATCGCTCCAATGTGTATGATTTTTGCCGGCACTATGAGGAACTTATTGAACAACACGAAGGACTGGATTTGGTATTGGTAAGTGTTGGGTTGGTTGGGAATATTGCCTACAATGAACCTGGTTCTCAGATAAGTACGCTTACACGGCTTATGTTGCTCGACAATGAATCACAGCGCGACCTGCAACGTTATTACAGTTCAATTTCCGAAGTGCCATCGAGTGCTATTACCATCGGATTATCAACTTTACTGAATGCCAAACAAGTTATTTTACCTGCCTGGGGCGAACATAAATCTGCCATTTTAAAGGAAATTATTGAAGGCAAAACAGATGATGCTGTTCCCGCTTCTTTTTTACAACTCCATAAGAATGCTATGGCTGCCATCGATTTGAGTGCAGCTCAATACCTAACCCGAATCAGTCATCCCTGGTTGGTTGGTCCCTGTGTATGGAATGATAAACTGATTCGTCGCGCTATTGTTTGGCTTTGCAATGAAACCAGAAAACCAATTCTGAAACTTACCAATAAAGATTATAATCAACACGGATTGGATGAATTGCTCGCGCAATATGGTTCGGCATATAATGTCAATATAAAGATATTCAATGACTTGCAACATACCATTACAGGTTGGCCGGGAGGAAAACCCAATGCTGACGACACAAACCGTCCGGAACGTGCAAATCCTTATCCAAAACGAGTGCTTATTTTCAGTCCGCATCCCGATGACGATGTGATTTCGATGGGTGGAACCTTGCAACGACTTGTTGACCAGCATCACGATGTGCATGTGGTGTATCAGACTTCAGGGAATATTGCGGTTGCAGATGAAGAAGTAATCCGCTACGTCTCCTTAATGCAAAATGTTGTACAGCATTTCGAATCCGAGAATCAGGAAATTAAAACAAAGAATGCGGATATTCTGCATTTTTTGAAAGAACAAAAAAGAATAGGAGACGCTGATACAACAGATGTTCTTTACCTGAAATCACAAATCAGAAGGGAAGAAGCACGTTCTGCCTGTCGTTTTATCGGTGTAAAAGCTGAGAATGTTCATTTTCTCGACTTGCCTTTTTACGAAACCGGAAGAGTACAAAAAGGAAAACTATCCGACAAGGATATTCTCACAATAATTCCATTGCTCGAAACCATTCAACCGCATCAGATATTTGTGGCAGGCGATTTAGCCGACCCACACGGAACCCACAAAGTATGTTTGGATGCAGCGCTGGCTGCCATATACGAACTCAAACAGAAAGAATGGATGAAAGAATGTCGGGTATGGATGTATCGCGGTGCCTGGGCTGAATGGGAAATTGATCACATTGAAATGGCTGTACCGATTAGTCCGGAAGAACTTCGACGGAAACGAAACTCCATATTGAAACATCATTCACAGATGGAGAGTGCACCATTTCTGGGCGATGATGAGCGACTTTTCTGGCAACGCGCCGAGGACCGGAATCAAGCCACTGCATTGTTGTACAACAATTTAGGACTTGCTTCCTACGAAGCCATTGAAGCATTTGTAGAATACAAAAAATAGATTTCCGCAAACCAAAACCATCGACTCTAATGCGACTCACTAAACTTAATCTGGTAATGGCAGGACTTACTGCTATTCCGGTTTTTTCTACCCTTTTTGCTCAAAAACAGCAAAAACCCAATGTGCTTTTCATTGCTCTTGATGATTTAAAGCCAATTTTGGGTTGTTATGGCGACAAATTGGTGAAAACACCAAATATCGATCGTTTGGCAAATAGGGGAACAGTTTTTATGAGTAACTATTGCCAACAGGCAGTTTCGGGTGGTTCACGTTCCAGCTTGCTCACCGGTATGCGTCCGGATTATACGCAAATATGGGACTGCGATACACAAATTCGTGATGTTCACCCCGATATTGTAACGCTTCCGCAATATTTCAAAATAAATGGGTACGAAACTTCCGGTATTGGTAAAATTTTTCACGAGAAAAGTGTGAAAGATTCAGATCCTGCGTCGTGGAGTATTCCTTACCTTTCGCCGGTAGATAAATTTTCGAAAAAAACCGGTCAACCCACGCTCTATTATTACCACGACCTGATTACCAAGGCAAAAATTGAAAAATTCATTCAGGAAGGACTGGCAAAAGGAATGACCAAAAATGAAGCCGGTCAGTATGCCAAAGTAAATGCCAAAGTAGCCACCGAATGTGCCGATGTGCCTGATGATGCTTATCGTGACGGTGCAGTGGCTCTTAAAGCAAAAGACGAATTTATTGCATTAAAAAATGGTCAGAAGCCGTTTTTTATGGCTGTTGGATTTCAGCGCCCGCACCTGCCTTTTGTGTCACCAAAAAAATACTGGGACTTGTACCAACGAAACCAAATGCCACTGGCTGAATTTCAGCAACACGCCAAAAACAGTCCAGATGTGGCTTATACCCGCTCCGATGAATTCAAGCGATTTACGGATATACCGCAATTTTGTGAGTTTACCGATTTGACACATGGAACCGGTTTGAAAGATGTCAACAAACAAAAGGAACTGATTCATGGCTATTATGCAGCGGTTTCGTATGCCGATGCACAGGTGGGAATTTTACTGAATACGCTTGATTCATTGGGGATTTCGAATAATACGGTTATAGTACTTTGGGGCGATCATGGCTGGCATTTGGGCGATCACGACCAATGGGGAAAAGACACCAATTTTGAAGAATCGACGCGGGCTCCGTTGATAATTTCTGCTCCAAATCTGCCATCAGGCAAAACAAAGTCAATCACCGAATTTGTAGATATCTTCCCCACTTTGTGCGAATTGGCAACTATTCCAACTCCCAAAAAATTGGATGGAAAAAGTTTAGTTCCATTAATGAAAAATAAGAATGCAAAGTTAAAAGACTTTGGTGTAAGTCAGTATTACCGCATTATTGAGGAAGCAGATGCAAAAAAACGGGGATTTACAACCACCGATGTGATGGGTTATACTTTGCGAACCGAACGTTATCGGTTTACGATTTGGATGGCAAACGGATTCAGAACCAATGAACCTTTTACCGAAAGTAAAGTCTATGCTACCGAGCTTTACGATTACCCAAAAGATCCATTCGAAACCGTAAATGTGCTGAATGAACCGGAATATAAATCCGTAGCAAAAGAAATGAAAATCAACATGCTCACTTACTTCAAATCGCAGGAAAAAATAGGAGTCTACCAGAAGAAAGTGAAATTGGTTTATGAATTGTAATTTTAAAAAGTTTATTCCATGAAATTCAAAATTCTAATTTTCTCGATTTTAATTTTTTCATTGAAATTATCTGCCACCAATATTCCATTGCCCGAACATCCACGTCCTGACTATATGCGTTCGGAATGGTTGAACCTGAACGGCAACTGGCATTTTAAGTTTGATGAGAAAAATAATGGATTAAAGGAAGGTTGGTATAATTCTGCGGATAATTGTTTCGATAAAACCATTGTCGTGCCTTTTTCTTGGGCATGTCCCTTGTCCGGTATCAACGATACGAAACAATTGATTGGATGGTATCGCCGAAACATGGAAATCCCAAAAACAAACGGATGGAAAAACAAACGTATTATCCTCATTATCGGAGCTTCAGATTATGGTGCTCAGGTATGGGTAAACGGGAAAGTTACCGGTTGGAAAGAAGGTGGTTATATTCCGTTGGAATTTGATATTACCGATATGTTGACCGGAAAAGACGATAAACTGACCATCCGTGTTGATGAACTGGTGAAAGACAGTCCGCAGGGGAAGCAGAATTATGGGAAAGAACGTGGAATCTGGCAAACTGTTTATCTCGAAGCGCGTAACCAGCAGAGCTTGAGCAGTATTCGCTTTTATCCCGATATTGATAAAAAGCAAGCTGATGTTAGTGTGAAGCTGACTGTTCCGGCTAAGCGTGGAACCAAGGTGAATATCGTTAGCGCTACTTCAGGGAAAAATATGTTTCAATACGAAGTCACAGATGGAGCAAGCACAGCCCGTTTCACCATGCCAATAAAAAATATGCGCTTATGGAGTTTGAAAGATCCTTATTTGTACGAAGTAAAAGTTCAGATTGCTGACGGAAACGGAACCGACGAAGTGAATACTTATTTCGGAATGCGGAAAGTCAGTTACGGAAAGTATCCGGGTGGCGATTTCAGTTATGTGTACCTGAACAATGAACCCCTTTACCTGCAAATGACACTCGACCAAGCCTATCACAACGAAGGTTTTGGAACATATCCAACCGATCAGTTTATGAAAGAAGATGTACTGAAAACCAAAGCGTTGGGACTGAATACCATACGCTCACACATAAAAGTAGAATTGCCCCGCAAAATTTACTGGGCGGATAAATTAGGAATGCTGATGATGGCGGATATGGTTGATTTTCGGAATTCACCGGCCGAGAAAACTGCACGTGAAAACTCGATGCGTATGTGGGAACTTCTGGCCGAAAAACAGGTAGAACGTGATTTTAATCACCCTTGTATCTTTTCATGGATACTTTTCAATGAGTCGTGGGGGTTGTTAACTCCGGTAGGAAACGATAAAATCTATTTACCGGAAACAAAGAAATGGGTGTTGAATATGTATCACAAGTTCAAAGCAGAAGATCCAACCCGTTTGATTGATGATAATTCAGCTTGCAAGGAAGATCATATCGTTTCTGATTTTAACTCCTGGCACGAATATTTGCCGGGTTATTCGTGGGCTAATTGCCTAGATTCTGTTTGCGCTTATACCTATCCGGGGTCGAAATGGAATTATACCAAAGGATATAAACAAACTGACGTTCCAATGATTAATGCCGAATGTGGCGGAGTTTGGGGATATAAAAACGGTGCCGGCGATATCGATTTGACTTATGATTATCACCAAATGATGAACGAATTCAAACGACGTCCCAAAGTTGCCGGTTATCTGTTTACGGAGCTTCACGATGTGAATAATGAGTTCAATGGGTATTTTCGCTACAACCGAGGTGCAAAGGAATTTGGTGTGGAAGAATTATGTCCGGGTATGACATTTGCCGACTTTGCCTCGGTGAATTATGTGATTCCCGGCAAAAGTTTTGAAGAAATATACGATGCTTCTCAAACTGTGAAAATGCCGGTTACGGTTTCATTCCTCGAAAATATTAGCAAGCAAAAATTGCGTCTCGATACCAAAGTGGTTTATTGGAACAGATTTGGTGACCCGAAAAGCTATTCAACACCCGGTACTACGCTCGATGCAGTTTCGTGTAGCAGCAAGGTGCTTGAACCCATGCAGTTTGTAGTGCCTAACGAAGAATGTGTGGCCACTTATTGTACGTATTTGATTGGTTCTAAAGGCGATACATTGCATTGTAATTTTGTTCCATTCCGTGTTCGGGCAAATTCAAAATTTGTGGTTTCGTCCGACACAGTGGTAGTATCCAAACCGGCAGCATCGTACAAAGAAGCCAGTTGGAGTCTGAAAAACCTGATTACGCAGCACAACTCAAAATTTATTGGATTGGGTAGCGGCTATGTGGATTATGAGTTTGAAATTACCGGAAATAAAATTCCTAAAAAAGTAACTTTTATGGCTGAACTGTCGTCGCGCATGAATCAAAGCAAATATTTTACAGAGAAATCGTACCAATTGGATAATTTCCCGAATATTGGGATTAATTGTTCTACCTGGGGCTTGAATCCAAACTCATTCCCTCAAACCGATGAGCTGAAACACCCGTCAACAGTAGCTTTTGAAGTGGATGGGGTTGCGGTCTCAACTGTTATTTTGCCCGACGACCCCTGCGATCACCGTGGTTTGCTCTCGTGGTTTAATCAACCACACGATTCTGGTCTTGTGAATAAAAGTACACTTGCACCACCCACCAAACCCGATACCAACAACGAAGGATTAGATCTTATTCTGACAAAAACGGTGGAATTGATTCGGAGTTCGTTTAACCTCGATGGAAAATTAGACGAAGCCGGCTCATACGGATACTTGGTAAAAGTGGATTTACCCAAAGAAGCAATCGAGAAGCTGATGAAAAACAAATCAGTTGTTATCAGATTACGGATAGATAAATCTTCGGCCAATGAAGGTGGTTTGTCGGTTTTTGGCAAACAATCAGGTCGTTATCCGCTCGATCCATCGTTGGTGTTGATTTATTGATTCTAATTGTTTCTTACTGGAAGCATGAGAAAGCTTTTTGTTTTGTTATTCTTAGTTATTGGAACTGTGGTGGTTTTAAGCCAATCTTTCAATCATTTGAAAGGAACACGATCCAATTCAAAGCCCATCAATTTAAACAAATTGCTGGAAAACTCTGCTCGCACCGACTTGATTGGTCGCGAAATGTGGAACTTTTTGACCGTACCCCGAAAAGGTGCTTATGCCCAATGTCCCGACACTCGCGCACCGGAGTATGGAATATCACAGCTTCCGAATGCCATGTGGGGCTTTCCAAAAATGGGAATGACCGGTCGTTTGTGTTATGGTATAGAAACCGACCTTGCCGATCCGGTGAAGGTACAAATCATTTCACGTAAACAAGGTACAAATTTGATTCTTCAATTTACGCCGACCCGAAACGAGTGGACACCGGCGTATATGACTACCTATTACCGCTCTTTACCGGACTCCTTGAAAGGTTCTTATCCTTATGCCGGAGATTTGAATGTAAAAGAACGTAAATGTATTACCGAGGAAAATGTATTGGTACTGGAATATACTTTTACCCACGATAACCGGACGAATGGTGAATATGAACTCAGTCTGTTATTTCCAAAATTCAAAAAGCTTGCCGGTTCAGATCAGTACTCTTTTGAAGCTAAATCAATTCCAAAATTCCAAGATGAAGCTTTGCCCATCGAAGGTTTCGTTTCTGTGGAAAATACAGAGAAAACAGGCGAAAAGCTGAAGTTGATGCTAAAACCTTTCGAAAGCAAGACGGTTCGATTTACAGTTGCATTCGATACCTATTCGGTGGATAATGCGATTAAAAAAGGGAAAGTACAGCGAGTAATTAGCAAACCGTTTGCTGAAAATGCTCAGAAATTCAACAACTGGTTTGCCGAAAATGTACCTCAATTAACAATCGACAATTACGATATGCTGAAACTCTACTATTACCGTTGGTTTTTGGTCTATCGCAATTCGCATATCCCTACTAAAAATATAAAAAATCACCCTTTTGCAGGTTCCGTGTTGTACGAAGCTCCTTTTGCTGCCGGAAATGTTATTGGGTTATCTATACCTATTCACAATAGTGAGGTTAAATGGGCAAAATCTCCCGCAATGGCTCGTGATAATATTCTAAACTGGGCGAAAAATGAAAAGTTGTTGAGCAACTACATTCAATATACTCCAAAAACAATCTGGGATTTGTATTTGCATTATCCCGATAAGACATTGCTGGATTCAGTGTATCGATTCACCTGCAAGTACACCAAAAGAGATATTACAGACAAAGATAAATCCCGCTTACCCACTCAAACTGGAAGTTGGGGTACCGGTGCTGAATATCAGCCGAGTTTCTATGAATTTACCAAAGATACCAAGTGGGATTGGCGACAAGATCAGGAAGGGAAAAAACTGTATGGTACTTCGCCAACCACAATTATTCGACTTGACAAAGTTTCTTTTGCGATTATGAACAGCAAGGCTTGTTCGCAAATTGCTCAGGTTTTGGGGAATAAATCGGACGAGAATTATTTTAAGGAATCTGCCTCCCAAATGCTCAACACGGTAAAATCCAAGCATTGGGACGATAAAACCGGATTGTTTTATGATGCAAATCCAGCCGATTATGCCTTGGCGTTAGAATCGCCGGGTTACGACAGTTTTATGCCTTTTATGTATCAGATGGTGAATGAGAAAAGCTATTTAAAAAGCTTCGAAAAATTCTTCGATCCTTCGTGGTTTTGGACAGATTACCCAATCACTACCATCTCCAAAACTTGTCCTATGTATTGGTCTGGCAATTCTTTGGTCGGTCCTGCTTATGCCACTGTCGAGAACCCACATAATTATACCTGCGCCTGGAATGGTCCAATCTGGCACTATGCCAATGGTTTGATGTGTGAGGCGCTGGGTTCGGCTTGTTTGATTGACGGCACTAATGAAATGAAGGTAAAATGGATAGATTTTTTCAATCGTTGGTCCGATTTACATTATGCCTACGGAGATAAGAGTGTGCCATGTGCTATCGACCACAATCGGGCAACGGATGGAGCTCGCTTCAGTCCGTATGTCGATTATTTCCACAGTAGCTGGATTGATCCGTTTATGAAGTATTATTTAGGTATTCAGATTGATGACAATGGCAATTTCAACTTTAATCCTTTTACCAAAGAAGATTTTGAAGTGAATGATATTTCTATTATGGGGGAAAAGTATTCGTTTAGGCAACAATACGAAGGTAATGATTTAATTCAAACGGTGTTTGATGCTAATAAGAAAATTATAAGCAAGAAAACGGTTATTCTCTAAATTTTAAGGATTTGTCAAACTAATAAATAAATTATCATGAATAGAAAGATTATTAGTCTATTGTATATAATGTTAGCAGCAATAGTTTACGGACAGGCGCAGCAAAAAACCTTGTCGAATGGGAGTAGGAGTAAACTAAATGTCAACAAGCTGCTGGAGAATTCTGCTCGCACCGAACTGATTGGTTGTGAGATGTGGAATCACATGGCCGTGCAGTGGAACAAAGGGGATTATGAAAAACCGGATTCCCGCACTCCCGAATATGGAATTTCACAAATCGCCAACTCTTTTTGGGCAAAACCTCAAATGGGTATGATTGGCGATTGGGCTTACGGTGTAGAAACAACGCTTTCGGATGTGGTTAAAGTTAAAATCACTTCTACGAAACAAGGACAAGTGATAATCCAAAAATTTGTACCAACCCGCAATGAATGGACTCCGGCACTTATTTCAACCTATTACAGAGCATTACCCGATACACTGAAAGGTTCGTATCCTTATGCCGGCGATTTGAATGTGAAAGAGCGAAAATGCATAACAAAGGACAATGTGTTGGTGCTTGAATATAGCCTTACGCACGATAACAGAACAAACGGAGAATACGATATAGCTTTGATATTACCCAAATTTAAAAAACTTGAGTCATCTGCACGATATTCTTTTAGTACGAATTCCCGTCCTCGTTCTCTTCGTCAGGTTTTGCCTATCGAAGGTTTTGTCGCAGTTGAAAATTCTGAAAAAACAGGCGAAAAGTTTCACCTTAGCTTAAAACCTTTCGAAACAAAAACAATTCGTTTTACGGTAGCTTTTGAATCCAATTCGATGGAAAGTGCGATTAAAAACGCACAATCGGCTTGTAAAAACAGCAATGTTTTTGCTGATAATATTAATGATTTCAATAAATGGTTTGACGATAATGTTCCACAACTGACCATTGATAATTACGATATGCTCAGACTCTATTACTATCGTTGGTTTGTGTTGTATCGCAATTATCATAATCCGGGTAAATACATTAATAAACATCCTTTCCCTTGTCCGGTATTCTACGAAAGTCCTTTTGGCGGTTGGTATGGCAGTACAGTTGGTTTGTCCATCCCGGTTCATAATCAGGAAGCAAAGTGGGCAAAAACACCCGAAATGGCTCAGAATAATATTCTGAATTGGGCTAAAAATAGAAAAATGTTCCGTGATTATATTCAATATACGCCAAAAACGATCTGGGATTTGTATTTACACTATCCTGATAAAGTGTTTTTAGACTCGGTGTATAAATCCACCAGTAGTTATTCCAAAGAGGTGATTGATGACAAAGACAAGACCCGCCTACCAACACAGACAGGAAGCTGGGATACTGGTGCCGAATATCAGCCCAGTTTTTATGAATTTACAAAAGACAACAAATGGGACTGGCAACAAGACAGCGAAGGAAAACCCTTCAATAAAACTCGTACAACAATAATAAGACTGGATAAGGTGGTTTTTGCCATTGCCAATAGTTTTGCCACTTCTAAAATGGCGGGGGTTTTGAAAAACAAATCCGACGAGAATTATTTTAATGCATCTGCTTCTATGATGCTAAATACTTTGAAAGAGAAGCACTGGGATGAAAATACCGGAATGTTTTATTCTGCCAATCCTGTGGATTATGCCTTAGCGAAAGAGTCGCCTTGTTACGACTGTTTTATGCCTTTTATGTGGCAATTGGTAAAAGAAAAAAACTATCAGAAAAGTTTTGACAAATTCTTCGATCCGGCATGGTTCTGGTCGGATTACCCCATTTCGACAGTTTCTAAAACCTGTCCGATGTACTGGTCGGGTAATTGTATAGCCGGACCGGCATTTAGCTCGGTGGAAAAACCTCACGACTACGATTGTTCATGGAATGGTCCAACCTGGTTTTTTTCCAATGGCTTGATGTGCGAAGCACTTGGATCAGTGGCACTTAATTCGCCAAAAAATGATATGAAGGAAAAGTGGATGGATTTCTTTAATCGCTGGTCGGATATGCATTATGCTTATGGCGATAAAACGGTGCCTTGCGCTACCGAACACAATCGCCCAACTGATGGAGCTCGCTTTAGTCGCCGTTTCGATTATTTTCACAGCAGCTGGATTGATCCGTTTATGCGCTATTACTTGGGTATTCAGATAGACGATAACGGCAATTTCAACTTTAATCCTTTTACCAAAGAGGAGTTTGAAGTGAATGATATTTCTATTATGGGGATAAAATATTCGTTCTCACAACAAATTGAAGGAAACTCACTGGTTCAGAAAGTATTTGACGCAAATAAAAAGCTAAAAAGCAAGAAAGCGATTAAACTTTAACTCAAAATAGTCATCAAACTAATTAATGATTCACACAAACGACCCTAAATGGTTTTTAACGGGATTGGTGTTAATGACACCCGGTTTTTTGAGCAATTTATCGGCACAAAAGCAGGATAAACCTCAAAAGAAAAACGTCCTGTTTATTGCCATCGACGATATGAAACCCTTGTTGGGCTGTTATGGCGACCCCATTGCCCAAACACCTAACATGGACAGGTTGGCTGCAAAAGGTACACTTTTCACGCTTGCCTATTGCCAGCAAGCCGTTTCGGGTCCAACACGCGCCAGTTTGCTTACCGGTCTTCGTCCCGATCATACCAAAATGTGGGACATGACCGAACGATTCCGGACGGTGAATCCCGACGCGGTGACTATTCCTCAATATTTCCGTCAGAACAGGTACGAAACGGCTGGAATTGGTAAGATTTTCGATCAGTCGCAGGTTTCAGGTAAAACAAATGATGTGCTTTCGTGGTCAATTCCATATATGGATCAAACGGCATTTTATGATAAAAATACTGAGCCACCGACAGGATTCAGAGGCGAATATCAAGCCACGGAAATCCGTGAAGCCATGAAAACCAATGGCGAAAAATTCGTGCAGGAAAATATGTTTTATGCCACCGAGTGTGTTGATGTGTCGGATGGAGCGTATAAAAACGGAGCTATCACCAACGGTGTGGAGCAGTTTATACAAAACTACAGATCCGAAAAACCTTTTTTCTTAGCTGTTGGATTTCAAAAACCACATTTGCCTTTTGTAGCACCAAAAAAATACTGGGATTTATATAAACGGGAGCAAATGCCTTTGGCAAAGTTTAGTCAAAAAGCCACAGCAAGTCCCGATTTTGCGTATACCAATTCGGGTGAATTACCTCAATACTCCGATATTCCGGCTGCGGTGGAATTTTCGGATATTAAAAATATGGTGATGAAAGACGACAAAGCGCGACAGTTGATTCACGGATATTATGCCTGTGTGAGCTATACCGATGCACAAATCGGGAAAGTGATAGCTGCCCTGGAGAAAAAAAAAGTATTGAATAACACCATTATTGTGCTTTGGGGCGATCATGGCTGGCACTTGGGCGATCACGGCTTGTGGTGCAAACATACTAATTTTGAACAAGCCACGCATTCGCCATTAATCATTATCGATCCTTCCATCAAATCGTCGATAGTAACCACTCCGGTGGAGTTTGTAGATATTTATCCTACTCTTTGTGAATTGGCTGGAATTTCAAAACCGGAAAAATTGGATGGTATCAGTTTAGTTTCTGGGATGAAAAATCCAAAAAAGTTGACCAAGAAATATGCTGTAAGTCAGTATCCGCGGGATGAGAATAAAATGGGTTATTCACTTCGGGATGGAAAATACCGGTATACCGTCTGGGTGGAATGGAAAAACAGAGTTTCGAATTTTGATAAAATCATTGCAGAGGAACTTTACGATTATGAGAAAGATCCGCTTGAAACTGTCAATCAGGTGAATGCGAAAAGTTATGTAACAATAGCAAAAACAATGAAACAGTATGTGACGGAGTATATTCAATCACAAAAAATACAATAAACCAATGAAAAAAGTCTGTTTTCTCTACATTTTCTTACTGTTTTTAAGTTTTGTAAAAGCCGACGAAATCCAAAATATTTCAGACAAATACCGTTCGTGGATAGTTGGTACTGAAACGACCGATTATTCAAATCCTTTGGTAAAAGAACGGTTTAACGCGATATTGAATGCAGCGCGAAATGCACTTGAGTTTTATGATAAGTACGATTTTTCCAATCTTGAACCCTATGATTTGATTGGTAATAAAGAGAAAAAGGATAAAGTAAAATCCGGTAAAATACAGGAATCCAAAAGAGATAATTCAGAACAGGAAAGTCCACGTAAAATATTTAGCGATATGTTGTTTCCCTTGTCAATGGCATACAACATTAAGGGGGATAAATCTCATCACAATCCCGATTATCATAATCGGTCAACGCTGAAACAAATAATGGATGTGTTTGAGTATTTGAATAAAAGAGGCTGGGTGAAGGACCTGAATTTGGGTGTTAAAACCTCCAGATATAATGAAAACGGATTTGTTGAGTATGGAGGCTCTGATGCAGCATTAGGTGGTTTAGGTTTTCCGTTGTCGGTATTTCTCATGAAAGATGAGTTACAAACCAGGGGATTGTTCGATAAAGAACTCCAAATGGTGGACTGGATGAGTCAGTCGGTTGGACCGGCTTTCGATACACCCTTATTATGGGAAGAGCCTGGTTTTAATTCCGATGGTATTCGTGCCTTTTTCAATCAACGCTTGTGTTACATTTTCTGCTTGCCTAAGGACAACCCCGAACGCGAAAAGGAAATGCTTTATTTCCAAAAAATGATGAATAAATCGCTCAAAATTGCCATCAGCTGGAATGATATGATTAAGCCCGATTACATAGGTTATCATCACAAAAATCCCTATATGAGTGCCTATCCGGTGCATGGTTTTCATTCGTCGGCTATTTATTGTTATTTGTTGAACAATACTAAATTTCATGTAAGTGATGAGGTGGTTTCCAATCTATCCAATGCTTTACTTGCCTACCGCATTTATTCCAATAAATATGATGTACCACGCTCTGTTACAGGCAGATTTCCAAACAAACTGAATACTTTGCAGGAAAATATTCCGGCATTTATGTATATGGCAAAGCTCAATAATAATCCATTGAGTTCGCAGATGAAATCAGCATTTATGCGCCTGTGGAATCCAAATGACGAGTCATTTACTAAGGATTTTTTGACAAATGTAAAATCGTCCATTTGTTATTTTGGATCGTTGGGTGCTTTGGAAGAATGTAATAAACTGGTGGCCGAAAACGTGAAACCTGAAGCTGACCCCAATGGTTATTGGTTTTATCCTTATGCCGGTATGACCATTTACCGCCAGCAAAACTGGATGGCAGGTTGGAAAGGCGTGAGCAAATATATTTGGGATTATGAAGGCACTGCCGTTCAGAACCGTTATGGACGGTTTAATGGTACAGGAGTGTTGCAAATTTATGCTTCGGGCAATCCGGTTTGTGCTGCCGAAAGTGGTTATGAAATTAACGGTTGGAACTGGTGTCGTCTGCCCGGTGCAACAACTTATGAAATGCCTGCAGATGCTATGTTTAGTGGCAAACACCGGAATTTTGTACCCGAAACATATCTTGGTGGAGTAAAATTCAATGACCGTTGCGGTTTGAGTGCCATGTCGTATAAGGATCCACAAAGTTCGTTGCGCGCCAACAAAACCTTGTTTTTTGTAGACAATTATATTTTTGCATTAGGAAGCGATATTTCCAGTACGAATGAGATTTATCCGGTTCAAACCACCATTACTCAGTTGGGAATTGGTTCCGGTAAATCAGTCAGTTACTTTAATAATAAGACAGTAAAAGGTACAAGTGCATTGATTGAAACTGCCGAAGGAAATCCGCTCAGTTATGTGGATGCCAAAGGTCATTCTTATTATTTCCCCAAAGGAGCAAACCTGACTTTTGTCCGGGGCGAGCAGAACGAACCGCTCGAACGAGGCAAAGCCACAAAAGCAGGAAATTATGAAACCTGCCGGATAATTCACGGACAAAACCCGCAATCTGCAGGTTATCAGTATATTATTGCAGTAAATGGTGGTGAAAAGGAAGCCAAAAATCTGGAACAAAACTTCGATAAATTATTCAGGGTCGACCAGCAAGATGCTACAGCTCATATAATAACCTATTTGCCCGAAAACACATCCGCTTTTGCAGTACGAAAAGCAGGTAATATCGTGAAATCCAATTTGGTAAAAAATGTGGATACGCCTTGTCTGTTTGTACTCAAACCCGACAAACAGACTTGTGCAATTTCAATTTCCAATCCCGAATTCGGCAGAACAGATAAGTTTTATACCTTCAATCAGGTTGATCGTGAAAACCCCGAAATTTTCAGAGCCAAGAGTAAAGTTTGTCCAGTACAACTTGTGTTGAAAGGCAAATGGGAGCTTGAAAAAGAAACATCGGAAGTGAAAATTACTTCGGCACAGGATGCCGAAACGGTAATTCAGTTTAACTGTTTCGATGGAAAAACGATAGCTGTAAATCTTATTCAAAAAGGTCGTCCATAACTACTTCATTTTGAATCATTCCGGCGTATTCGTTTTGTTTTATGCCGTAAGTAGTTACCATGGTAAGGTGAACAGCTTTTCGTGTTTTGCTTTCCTGCCGAAATGCACCAATTTTATTGCGGAGCGTAAGGTCGTAGCTTTTATCAATTGAGAATACATCGGTAGAATATTTCATTTCGCACAAGTTGATTATTTGATCTTTACGCTCTATCAGTAAATCAATTTGTGCGCCTGTCTCAGCAGAATTGCTTCTCCACGATGCCGTTTTACATTGCACTCCCGAAATGCCAAGCTTTCTTTTAATCTGCTCAATATGCTCCAAACAAACCTGTTCAAAAGCATATCCACTCCATGCTTTGTGCTGCGCACTATCAATGGAAGCAGACCAGAAATGAGGATCGTTATATTCATTTTTCTGAATATATTTAAAATAAAATAAGGTATAAAAATCGGTCAGTTGATATAATCCATCCTTTTTTTTCTTATCCATGGCATTGTATTTCCTTATAAATTTACATACTTCGAGTTCCATAAGTATTTTCGACAAACTGCCACCATCCGATAATTTTGTTAGCGTCAGAATTTCCTCGCGCGACAGACCCTTTGCTTTTTTGGCAAGCGCCTCCACAACTTTTACATAATTCTCGTGATTTTTAAACAAAGATGCATACAGATTATTGAACTCGTTACGCAACTCTCCACTTTCTTTAAAGAAAAGATTATCAATGTTTTGCGCCAGACTCATCCCCTTTTCAAACAAACTCAGATAAAAAGGAATTCCTCCTAAAATCATATAACTTTCAACTATTTGATATCGATTTAAACTGATTTTTTTTGAAATCAGGTATTCTTCACATTCTTTCAGCGTAAAAGGTGCTATCGACATTTTTCTGGTTACTCTATTGTGTAAACCGCCTTTGTTATTTAGCAATTTACCGGTAATCCATGAGGTTGCCGAGCCACAAACAATTAACAAAATGTCTTTTCTTGCCGATGCCCAATCGTTCCAGAAATGTTCAAAAGCACTCAGAAAACCTGATTTTGGTGTGTCTAACCAAGGTAATTCATCAATAAAAATTATTTTTCGGGCGGAAGCAGAATGTTCCAACAAGTCAATCAACTGCTGAAATGCCTTATACCACGAGTCAGCAAAAGCATCTGTTGTAGGACTATATTTCTGAATGGCGGCATGAAAGTTTATCAATTGTTCTTTATTACCGGCATTTGCCAATCCTGTAATATGAAAATCAAATTTATTGCCCAGATATTCTCTGATAAGAAAAGTTTTGCCAACTCTTCGCCTGCCGTAAACAACCACAAATTCGGAATTATCACCCGATACGTATGCATCTAATTTTGCTTTTTGCTCTGTTCTTCCAATGATTCTGTCCATATTCTATTGATTATAACTGGCTGCAAATATATAAAAAGTTTATCATACAGCCAAATATATTTATTATATTCAGCGGAATATAATATTTTATGTGAGATTAAGCTGGTTATAAATCTAATTCTATGATGAATTTTCCCAAGATTTTTTTTGGTAAACTCATTAAACATCAATAATTAACCACTTGTGTTTACACTTTCAACCTGATTGAAAGTTATTTCAACATGAGTGAAATGCAATTATGGAATAACCATCTATTTTTGCATTATCAAATAGTTATATAAAATAATCAAAATGAAATAAAACATCCATGACCTAAAAGTAAAATTAAGAACACAAAAATAGATAAAAGTAAAAATTACATTCTACTCTCTATACCCCCTTCAGGGGGTTAGGGGGCTAATTATAAACAAATGAAAAAAGAACTAATTCTAAGCTCAGCACTGCTCTCACTTACAATGGGAATTAATGCCAAGCAAAAAAGCGAACAACCCAACATTCTGCTGTTAATCAGCGATGAACACAATGCCAGTATTCTGGGATGCGATGGCAATCCATTGGCACATACACCGACATTGGATAGGTTGGCCAAATCCGGAATGTATTTCAACTCGTTTTATTGCAGTTCACCACAGAGCGTGCCTTCTCGTCAGAGTCTGACAACCGGAAAATATGTTTCGCACCACAATGTATGGGGAAATAACCCCGGAGTTCCCGAAGGAACATCCTCACTCGCCCGCTTGCTTAACTCGGTTGGGTACGAGTCCTATTTGTCGGGAAAGATGCACTATATGGGCGTAGGCGAACATGGATTTATAATTTTGGACGATAATGAGAAGAAGAAAAAAGATGGAAATGCCGAAGCTGATGACTATAATGGAGGCAAACGTAAACGCATTCCAGCTGATTATTTTCCTGACGATAAAGGTCAGATTGGAAAAGAATTCAGAGATTTAGGAGGAGTTGATACTCCAGTTGGAGGTTCGGACAGAAGAATTGCAAAAACCATTATCGATTTTATCAAAAACAGACAGTTGAGTGACAAACCATTTTTTGTAACTATGGGGTTTTCAGCACCTCACTATCCGTTGACAGTTCCAAATGAAATACTTGTTAAATACAAAGGAAAAATTCCGGCTCCCGAAATTCCTGCCGGATATTTGGAAAATCTTCCGTTGAATTATCGCCACCTGCGTAACGACCGTAAACTGGAGCATCTACCTGCAAGTACCATTCAATTGGCACGCGAAAGTTATTATGCCAAAGTAGAATGGATGGATTCGGTAATGGGAACTGTGATTGAAACCATGCGTAAAAGTCCGTTGTACGAGAACACCATTATTATTTACATGTCCGACCATGGCGAAAATATGGGCGAACACGGAATGTGGTGGAAAAATACGCTTTATGATACCGGTAGTCGTGTTCCATTGATTATCAGTTATCCTAAAAAATGGAAAGGTGCACAAATCAGACACGAAGCCTGTGGAACGGTGGATTTGGTGCAAACCATTGCCGAACTAGCCGGTGCTAAAACACCAAAAGACTGGGATGGTAATTCCATGTTAAACTGGCTAAACAATCCGGAAATGAAATGGAAAGATATGGCTATTACCGAATATTACGGACCTTACCTGTCATCGGGCATGTCGATGATTCGGTTGGGCGATTGGAAATATGTGTACCATACCCGTGCTGACGAAAATCATCCTGCCGAAGTAGAACTTTTTAACCTGAAAACGGACCCCAAAGAGTTACACAATTTAGCAAAAGAACCATCGCAAAAACATCGAATGACCGATATGCACACTGCATTGGTAAAACACTTGGGCGAAGACCCTGAGCAGTCGGAGAGCCGATGGAAAAGAGGTGCAATGCCCGGAAATCCGAATCCCCAGAAATAACTTTTTGAAAATAACTTTTTCAATGAAAACAGACTAAAGTCGCAAATTTGACTTTAGTCTGTTTTCTTTCAACGCAAGTGGAAACTATTTCAACGCTATCGAAATACTTTTATAAAAAATACCATGTATTTTTGACCAATCAAATTGAGAACAACAATAAATTTAAACCGAAATGAAAAAACAAATCTTTATCGCATTGACAGTAGTCATTGCCAGTTTTACAAGTAATTCACAAGCTCAAATCTATTCGTTCGAGGATGGTATTGTGCCAACAGCTTTTACAACAAAGGACGGAAGTTTGTCTGTTTCCGGTAATAAGTTCAAACTGGGAAATAAATCGTTGTGTTGGGAGTGGAAAGCCGGTTCTAATCTTACAGTTACCAACCCAATCGGACTGGAAGATGCTTCTAAAAGCAGAGATGGTGGCATTTATTTATGGGTTTACAATACAGTTTCAAGAGATTCTAAAATGTTTTTTTCATTTTTAGATAAAAGTGACCAGGTAAAATGTCGGTTGGAGTATAACCTGAATTTCAAAGGATGGCGATGTATTCTTGCCACTTTTGGAGTAGAAATGAAAAAAGACAAATCAATGCTATCTAAAATGATGGTGGAAGCACCAGATGAAGGAAATGGTCAGTTTTACTTCGACCATTTGGAATTTCAAAAATCTGTAACCTGGACAAGAATGACCAATTCGCAGTACAAGATGGTTCAAAGTCCGGTGGTTGAAGATTTTATGGCTGTCAGAGCTAAAGGCGAAATAAAAACACTAATTCAACCAACGGATTTGCAACTGGCAGCTGCCGATACCATTGCCAAACGACAGGAACAGTGGTATTTTGGTTCGGGTAAATATAGTACGAAATCAGAATTTAAGATTCGAAATAGTGCCGTTTCACGTCAAATACAATTTGCATTGACTCGTAATCCCGGTGATTTGAACCTGACAGTTGCCTCTGATGGAACCGTTTCGGGTGTGGGGTTGTATTCTTCCACCGAGCCAAAAAAGATAGACGGCATAACCGTACGTACTTTTCGCGAAGTAGAAAGAGCAGCCATGCTTCCGTTGGCATACGACTTTGTCATGAATAAATCGGCATTATCAAAAACACGTTACCTGAATATGTTGGATTGGATGTACGATCAGGGTTGGGCCGATGGTAGTTCGTTGGGGAGTATGCGCGATGAGAAATTGCAAAGTGCCGGCTATTTTCACTCGCTGTTTATCATGCGCAATGAACTGGGACTAGAACGTTTGAATCGCGAACTAAACAGCCTCAATTGGTATGGACTTTTTGGTCACGTTAATGAACTGACACCCGAAAAAGGCGAGAATGCTGACGATATACGTTCTCTCGCCGTTGCAAAATTGGTCTATGCCTTGATGCAACCCAATCCAGATAAAAGAGCCACGGCACTTTCTTTATTGACCCAATATTACAACCATGCCTTTTCGATTACTCCCGGATTGTTGGAAACATTTAAACCCGATTTTTCAGGATATCATCATGCCGGAATTTATTTTACTCAGTATTATCCTGAAGCACTTTATGCGGCTAGCTGGCTTTATTACCTGCTGCATGATACTCCTTATGCCCTTTCAGACGATGTCTATTCAACCCTGAAAAATTGTTTACTCACTTACAAAAATGTATGTTCAGTGTACGATGCGCCGATTTCTACTTGCGGTCGTTTTCCGTTGGGTGGACAGTTCTTAGATGAAACCCTGCCGGCCTTTGCCTATCTGGCCTTATCCAAAAAACAACCCGACACCGAACTATTGGCTGCTTTTGGAAGGCTCTGGAAACCGAATGAATCGCCAATAAAAGAAAACCTAAACGGTGCAAGTACAAGTATTTGCCTTCGCACCACCATGGGTGAAACCGAGATGTGTCTGCGCGCTGCATCAGTTGGTGTTCCGGCGGAGCAATCACCCAAAACGGCTTTTTACCTTCCGTATTCAGGCTTAATGGTCCATCGGGATCCGAAAAATCACGTCGCCATAAAAGGTTTTAGCAAATATGTGTGGGATTATGAGTCTTCGTCGTCCGAAAATCTTTACGGTCGCTACCTGAGTTTCGGGCAGATTGAATATACGAACCTGCTTACCGGAAAACGCAACAGCAATTATGGAAACAAGTTTTGGGACTGGAGTCGCCTTCCGGGTACAACCAGCAAGTACTTGGCACCAGCCGATATGATATTTAAACAGACTCACCGGAATTTTTCTGATAAAAGCTTTTTGGGAGGAACTGCTCTAAACGATACAATATTAGCATTTTCCATGCAATTGCATGACAATGCTTACGACAAAACCTTCTCGGCCAATAAATCGGTTTTTTGTTTTGGAAATGTACTGATCTGTGTTGGAAGCAACATTAATGACAGTGCTAAATTGGTTCGTACCGAAACAACGCTTTTTCAGCAAGAACTGAATGACAGAGATAACGTAAAATTGAATGGAAAAAGTTTGAATAAAGATTGGAATAATTTAGAAAACCCAATTCTGAAAGATAACATTGGAAACATCTATATTGTAAAATCGGGTCTAGTAGATGTTATAAAGACCGATAGTATGGCTACAGCAGTTATCAATCATGGTTTTGCACCTCAAAATAAGTTATACTGCTATTATATGTTACTTCAACCGAATGCACCTCAGGAAAATAAATTCAGCAATCCCAAAACGAATCCGATTAGTATTCTACGTCAGGATGAAGTGTCGCATATCGTGGTCAACCGCGATGAGAAAACCTGTGGATATGCCATTTTTGATGCCTCAAAAGCATTGAACGACAAGTGGATTCAACAGGTGAACATTCCATCTATTGTTATACTGAAAGAACTGACTATTTCGAAACTTATGCTGAGTATTACGGATCCTGACATGCACCGTCCGGCTGTTTCGGGACTTAACTCGCTTACCAAAGAAGTTACGGAAGCAACAAGTCAGCCGTTCGATTATGAAATTGTACTGAACGGACGTTATACACTCGATGCCGTGATGCCCAATGTCCAGCTGACCACTACCGATAATACCACTAAAATAGCTTTGCAGGTGGTGGATGGGAAAAGTTATAAGATTCTATTAAAAAAAATGTACTAATAAAGCTAGAATGAAATTAGATCTTCAAATTCTTTTCTCAGTGTTTCTAAGCATTTCCAGTTTGCATGCAAGTACAATAAACGATTCCAAAGTTGTTGACAAGCCGCACTTTTTAGGATCTACTTACTATCTTATCCATTTCATTTTCTCATATTATCTATAATAGCTCATATAAAGCTAAGATATAACTCATATAAAGCTATAATATAACTCTATTATAAAGATAAGTTATATCATAGTTTTAAAATACTAATTACTATACTTTTTCTCTACTTTTATTAAAAATAAGGTAATAATGAGCAATGAAGGAGATAGCATTTGACCCGGAAATACTTTTATTGAGACGAATGAACCTCAAGGTTATTATAACTTACTCCTTATGCATTCTATAGAGTTAAAAGTTTTTTACAACAAATACGAATAAATGAAAATTTAGAGAAATGTCTGATTTTCGGGTATGTAAGAATTTTTATCAGCCGACAGTTTCTCTTTGATAAAAATTGCGTTATCAGTGATTTTTCAACATTTTTCAACGTGATTGAAAATTATTTCAACGTCAGAGAAAGACCTATATTGATAAACAATGTTACTTTTGCCATGTAATTTGAAAACAAACTGAATTTTAATACAAAGAACATTAATTTAAAATACAATTTTATGAAAAAATTAATTACCCTGATGCTTGGCATCGCAGCTTTTGTTGGCACAGCAAGTGCTACTGTTTATTATGTGGACCCAGTTGGAGGTTCAAGTACCGGCACCGGTCAGACCTGGGCAACTGCCGTAAGAACTATTGATCAGGCAGCCACTCTGGCAGCTGTAACTCCCGGAACAGACGATGTATATGTAAAAGGCGGCACTTTGTCTTATCCCGGTTCAACCCTCACCATCCCTGCAACCAACGACCTGAATGTGTATGGAAGTTTTCATGGCATTGACGGAGAAACTCCGGCAACCCGTCCCATGATTGATGTAGATGGAAATGGAATTATCGAACCCTGGGAATTTCAATATCCGACCACCATCCTTAGTGGCAATGCTAACAATGCAGTGGTACTTGCCGCCTCTATTTTTGATGGATTTACCATTACCCATATTGGGACAAAGACCACTGGAATTATGTCAACGATAATGGGAATTGCAGGTGCTACCTTCCAGAATAATATCATTAAAAATAGTGTGGTAAATATAACTATTACCTCAACATCCACTTTTGATGGAATTTTAGTGAGAGCAGTCGGAACATTTAAAAATTGTTTATTTGAGAAAAACACCATAACAACTATTGTAAGTACTACTGCAGATAAATACTTCTGCCCGGGTATGAGTATGGCAGGTGGAACCAATGTTATTGGATGTACTTTTCGTAACAATAAAGCTATTATTGATTGTACTACTTCTGCAGCCGGAACTACGGGCAGTGTTAAAGGAACCTTGATTAATATATATGGAGGGGTAGCCGGAAAATGCCTATTAAGTAACTGTTTGATTTATAATAATGAAACCGTATATACCGGTGGTGGTGGAACCGCTACACCAATCATGACTTCGGGATCTATAGTTGGAACAGCAGGTCTATCTACCGTTATTGTTACAGATTCTATTATAAATTGCACTATTGCCAATAACAAAATGCATAATTCAGCAAAAGGTGGTCTGTTTATTTACAATAACAATATGCTTGTAAACAACGTTTTGAACAATGTTTTATGGAACAATAAAGTTGATAGTTTAGGATTGAAAACTGTTATTAAAAACCTCTTTATTAATTCTAATGTTACAACTGGGAGAATTGGCTATAATGTAATGAATAAAGGGAATGCCGGTGGTTATACGTCAAATATTTATACTGCAAATAATGTTTTTGATTTGACTTTTGCGAATACTTCAACTCCAGATTCTATTACTGCTCCCCGCTTTAAAATGCCAACAACTTTAGTGGGATGTAATCGAGTAGCAGGTAGTACAGACTCAATTGCCATTGCACAAGCCGACTGGCGGATTAATCTTAATTCGTACCTTATCGGAAAGGGCATGGTCACAACAGTTTTGACCGACAAAACCGGAAATCCTTTTGCAGCTCTACCAGCCGTTGGAGCTTACGAATTTGTAAGTGGCACAGCAGTTATTCCTGTAAATCAAAACGTGACCACCATAGCTTATACACAGAATGCTAAAATTATCTCCAAAATGGAAGGCAAGCTACAAATCTTTAGTCTGACCGGCTCGGTTGTTTGGAATGGATATGTTGTAACTGAACAGAAAATAGCAATTCCAAGCGGATGCTATATTCTACGATTAAATTCAAATCAGGGAATAAGCACACAAAAAATAATCCTTTAAACTAAAACAATCTAACAATTATAAAAATGAAAAAACTAATAACCCTGATGCTTTGCATCGCACTTTTTGTCGGAACGACAGCCGCAATTCCGTATTTTGTTGATGCTGTAAATGGCGTCGATACCAACGATGGACTAAGCTGGGCTACAGCAGTTAAAACAATTTCAGCGGCTGAAACTTAAGCTGCCAGTAATCAACCGAACAACATTTATATTAAGGGTTCATTTTCTCAATCAGGTGCATGGGCTATGACCGCCAATAATTATTACGGTAGTTGTGCGGGTACAGAAGCAACTCCGGCAGACAGACCTATGAACGACAATGATGGAAATGGTATTATTGAATCCTGGGAATTTAAATATCCGACTACATTTGCTTCTACTTGTAATGGTACAGCGATTAACGGTTCTGCTGCTATTTTGGATGGTTTTACCATAACTCAAACAGGATCAGTTAATGCTACTGCTGCTATGACTACTTTAATCTCGCCAGTAGGACAAAATGTTCAGAATTGTGTATTTTATGGATGTAACTTATCTTATGGAGCAACAACAGCATACACTAACAGCAATGGAGGATGTTTGCTAAAAGTATTGGGGACATTTCAAAACAACCTGATAGAAAAAAATATAGTTTCTATTACCTATGGGACAACTGATATAAAGATTGCACCTATTTTAGATGTAAACTGCCCTGCAACAGGATCTGCCAATTCAACTCCTTCTGTCGGTATCAGTGGTTGTATTTTTAGAAATAATAAAGTTACTATAAATAATACCGGTGCCACAGCTGTTCCAACTAATCTAAAGGGTACTATTTTAAATATTACAGCGAATGACCCAGCAGCAACAGTGACCTTTAGTAATTGTTTAATTCATAACAATGAAGTGAATTACACAGGAAGTGCGGGTTTTGCAACAGCATCAAGAGCAAGTATTGCCGGCAGCTTGAATTTTTCCACCGGTAGTACAATAGATTCATATATCAATTGCTTATTTGGGAATAATAAAATGACGAATTTATACTCCTGTATGCATGTAATGCAGAATACCAAGGTTGTTCATAAAGTTTATAACAATGCATTTTGGAATAATCAAAATAATGCTGCTACAATAAGTTTGACTTCATCTTCCGCTCAGATTGCAGCTACAGTGATCAGTAACAATTATTTGGATGGGGCAGCAGGTGGAACCTGGGGTACAGCTTGTACTTATACAAACAACCAAACAAATTTGAGCAAATCGAATACAGGTAACAATGGATCCTATTTTAAAAAACCACCTTTGAGTTCAGGAGCAAATTATATAGGATCAGCAATAACTACTGCAGATTCTATATCCATCAAACAAGCTGATTGGAGATTAATCCCCGGTTCTTACCTTATGGGAAAAGGAGTGACCACAACCATTCTAAAAGACAAAGCAGGAACTGATTATTCTGTAACTGCCCCATCAGTAGGTGCTTATGAATATGTGAAGATAACTCCGGTTATTAGCTGGAGTCAAAACCTTACCACCCTGAATACAAATAGCAATCCATTAACCGTAACGCTAACCGGTACCTCCACTGCTGATGCCACTTATGGAAGTTCAATTGTTTACACGCCTACCGATGCAGGTTTTGTTTCAATTGCGGGTAATGTGCTGACTATTGTAGCAAAAGGTTCAACTACCTTAACAGCAAGTCAGGCAGCAAACATCTGGTACAATGCTGCCACATCGGTTGTTCAAAACGTTTCTGTAAGCGATGTGCCCACGGCAGTAATAGCACCTGAAAATGCAACAAAATTATTTACTGTAGCTTCGAATGGTATATTGCTTAATACAGAAGGAAATATTCAGATTATTTCATTTAGCGGCAAAATGCTTCAAAACTCAAAAGTAACAGAAGGTCAGTTTATCGCCCTGAGACAAGGTGCTTATATTCTCAGAATGACCACCACAAAAGGTGTCTTTTCTCAAAAAATCGTTCTTTAGTCTACTATATCCGTCAGACCGCTTTGAGCGGTCTGACGGATTATTCACCTTAATAAAAAAAACAAAATGAAAAGAAATATATTCATTATAATCCTGGTTATTTCCGCAACCAGCACTCTTTTTGCTCAGGTATTTACCTCTTTTTCGGTTAAAGGTTCGATTGTTGAAACCCGCTTGAAAAACTCCAGCGGCAAAATTGAAACTATTGTTGACGAAACGTTCGATATTAAGAATCTGGACTTTAAATACAAACTGAATAACGGAACATCAATATCCGACTCTACTCCGATTACTAAAAATTTTACAAAACCTCAATACATTAAACTTGAGAATGCCAGTGAAGGAAAACAAACATGGGAAGTAGCTGTCAATCAATTGAAGGCATCATCATTACCATTCGCATTATCTTTCTCAAACAGTTCGCCAATTGACATTAAAACTCCAAATCCTAAATCATGGGCTGGCTATGGTATTGATTATAAAAGAGCCGATGCAGTATATTTTTGTGATGAAGGTGTAGCGTTTTATATCGCTTTTTCAGCCGGAGCTAAAGTGCTTGATTTTAGCATGTCTTTGTTAGGAAAGGAAGAATTTGTTGGAGAAGTAGGAGTTGAAACATCAACAAACTTAAGAAATTGGTCAACTATTGCAACATATTCCGCTTCAAAGCCTATTTTAAAAAGTAGTTCATTTACTATCCCGCTAAAATCGGATGTAAAATATGTTCGTTGGGTGTATTATACCCGTGTAAAACAAAATGTTACACTAAATAATATATCCGTAAAATAAAACAGGGTTGCTTTACTCATACCTAAAATGAAATTTCCCAAATAATAGAATGAAAAAAATACTATTCCTGATTCCTATACTTTTAGTTAGCTGTTCTATCAGTTTAAAGGCTCAAATTTATGATTTTGAAGATGTCCAGACGATTCCGGCAGTGGTTCCGGCAGGATTCACAACTACCTACGGGACGCTTCAAATTGCGACTAATAAGTATAAGTTGGGTGTAAAATCGCTACGCTGGGACTGGACTGCCAATGCCATAATGACGGTGTCTAATCCCACCGGATTGAGCACAGCCTCAACAACCAGTGCCGGAGGTATTACTTGCTGGATTTATAATACGGTAGCATCATCCCAGAAACTTACTTTTGCCTTCCTGACCAGTGGCAGTATTCAGAAATGCAAGATTGATTTTAACCTGAATTTCGTGGGCTGGCGTTGTATGTGGGCTGAATTTACATCGGACATGGGACATGACAGGACGGCTTGTACCACCATGACCATTGCCGCCCCCACCACCGGAAGTGGTACATTCTATTTTGATTTTTTACAGTTTCCTAGCACCAGCGACTGGACTCGTATGTCCGATTCGCAGGTAAAAGTGGCGCAGGGAATCAATCCACCGGATGGTATGGATGATTATGTGGCGTTGCGGAATATGAATATTACTCCTATATCCACAACGCCCACCACAGCAGAGTCGGCAGGTGCAGACACGATTACGAAGCGGCTCGATAATTGGTATTTAGGTACAAATGCATTTGCCAATAACACTCAGTTTAAAGCACGGAAAAGTGCTATAACCGGCTGGATAAGCAGAGCAAAAACATCGTACTCTGCATTAAACCTTCAACCACAGACCGATGGAACTATTTTAGGAACAGGGCTTTTTAATGAGGCATACACCAATAGTTCGTATGATGGCATTGCTGTAAACTTTTTTCGTGATTTTGGTCAAAACTCCTTGATACCACTTGCTTTTGACTATCGAATGAACGGAACTGCTTTGAGTAAAACATCCATCCAGAATGTTTTTGATTGGTGGAACGACCAGGGTTGGGCCGATGGAAGCGCCATGGGTTCACTTCGATTCGAGAAAATCCGCTTCGGTGGATACGTTCATTCGTTATTTCTAATGCGCAACGATTTAGGAACAACTGCCCGGCTTCAACGCGAAATGAATACGCTGAAGTGGATGAGTACGTTTGGCTATGTGTTTGGACCGTATACCAATACAGGTGATAATACCGATGTAATCCGAACAGTTATACAAGCCCGTTTGGCTTATGCTTTGATGCAAACCGATCCACAAACCAAAATAGCGGCTTTGTATAATTTGAGAAATTATTTTAACAATACTTTTGCCGTAGCTAAAGGTTATTCCGATTGTTTTAAATCTGATTTTACAGGCTATCATCACAATGGAATTTATCTGGGTTCTTATTATCCTCATGCACTTTATGTGGCATGTCTGACTTATTATTTATTCTATAACACACCTTATGCATTGTCCGATAGTGTATTTGCACAATTGAAAAATAATTTATTGGCTTATCGGAAAATTGCATCAATTTACGATGTTCCAACTGCTGCCTGTGGACGTTTTCCTGATGCAGTAACTATTTTAGATGAACTATATCCCTGTTATGCTTATTTGGCTTTGGCAAAACAGACTCCTGACACTGAGTTATTAGCTGCTTTCGAACGCTTGTATCAACCTACAGTTAATCCGGTACTTGCACAGATTGGTCGTACTGTTGCCGATATTACCTTTAAATCAACCTTGGGTGAAATGGAATTGTGCCTGAAAGCTCATGCATTGGGTGTAAAAGCAGAGAAATCACTGAAAACCCAAATCTATTATCCTTATGGAGGTTTTTTAATCAGTCGTGATACACTCAGACATACCAGCATCAAAGGATATAGCAAATATATCTGGGACTATGAATCGGATGGGACAAACAATGTTTATGGCAGATATAATAGTTATGGTCAGATAGAATATACTTCACTTCCCGATGGTCGAAAAAATAATGCTTACAGCAATACAGCTTTCGATTGGGCGAAAATACCCGGTACAACGGCTAAGTATCTGAGTGCTGCCAATATGATTTACACTAGTTCAACACCCTATCGCAATTTTTCAACTGATCCATTTTTGGGTGGAACTACGCTGAATGATTCTACATCCATGTTTTCACTCAAACTTCACGACAATACGTTCGATACATCCTTTTATGCCTATAAATCGGTATTTTGCTTCGGTAATGCATTGATTTGTCTTGGAAGTAATGTGACTTGTAATTCTGCCTCTGCTCCGGTTTATACCACCCTTTTACAACATGAAGTATTAACGGGCGAAAGTATTAAAGTAAATGGAACTGCGGTTACAGCCAATCAAACAGGACTGTTAACGCCGGTAATTTCCGATAACCTTGGAAACCGATTTATCGTGAAAACAGGAACAGTTGATTTGAATGTAAACGGCACTTTGTATTCGGCAGTTATCAATCATGGGACTGCACCTAAAAGCCAGAACTACACTTATTATATGTTGCTGAAGAGTAATGATGCTCAGGAATTAAAATACAAGACGACCGCCACTTCGCCCATAAAAATTATCCGTCAGGATAATGTAGCACATATTGTTCAGCAAACCGAACAAAATGTGTGGGGATATGCTATCTTTAATAGTTCAACAGCACTTACCGATCAATGGGTTTATCAGGTTAACTCACCTTCGATGCTTATGCTGAAACAAATAGATACTTCACGTATTCAACTTTCAATCAGTGACCCGGATATGCGACGTGGAAGTGCAGCTAATTCGGATGCCATGTCGGATGCAACATTCTATGACCCGGGTACAACATTCGCTTATCAGGTTGTACTAAACGGGCTTTATTCGTTGGACGGTGCAAATCCTAACTTCACAATAGTAAATGGAACAAATACAACTACATTAAAAGTGACAGTCTCTGAAGGAAAATCATATTCTGTAACCCTGAAAAACCTTTCGACACAAATTGATTCAACCAATGGAAATAACATTTTTCATTGTTTGGGAACTGATATTGAAAACCAATTCAGAATTGAATCGTCAGATAATCTTGCTTTTAAAGTAAACGTTTGTTCTATTGATGGAAAAATAGTGAAAACAACACCGGAAGTTTTTTCAAACTGTATTCTTGATATTCAAGGCCTTAATAAGGGCATTTATATCATTAGAATTCAGAATTCAAGAGCGCGTTTATGTCAAAAAGTTTTAGTGAAAGAATAGAGAACTTTAAGTAATGAAAAATAAAAAAACTATAGCAATTACAATCCCAATTTTAGCTGTTGGTAGTGTTGCTGTATTTGCAATTCAGGAAGCACTAAAACCTGAAAATAAACGCCCCAATATTATCCTGATTGTAACTGATGATCATGGTTATCAGGCCATGAGTTGTTATGGAAGTAAGCTGATTCAGACTCCTAATATGGATCGGATTGCGAACGAAGGAATGCGGTTTGACAATTGCTATGTTTGTAAGTCGATCTCTGGTCCTTCACGTGCGTGTATTTTGACAGGGAGAATGAGTCATAGCAATGCATTTACGGATAACTCGAAAGCCTTTGATGGCGATCAGATGACCTTTCCTAAATTGTTACATGAAAGTGGTTATCAAACTGCTATGATTGGTAAATGGCATCTTACTTCCAACCCGCAGGGATTCGATTTTTGGAGTGTCTTAATTGGTCAGGGTGAGTATTATAGTCCTGATTTTATAGAAAATGGTAAAGAAATCAGAGAAAGGGGATATGTTACTGATATTATTACCGATAAAGCCATCAATTTCTTGAAAAACAGAGATCCAAAAAAACCATTTGCGATGATTTATAATCATAAAGCACCGCATATGAACTGGATACCGGCACCACGACACATGGGAATTTTCAATAATACTATTTTCCCTGAACCGGATAATCTTTTTGATGATCATTCCGGCATGGGACGCGCTGCAAAAGAGCAATTGATGAATATCTCTAGCAATATGTGGGAGGACGAAGTACTTAAGATTGCCAATCCTGCGGATTTGGAAGGTAATTTCGAAATTAAAGGATACAATGAGAATAAGGCAGACTTTGCTCGAGCCAATAAAAGGGAAAATAGCTTAACTCAACTTCGTGCCGATTATAGTCGTATGAGTCCTGACGAAAAGGCAAAGTTTAACGAAGCTTATAAACAGCGGAACCAAGAATACCGAACCCGAAAGATGAGCGGAAAAGAACTCACATCGTGGAAGTATCAGCAATATATGCGCGATTATTTAGCTACTGTTTTAGCAGTTGATGAAAATATAGGAAGATTGATGAAATTTCTGGAAGATATTGGTGAACTTGATAATACCATTATTATTTATACTTCCGACCAGGGATTTTATCTGGGCGAACACGGTTGGTTTGATAAAAGGTTTATGTATGAAGAAAGCCAGCGAACACCTTTTTTAGTACGTTATCCGAAAGCAATTAAACCTCATGGAGTATGCAAAGCTTTGAGTATGAATATCGATATCGCACCCACTTTACTCGATTTTGCAGGTGAGAGAATACCTTCTGAAATTCAGGGACGTTCCTTAAAGCCGATACTCGAAAATGACGGAAAAGCACCAACGGATTGGCGTGAAGCTGTTTACTATCATTATTACGAATTTCCGGGTTGGCACAGCGTAAAACGACATTATGGAATCCGCACCAACCGTTATAAACTAATACATTTTTATAATGACATTGACGAGTGGGAACTTTACGATTTGAAAGGGGATGTGTCGGAGAAAAAGAACGTTTACAATGATCCACGCTACAAAGCTGTTAGGGAATATATGCTCGGGCTTTTAGAGAAAACCAGTAAAGAATATAAAGACGACGATCCGACGGAAATAGTTAAGAAGTTCTAAGGCGAAAATGATTTGAAGATTTGAAAATGAGATAATTTGAAGATTTAATGAAACATATTATATTTAACATATTTCTGATTTGGAGTTCAGTATTATTTTCACAAACTCAACAGGTTTCAGTTGATACGAAAATGACTGAACACCCACGTTTGTTGCTGCTCAAAGGGGCAGAAAAGGACTTGTTGAAAAATATAAACAAAGATCCGTATTGGCGCGAAATGCATACTTCAGTATTGGCTGAGGCCGACAAAATGCTGGACTTGCCATATAACGACCGAAAACTGATTGGCATAAGATTGCTGGATGTTTGCAGGGACAATTTACGTCGTATTTTTTTTCTGAGTTATGCGTACCGAATGACACGAGACCAAAAGTATTCAGACCGTGCAGAAGCCGAAATGCTTCATATAGCAGAGTTTCAGGACTGGAATCCACGCCATTTTTTGGATGTAGCGGAAATGACCCTGGCAATGGCTATCGGGTATGACTGGAATTACGATCGACTTTCCCCAAAATCGCGTAAAATTATCAGCGAATCAATTACTGAAAAAGGTTTAAAACCATCTATGGACAGCAGTCACAATTACTGGTTGAAAGAGATAAACAACTGGAATCAGGTTTGCAATACAGGTATTACGATGGGTGCTTTGGCGGTTTACGAAGAAAATCCGGCCATGTCAGTCGAATTGTTGAATCGTGCTATTCACTCACTGCCCAATGCCATGAAAGAATACGGACCTGATGGAGCTTATCCCGAAGGTGTTGGTTATTGGGGTTATGGAACAAGCTTTAACACCATTTTTTTGGATGCAATGGATAAGATTTATCATTCGGACTTTGGACTGACAAAAACACCCGGTTTTATGGCCACAGGATTGTTTTTACAACACATGATCACTCCTGCAATGAATCCATTCTGTTATTCGGATGCCGGACAAAAATGTTCATTTGAATCAACCGTATTCTGGTTTTATGCCAAAACTAAAAATCCGGCTTTACTCTATAATCAGAAAAAATTTTACGAAGCAGATATCAACAAAAAATACCTGCGTGAACGGCTTTTTCCTATAGCACTTTTGTGGGGAGCGGGCTGCGGTGCGTCACTTTCAAAAGTTATTGAACCAACAGATTTGATGTGGGTTACTCAAAGTCGCATTCCGGTGGCAGCCATGCGTAGCTCCTGGACAAATGAAAATGCGATCTATTTTGGATTTAAAGGTGGGTCAGCTTTGTCGGGTCATGCTCACATGGATGCAGGTTCATTCTTTTTCGAAGCTGATGGCGTTCGTTGGGGATTAGACCTGGGTATGCAAAAGTATGAGATGGTTGAAAAAGAAGGAGTTGATTTGTGGAATTTCAAGCAAAACAGTACACGCTGGGATGTGTACCGATACAATAACTTTGTTCATAACACCCTTACGTTGAATGACCAAAAACAACTGGTGAACGGAAGTGCTGATATTGCCACATTTTCCAAAGACCCTGAATTAATGTACGTAACTTCCAATCTAACGTCAGTTTATGGCAATGATGTGAAAGACGCTCGTAGGGCAGTTGCATTGGTTGAGAAATCATATGTGCTGATTGAAGATAAAATTTTAACCCTCGATCATCCGGTAAAGCTGCGTTGGAATATGACTACTGAAGCTACAAAAATGGAAAGAATTTCCGGTAACGTGATACTTTTGAGATTTGGAAAGAAGAAATTATTTATGAAAGTGGAAGGAGTGAATGAATTAATACCCTATTTCAAACCAGCTACAGCCTCCAAAGTCTATGAATCACCGAATCCGGGCATTTCGTTGATGGGTTTTGAAACAACGCTGCCCGAGAATAGTACGCAGCTAATCAGGGTTTTTCTGATGCCTGAGAAGGAAATAAATATTACTAAAACAAACAATATTTTAAACTGAAAATTCTATAATTCAACTGTATGAAAAATCAAAATGAAAAATTAAAGCTCTTTATTTTGTTAATTGCAATTGTGCTTTTTGGTACAGTAAATGCGCAACAAAAAGCTGAAATCACCGGTAAAGTTATTGATGAAACAAATCAGGGCATGCCGGGTGTAAATGTTACTGTAAAAGGAATCAAAACTGGAACAGTTACAAATTATGATGGAAACTATGTTATTAAAGTCGATAATCCGACAACAGCAACACTGGTTTTCTCATTTATTGGTATGAAAACCAAGGAAGAAAAGGTGGGTAATAAAAAAGTGATTAATACCTTACTCGAAACTTCGTCAAATGAGTTGAACGAAGTGGTAGCAGTTGGTTACAGCAACATGAAACGAAAAGACATTACCGGCTCTGTAGTTTCGGTTGATGCTGCCGAAATGGCTAAAGTTCCGTCTTCCGATGTTGCTCAGGCATTAGCCGGAAGGGTTTCGGGGGTAATGGTGAGCCAGGCGGAAGGAAGTCCGGATGCTGCAATTTCCATTCGGGTACGTGGTGGAATATCTATTACCGGAAATAATGATCCACTGTATATTATCGATGGTTTTCCAACTGAAAACGGCTTATCAAGTATCGATCCGGGAAGTATTGAGTCTATTGATATTCTGAAAGACGCTTCTGCGACGGCTATTTACGGTGCCCGTGGAGCTAATGGAGTAGTTGTTGTTACCACCAAATCAGGGACTCCTTCCAAAACAACCGTAAGTTATGAAGGCTATGTTGGAGCAAAACAATTGGCTAAGAATTTGCCGATTTTAAGTCCGTATGAATTTGTTATGATGGATTATGAACGTAGAGATTTTGCATCTCAGTCAGATCTACCTAATTTTATTAAAACCTATGGTCCTTATGCCGATATTAGTACTAATTATTCGAATCGTCCCGGCATCAACTGGCAGGATCAGGCATTTGGACAAACAGCTTATACCCAAAATCACCGAATAAGTATTGATGGTGGTGCAGGGAAATTGAAGTACAATCTATCGTATTCTTACAATGATGATCAGGGCCAAATGGTGGCAAGCGGTCGTTCTAAAAACAATGCCCGTATAAAAGTAGATCATCAGATTAGCGACAAATTTAGCGCTTCTGCTACGGTCAGTTATACAGAAAACAAGGTGTACGGACAGGGATCATCGGATGGAAATACCTATTTCAATCCTTTAAGTCAGGTAATTCAATATCGTCCTACCATAGGAATCACCGGAAATGACAAAGACTTACTCACGCTGAATATTGACCCGCTGTTGGATGCAGTTACCGGTAATGTGATGCAAAACCCGGTTATTTCTGCTACTTCCGAACAAAAGAACGTAGAACAACGAATTTTTCAATTAAATGCTGGGTTTACGTATAAGATTATGAGTGGTTTGACTTTTAAGAACAGCATTGGTATGTCATACAATGCTCAACGAAATTCAGATTTTTTCGGAGCTCAAAATATGACAGCCTTACGAAGCAGCATTCAGGGTTGGATAAAAAATGCTGATTCCCAAACTATTCAAACGGCCAATACACTGACTTATGACGGAAGTTTCAGGAAAAACAAATACAGTTTGATGGTTGGACAGGAATATGTAACTAGCTGGACACGCTATGTTCAGGCAAGTTCATACAATTTTCCGAATGATATTATCGGACTAAATGATATGTCGTTGGGTGCTACTCCAGGAATACCACAGTCCTATTTTAATGACGATAATAAATTACTTTCGTTTTTTGGTCGTGCATATTACAATTATGCCGAAAAATATATGCTCACAGTTACTTATCGTGCTGATGGTTCTTCGAAGTTTGCAAAAAAATGGGGGTATTTCCCATCGGCTTCATTTGCATGGCGTGCCAGCGAAGAGAAATTCATCAAAGAATTAGATATTTTCTCGGATTTAAAATTTCGGTTTGGGTATGGCGATGCCGGAAATAACCGCATCAATAATTATGGTTCATTGGCTCTGATGAGTTCTGTTACTGCACCGTTTGGCACAACCACTACAACCGGTTATGCACCCTATCAAATTCCGAATAAAAATCTGCAATGGGAAGCCAACGAAACTATGAATATAGGACTTGATTTGGGATTTTTTAATCAACGTTTAATTATTTCGCCGGAATTTTATATCAATCACAGCTCTCAATTGCTTTTGCAATCTACCCTTCCGGTTTCTTCGGGCTATACCACTATGATTCAGAATATTGGACAAACCGAAAACAAAGGATTTGATCTGACTATAACAAGTATTAATATTAAAACTAAAGATTTTCAGTGGGTCACTAATTTTAATATTTCCCATAATGAAAATAAAATTGTTGCCCTGTCAGGCGAACAATCTTTCCTTCAAGAGTCAGGATTTGGATTTGGACAAACCGATTATATCGTAAAAGTAGGTAACCCCATTGGTGAAATGTATGGCTATAAAATAAGCGGATTGTACCAGGTAAGTGATTTTGACTATAATGCTGGCACCAAAGTGTATACTTTGAAGTCAGGAATCGCTTATGACTCCAGAAAAATGCCACAGCCGGGATTCTGGAAATATCAGGACGTATCGGGAGCTTTTGATGCAAAAGGAAACCCTATTCCTGATGGAAAAATAACCGATGCCGACCGCACCGTGATTGGTCATGCTGCTCCAACATTTTATGGTGGGATGAACAATACTTTTACCTACAAAAACTTCGATTTAAGTGTATTCGTAAATTATAGTGTAGGGAACAATGTATTAAATGCCACAAAAATGTATAATTCGGTTACAGGAATAGCCAACCGAAATGCACTCGAAGTGGTCAATTCATCCAATCGCTGGATTACCATTGATGGCAACGGTGCCCGTATAACCGATCCTATTCAATTGAATGATTTAAATGCAAATAAAACCATAGCTTCCTACCTGAATATGGGAGGAAACGATACTTATATCACATCGTATGGTGTAGAAGATGGCTCATTTCTGAGAATTAATAATGTAACATTAGGATATTCACTCCCCAAAAAAATACTTTCCAAAGTCGGGATAACTAAGTGCAGAATTTATACAACAGCTAATAATCTATACACATTTACCAACTACTCAGGGTTCGACCCGGAAACAAGTACCCGAAATTCTACCGGTTTAACCCCGGGTGTGGACTGGGGTGCATATCCACGAAGCCGTACCATTACCGTTGGTATTAACCTGAATTTCTAATATACTTAAAAAAAAGAAAATCTTATGAAAACAAACTATAAAATCATATTACTGAGTCTTTTGTCCACATTATTCATGTCAGCCTGTTCAGATCTCCTGACAGAAACCCCTTCGTCTTATATTGCCAGTGCCAGTTTTTTTAGCAATACTACTAATGCTAATATGGCAATCGTTGGGATTTATGACGATTTGTCGAAGCTGAATCATTACGGTACCAGCGAAATGTATGTTCAAACATCGGACGATAATTATTATGTTTCCGGTACCGCAACAGATAATCAAAAACGTGATATTTCGCATTATATGGTCACTCCCGGGAACTTAAATCTGGGTTATATGTGGATGTATAAATATCAGGGCATGGATCGCGCCAGTCTTGCTATAGAAAATATTTACAAAATTCCGTACAAAACAAGTGCCGAC
>JBAWXD010000002.1:0-54943 GCA_037144275.1 Paludibacter sp. | reverse complement strand
CTCTTGCATACGGGAAATTTATAGTCGCATATATATTTTGACATTTTTTGGACAGAATTGTCGGTTTAATACAACTAATTTATCGAAAAAAGGTCATAGAACTCAATAATCATCAACTATATTGGGCTGTAATTCTCCTGGTTTTTTTCAAAGAATAGAACAAATTTTCTGAAAAGCTGTTTAGAGAGTACAAATTGTAGTAATTATTCCATAAATAAGTGGTTAAACTTTGTTTATTCATTATAAATCATTACTTTTGCTCTGTTTTCTCATTCATTATAAAATGGTTAAAAAGTCTATTGCGGCTTATATAAATATATCTCACAAAATAAAGACAATGAGCTTCTTTGCTGTTGATTTGTTAAATAAAATATTTAGGCGTTTGAATAAACCAGAACGGTACTGGGCTATGCATTCTATTATCTCCATACGGTTAACATTGTTAATCGTATTTTTGCCTATTGCTGTAATATCTGCATCTGCAGATGTAACAACTTTAAGTACGTGGACAAACATATATCATGGCACTTCTGATAGTCCTGCAGGCTTAACCTATACTATACCAACCGGAAGTAATACAAATCGTGTTCTAATTGTTGGAATTGCATCCACCCAAGCGGCTATTGGTGCACGTACAGTCACAATAACTTACGGGGGTCAAACACTTATTCCCGTAAATGGTGATATGACATCAGCCACCACACGCCAACATACGCAATTGTATTATTTAAATGAAGCCGGGATTGATGCAGCTTCTAGTACAACCCTTGCTGTTACACTTTCAGGTGGATCCGCCCGTGCCAACGATATTTTTGCTGCCGTTTACGATGCTGCTGATCAAACTAATCCGATAACAAATTCACAAAATTACAATAGTATTACAACAGCTGTAAGTCCATTTTCTTTTGCTACAGGACTTACTGTAAATACAGGTGAACAGGCTGTGAAAGTTATTTGTACAGTTCGAGCAAATAACACAACTGCCAGAACAATAAGTAATTTTGGAACAAACTGGACTTCGTCTAACGAACAAACTACTGCTAATACGGATGGTATTCGTGATGCAGTAGGTTACCGTGCCATTCCTGCTTCTAATACAACTGATATTTCGACAACTACATTAAGCGGTACAGCTTTGAGTTCAATGACTGGGTTGAGTGTAAATAATTACGTTCCGATGTATTTCAGAAGTTTAGCTTCAGGAAACTGGAATAGCACATCTACCTGGCAACAATCTACAGATAATGTAAACTGGGTATCGGCAACCTCTACACCAACAATTTATGATAATTCTGCAACAATTCAATCTGGACATATTGTAACGGTTACAACTGCTGGTGCTGCTGCAATCTCAGTTACTGACAATGGATCACTCGATCTGGGCACATTTACTTTGACCGGAACAGGTACATTAACAATTGGATCAACAGGAACTTTGCTTGTTGGTGGTAGTTCAAATTTTCCTACCGGTTTTGTAACTACAACATTAAATGCCGGAAGTACGGTAAACTACGATAATGACGGCACACAAACCGTTTCGGGTATTAATTACAGCAATCTTATACTTTCGGGAACAGGTGCTAAAACCCTGCAGGCAGGAACTACAACTTTGGGTGGAAATCTTACATTATCAGGTACTGCAACAGCTACTTTAGTCACAAGTTTAAGTATTGCTGGAGATATGAATATTGGAACCGGCACAAGTCTGGATTTAGCTACTTTTACCGCAAACCGCGCTACTGCAGGTGGAACGCTAACTATAGCAGGAACTTTATTGATAGGTGGCACCTCAAACTTTCCGGCAAATTATTCAACTAATAGTTTTACCGGAGGTACTGTTAACTATGACAATGCAGGAATTCAGACTGTGGCAGCATTTAATTTTAATAATCTTATTCTCTCGGGAAGTGGCGTAAAAACTCTTCAAGCGGGAACAACCACACTGGGAAGTCTTACATTAAGTGGTTCAGCAACAACTACCACAGTAGGAGCATTGTCAATTACCGGTAATTTATCAGTTGGAACTGGTACAACACTGGCAACAGGTGCAACCAATACCTGGACTATAGCGGTAGGCGGTACAACCGATGTTACGGGAACTCTGACTTTGGCCAATACAGGAACTAAAACATTTTCAGGCGATGTTACACTGAACAGCGGTGCTCTATGGAATGAAACTGGAATTGCTGCTATCGGGTTTGGCGGAAGCTTCACTAATAATGCAACTACTTTTACTTCAAACACCGGAATTCACACTTTGAGTGGTGCTACAAAAACACTCAGTGGAGCAACAACAACTGCTATACCAACAGTTACATTTACCGGTGCATATACTAATACCGGAACTTTAACGTCAGCAACTTTATTGACTGTAACAGGAACTACACTTACAAATAACGGAACAATAACTGCAACCACTGCATTATCAGGTACAGGTGGCCTAACTCAAGGAACTACCGGAATATTGAATATTGGAGGAACGGCTGGAATTACTTCTCTTACTGCAACGGCAACTGGAAATACTGTAAATTTTACTGGTGGAGCACAGACTGTAAATTCTATTAATTACTATAATCTTACTTTATCAGGTAGCGGAGCGAAAACTCTTAACACCGGAACTACAGCAATCGGTGGAACCCTTGCACTGAGTGGCACGGCAACAACAACAGCAGTAATCGGTTTGACGATTGGTGCTGATTTGACTATCGGGACAGGAACCACATTTACAGCTGGAAGTTATACTCATAATATTGCCGGAAACTTCAGCAATAGTGCTACATTTACTGCCGGAACAAGTACCATTAATCTGAATGGAACTACACAATCAATTAGCGGTGCAACTACTTTCAACATCCTGACTCTTGCTGGCAGTGGAACAAAAACATTTGTAAACAATACAATAACTAACGGAAACTTCTCAATTAATAGTGGGGTGGTGGCAAATCTGGGAACAGGACTTACACATACAGCTAAAGCTCTTTACTTTGCAGGTGTAAAGCAAGGTACATCTACCTGGGGTGGTACAGGTTCGGCTGCAAGCAATATTAATACAACTTATTTTGCAGCATCAACGGGGATATTAAATACCACAAAAAATTGGACCGGAACAACCAGTATAGACTGGAATGTGGCAACAAACTGGTCGGATGGTGCTGTGCCTACATCGGCTGATGATGTGATTATACCAAATGTAACCAATAAACCAACTATTGGTGCTACTTCGTCCTGCGATAATATTACAATAAATGTAGGTTCGTCGTTAACTATCACAGGTTCAAACCTATTAAACGTGAATGGAAACTGGACTAACAACGGAACTTTTACAGCCAATACAAGTACAGTATCACTTAGTAATGGTGCTCAAACTGTTAGTGGTACAAATACTTTCAACAATCTGACAATAGGTGGAACCGGATTAAAAACTTTCGCAACCACTCCTACTGTAAGTGGAATTCTTTCGATGGAAGGTACAGGAACAGTTTCGGCAGCACCGACTTACTCAGGAGCAGCTGCAACATTACAATACAATACTACCACAGCCAGAGCTGCCGGCCCAGAATGGGTTAGTCCATTCATTGCATCAGGAGGAATAATTATTGCTAGCACCGGAGCAATTTCTCTGAATAGTGCCGAAGCAGTGACTTCAAATTTAACTATTAGCAGCGGATCAACTCTCAATACAAGTGCAAGTAACTTTGCATTGAGTTTCGGAGGAAATTTCACGAACAATGGTGGTACTTTTACTGCAAATGGTTCAGCTATTACCATTAACGGAGCAGGGACACAGAGCATTGCCGGATTTACTACTACCGGTGGAGTTACCTGTACGAAAGCAAGTGGTACAGCTACACTCACTGGCAATGTAAATGCAGCAACTTTATCGTTAACCGGTGCAACCGGAACCTTAAATTTGGGTACCGGACTTACACATACTATATCCGGGAACTGGTCTAGCACGGCCGGAACTACATTAAATGGTGGCTCGAGTATAATTAATATTGCTGGAACATCAACAATAGCCGGAACTTTTACAGCAGCAACCGGTACTGTAAACTATAATGCAGCAGGTGTGCAAACTACAGCAGCAGTTGTATATTATAACCTTTCACTTTCAGGAAGTGGTGCTAAAACACTGCAAACTGCCTCTGCTGCAATTGGTGGAAGTTTAACTTTAAGTGGAACAGCCACTGCTACAACTGTAGCTGCAACAACTATTGCGGGAAATTTAACAGTAGGAACAGGTACTACTTTTACAACAGGCGCAACTAATTCATGGACTTTAGGTGTAACCGGAACAACTTCAGTTACAGGAACTCTCACTTTAGCGAATACCGGGACCAAAACTTTTACCGGGAATGTAACTTTGAATTCCGGAGCTGTATGGAATGAGACAAATGCTGCAACAATAGCAATTGCTGGAAGTTTCGCTAATAGTGCGACAACATTTACAGCAAGTACCGGATCACATAACTTTACAGGGACGGGAAAGACGCTAAGTGGTTCAACCATAACAGCTATTCCAACAGCTAACATTACAGGAACTTATACAAATAACGGTACTTTAACGATAACAACAGCCTTAAACGGAACTGGAGGCACGCTGACTCAGGGAACGACAGGAGTCCTGAATGTCGGTTTTACCGGAGCTATGGGTCTGTCAACCCTAACTGCTAATGCCGTAGGAAATACGGTGAATTATAATTTTGCCGGAAATCAAACTGTAAAAACAGGAAACTATTATAACCTTACTCTTGCTACTAGCGGTACTAAAACACTCACCGTAGGAACTACAGCCATTGGCGGAAACTTTACGCTGAGTACAACAACTCCCGGCACAACAACAACACTAACAACAGGTGTTGTAGCATTATCAATTAATGGAGATGTAACTATCGGTAACGGTACTACTTTCACAAGTGGAGCATTTTCTCATACAGTAAATGGAAACTGGACGAACAATGGAGGCACTTTTACTCCCGGAATAGGAACTATCAATATGACCGGAACTGCTAAAATTATAGACGGAACTGCCGCTTCAAATACGTTCTACAATCTTACTATCAATTCTGGCGGAACTACATTAGGCAAGAATGCTACAGTAACAAATAACCTGATATTGAGAAGTGGCGTTTTAACAACTACTTCGTCGGCATTGCTTTCTGTTACTAATACTGCCAGTACTGCCATTTCAAGTACTGCGAACACATCGTTTATTAGTGGTCCGGTAAAATGGACATTACCAGCCAGTTTGGCTTCCGGTTCTACCTATTTATTTCCGGTTGGAAAAGGAACAACATACTTACCATTTTCGCTTGTAAATCCAACAACAGGAACAGGTACGGTTACAGCTCAGGTTGAAGCATTTAATACGAACTCTTCGGGTGGAAAAGATGCCACTTTATCAGCTATCAGTTCGACAGAATACTGGGCATTGCTAACAAGCGGGAATTTCACTAACTCAAATATTTCAGTGAGCAAGACCACTGCAATAGCTCCAAATGATGTGTTGGCTGGAAATGCTACAGCGGCCAACGGTACTTATACATCTCTTTATGGGACTATAGGGGCTTATGGAATCAGCAACTCAGATCTTATTGGGACTAACCGTTACTTTGTACTGGCTCAGGGAGTTCCAACTATTGCCCTTTCAACAAGTACGCTTAGTGGCTTCTCATATCCATACGGAACAGGACCATCGTCAGAGAAGACCTTTACTGTCAGAGGAAATTCACTTTCAACAAATATAACCTTAACTGCTGCTACTGATTATGAAATTTCGACAACGAGTGGAGTTTCCTTTGTTGCAACCAGTCCGATTAGTTTAGCTATTAGCGGTGCTGCAGTTCCAACCACAACTATCTATGTTCGATTAAAAGCGGGATTGGCAATCGGATCTTATAGTACTTCTGAACTTATCACAGCATCAGCTTCAGGCGCAACTTCCAAAACAGTTACTTGTAGTGGTACTGTCGGTAATGCTCCAACAATTACTGTTTCACCAACAAGTCTGAGTGGTTTCACTTATGTTTATACCAAAGGTCCAACCGCACAACAAACTTTTACAGTAAGTGGAATAAATCTGGCTGGAAATGTTACAGTTACACCTCCATCGGATTATCAGATATCAACAACAAATGGATCGGGTTATGCAGCAACCCCTATCCCTTTAACCCCAACCGGCGGAACATTGGCCAGTACCACCATTTATGTGATTATGCCTTCCGGCTTGGGTGTAGGATCACATAATCAAAATATTACGGCATCTGCTGTAGGTGCAACCGATAAAACAGTGGCATTAACGGGAACTGTAACTGCAGCTCCTACCTTGACAACAGCCACTTCCTATCTGGCTGGCTTTATTTATACTTTCGGTGCCGGTCCTTCCGGAGAACAATCATTTGTATTAAATGGTACTAATTTATCAACCACCTTACGGAATGATACAATTGTAGCTCCGGCAAACTTTGAAATTTCTACTACTTCGGGATCAGGTTTTACAACCGGTTCGATTATTCTTACACGTGCAGCAGGAGTTTCCACACGGTCAACTACTATTTATGTCAGGATGGTTACTGGACTTGGATCAAGTACTATTACTACTAATTTTGGACCAGCTAATGTGTCATTGAAATCTAGTGGCGCAATTATTAAAACTGTTGCTTTAGCAGGTACAGTAGTTGCTTCGTCCCCTTCTACACCTACCGTTCTCACATCTATTCCTACCTTGACTGGTTTTGGATATATGCAGGGAACCGGACCATCCAGCGAACAAAAGTTTACGGTTAGTGGAACATCGCTTTCGGCTGGTATTATTGTAACACCTCCTTCAAACTATGAAATTTCGACCACATCGGGTTCCGGATTCCAATCAACCCCGATTACTATAAGTTTAACATCAGGAAGGGTAAATCCTACTTTAGTATATGTAAGATTAAAATCCGCATTAACTGCTGGTAGTTATACAGGAGTAAATATAACTGTTGCATCAACGGGAGCACCAACAAAGAATGTAGCATTAGTTGGGACTGTGTTTATATCACCCTTAGTTACAGCCGGTGGTGGCGGAACCTATTGTGCAGGTGATACCATTAGGCTAACCAGTACAGGTGCAGATATTCAGAACCGTTATTGGCAGGGACCAAATTCATTCTATTCAACTACCCAGAATCCAAAAATTGGTGCTTCAACTCCTTCAATGAGTGGAACATATACAGTTACTGGAAATGTAAATGTAGGTGGAAATCTTGTTTTTAATGGCGACTTTGAGCTCGGAAGAGTTGGCTTCGGTAGCGGGTATACTTATGTTGATACAACCAGCACATCCGCTTTAGTTCCTGAAGGTGATTATACAGTGGTAAAACTACCACATTCAGTACATAATGATTTTACCACCTGGCCCGACCATACTACAGGCAGAGGATTACAAATGGTTGTTAACGGCGCTCCTGTAGCTGGGGTTGTAGTTTGGAGTCAATCAGTCCCTGTTATTCCCGGTGCTACATACGCGTTTACCTATTGGGAACAAACAGTAAATATAACTCAGGTTCCCAAAAATGCATCTCAACTCCAACTTTATGTAAATGGTGTGGCTGCCGGACCTGTTTATACCGCACCTCAGGTAAATTACCAGTGGGCTCAGTTCCTTTATAATGCTGCTGCGGGTTCCAATACAGTATTGAATTTGGAATTAATAAACCAAAATACTGTTTTAGCCGGTAATGACTTTGCTCTGGATGATATAGTATTTGGGCAGATTTTACCGGCTACATCTACAACTGATGTGACGGTCAATCCGATTCTTCCTGTCAGTGTAACAGTAGCAGCTTCAGCAAATCCGGTTTTTAAAAATACTCCTGTAACTTATACTGCTACACCAACTAACGGCGGGAGTACACCTACTTATCAATGGTATGTAAATAGTAGTCCTGTTGGGACTAACAGTACAAGCTATACTTATATCCCTAACGATAAAGATACCGTAAAATGTGTTTTGACTTCAAGTCTAACTTGTGTTTCAAATAATCCGGCTAATGCAAGTGTGATTGCAACAGTAATTACACGTACAAATTACTGGTATGGTTATACTGATACGGATTGGGCAAAAGCAAGAAACTGGACCGGAAATTACGTGCCGCTACCGGGTGATGATGTTGAATATGCTACTGTCGCTAATACTGACTCAGTGGCAATTAACGATTTATGGCTTGATAAAAACCGAACGATTGGCAGTTTAATTAATGCAACCACAAAAGCGTTGATAATCCCTGCAGCCAAAGGACTTCAGGTAAACAATTATACAATAACTGATGGAGATCCTAACCGGATAGACATCTTGTCGAGTTCTACACTTGCAAATGGTTCATTACATTTTAATCAACCAACACAAAATACAGACGTTAATGCAACTGTTGAAATGTACTCCAAAGCTACATGGGACTTGACTCAACCAGTAAATAGCAAGTATAGATGGCAGTACTTCGGTATACCGGTTACTACAGTTACAGCTATGCCTACTTTTATGGGATCTTATGTCAGAAAATGGTATGAAATAGGTACTAATATAACCAATCATTGGATACAGCTCGGAAATGATTCTACATTAGACCCATTTTATGGATATGAAATTTGTCAGGCTGCTCCAACTACAATTGTTTTTCAGGGTACCTTAGTCACAAGTGACTTTAGTTCCGGACAAATGGCAATTACTCCGACAGCATTGTATCCGGGACAACATGTTTATGCAAATTCCTATACTGCTGGTATTTCTATTAAGGATTTAGATTACGGCTCTGATGTTGAGAACACGGCATTTTTGTATAATACCGGGACCTATAATCAATGGTTACCCGATCAAGGAAATACTTCAGGGTTAGGAACAGGTGAGTATTTGGCTGTACCTAAAAATTTGGCAGGATACTCCACTCTTCCAGCACAAGTAGCTTCTATGCAGTCAATCCTAATCAAAGCCATAAGTCCAACTTCTAATGCAAGCTTTGGAATTCGCTATACTTCAACGGTGGTTGATTTCGACTCTGCAATTCATCGAATCAAGGGAACTTTTAATAATCCGTTTGATAATTCTAATATTGTTTCTACTATTATTGATGTAAAAGGAAGTAAAACAGCTGATCGGTTATGGCTTGTGAGCCAACCAGGTTGCACAAGAACATTCGATAATGGATGGGATGGAACCAAATTTATAGGTTCTGCAATCTCTCCTCAGTTATACGCTATTGAACCAGACGGTAAATATCAAGTTAATGCAGTAGATGATATTAATGATACTGAAATTGGTTTCCTGGTTGGTGTAGATACAGAATATAATCTGACATTTAACCATAGCAATATTAAATCCAAATATGCTGGTGTTTATCTGGTTGACTTACTCGATAACAAAACAATAGATGTAACTGAAAGTGGCACTAGCTACTCGTTCACAGCTACATCTTCTACACCGACTGATAAGCGGTTTAAAATAGTGGCACGGCATTATGAAGAAAACGCCCCGGATACGGAAAGTCAGATTAAGGTCTTCAGCAGCAACGGAAATATTTTTGTACAAAACTTTGATAATTCCAAAGGAGATATCCTGCTTTATGATATTGCAGGTCATTATTTAGAAAAACTTCCGTTGGTTCCCAATGGTATTATTACCCTTTCAGGCATAGTGCCTGGAGCTTATATAGCTAGAGTTATCACTGCGAAAGAGGATTTTTCTAAGAGGTTAATTGTCAGATAATAAAGTGGATAAAAGACAAAAAAACATATTAGTTTGGGTGTTGACATGGGCAGGTTTGCTCTTGGCGGTACTCTATTCACCGTTTGGCAGTCCGGAATTGTACGGACCAAAACGATTCTATATTGCGAATCAGGGAGTTGCATTTAATGGTAGTACTATTAATTATTCAAGTAAAATAGATAATACAAGTAAAATTTCTATTAATAATAATAAGAAAAAGTACAGCAGTGATGGTTATTCAGGTTCATCCGAAAATTCATTGCTTGAATTTAACAATAATGGAGGATTAAAGAAAGCATTTAGCAATAATAATTCCGGTTTCAGTTCCAGATCAAATAACCAGAGTTATCAGATTTCTAATATGGCTGATCATGTTTCAGCTAATTCGAATGCTAATTCAGGAGTCGGAGGTGATTTATACTCTTTTTCGGGTAAAAGCTCCAAAAATAAATCAAACACAGATTTATCCCCCGGATTGGTTTCGTTTACTTCTGATTTGTCTTTATTACCTAATAATACAACCAGTAAACAAGCGGTGGGTGCAGCAACTGACCCAACCACCGACCCCGGAGGTGATCCAACAGGTGATCCTATTCCTGTTGGAGATGGATGGTTTGTATTGTTCTGCTTAGCAGCAATGTATGGCTTTTGGAAGTTCAAAACAACTCGAAACCTGTCTAAGTTATAACAAAAATCTTTTTAAGACCTACATAGTTACTTTTTTCGTGAAATGCAAACAAAAGCTTCATAATTAATTGATTATGAAGCTTTTGTTTTGCCATGCTAATGAATTTTTGTTTTGGTTTAATCAAAATATACGCAGAATAAAGCTAATACTGCAATGATGAGTGACAAAGCCGAAATAACAATAGTTACCCACCAATAACGTTGTACAATACTCTTTGCTTCTTCTGTTTTCTGCTTTTTATCCAGTACCTTTTTCTTATAATCGTACCAGTTCTTGTATTTTTCGAATACCTCAAACCCTTTAGTATCTAAGGTAATATCATATTCTGCACCCCAGAGCAGGTTAATGTGTTTAATTAAACCAATATCAGTCATGTAATCTACATAACGCTTATCCGTCTTGATAATCATGCTTTTATTTCCGGAAATATGTTTCTTTGAATTAAAGTATAATTCCTTCAGAATCTTATCAACATTTTGATTGAACTCCCTGTCGTAATCTTTATTCATAGCTGATAAATAAATATTGTAATCAATTGACGTTTCTGACTGTGATTTTTTGTAGCATTAATTTTAGCTTACAAAACTACATAATTAATTTATGTTAGCAAAATTTGTTCTGTTTTATTTAAATGTCTGTTGTTTAGAATCTTATGGTCAATTTACAAAAAAGCCCTGCTGAACTTAATCAACAAGGCTTTTTCGGCTTTTATAAAACCTAATTCAATGAATTATTTTTTAGTTTCTGATAATTTTTTGGTTTCTTTTTTTGCTTTAGCCAAACTTACTAATTTCCCCATTTCCACGGTAATTGGCGATGCAATAAATACAGAAGAATATGTTCCGAAAATGATACCAAATAACATCGCGAATATAAAGCCACGAATGGTTTCACCACCGAAAATAAACATGGAAAGTAATGTCAGAATCACAGTCATTGTTGTACTGAATGTACGTCCTAACATTTCATTTACCGAAAGGTTAATCAGCGATATTCTGTCACGTTTTGGGAACAATAAAACGTTTTCTCTAATACGGTCATAGTTAATTACCGTATCGTGTACTGAGTAACCAATTACCGTCAGAATAGCTGCTATGAACGCCTGATCTATTTCCATCGAAAACGGCAAGAATCCATAAAGTAATGAGAATGCACCCAAAACAATAATAGCATCATGAGCCAACGAGACAATTACACCTAAGGCATAACCCCATTCTTTGAATCGAATAAAGATATACAATCCAATTCCAAAAATAGCAAGTATCACCGCCCAAATAGCAGACCGTTTAATGTCATCAGCAACGGTAGGTCCAACTTTCTGAGAACTTTTAATATTTTCCTTAATAAATTGCTCTTTGGTTATTGAACTTTTCAATAATGGCTTCAGATTATCATAGATTTTACCTTCAATTTCATTGTCAATGGTAGGAGAGTTGTCATTAATCTTATATTTAGTGGCAATACGAACCTGATTGTCAGAACCAATAGTAATTACCTGAGGCATATCACCTTCAAATGCTTTCTCAAGCATACGGCGTACATTATCAGTACTTACCGTTCTATCAAAAGCAACCACATAATTACGTCCACCCGAAAAATCAATTCCTAAACTAAATCCACGAACTCCAAAGGATATAAAGCTAATTAAAATAAGGCTGATTGATAATCCATAAAACCATTTGCGCATACCCATGAAATCAACTTTCATGTCTTTAAACCAGTTTTTAGTAACCCCGGTAATAAAGGTAATTTCTTTCGCACTTTCGTGGTTTGCATATAAATACAACATATATCTGGTTAAGAATACCGCAGTAAAGAAGGAGGTCATTACCCCGATAATTTCTGTTACAGCGAAACCTTTGATAGGACCTGTTCCGAAATATGCCAAAATCACACCGGTAATAATGGTTGTTACATTCGAGTCAATAATAGCAGAAAGTGCATGACCAATACCATCGTCAATCGCTTTGCGCATGGTTTTGCCTTTATTCATTTCCTCACGGATACGCTCATACATAAGTACGTTGGCATCTACTGCCATACCAAGGGTCAACACGATACCTGCAATACCTGGTAAGGTAAGAACAGCTCCGAACGATGCCAATACTCCGAAAAGGAAAAATACGTTTATAATCAATGCAATGTCGGCAATCAGACCAGGTATAACACCGTAGTATAGTATCATATAAAGAAGTACTAATACGAAAGCAATTATAAATGATAGTAAACCATTATCAATTGCTTCTTGTCCCAAAGTTGGTCCAACTATATTTTCCTGAACAATACGTGCAGGTGCAGGCATTTTCCCTGATTTTAAGGTATTCGCTAAATCCTTTGCTTCTTCAACGCTAAAGTTACCGGTGATTTGTGAACTTCCCCCTGTAATTTCAGTATTTACGGTAGGGAATGAATAAATATAACCATCCAACGAAATAGCAATAGATTTACCGATATTATCTTTAGTCATACGTGCCCAGGTTTTTGAACCTTCAGCATTCATAGTCATACTTACATTGGCATAAGCTGAAGTCTGACTAAAGTCGGCACGGGCATCGGTAATTACATCTCCGCCAAGAGGTGCACGACCATCACGGCTGGTAATTTTAATTGCAATAAGTTGAAAAATCTCCCCTTTTTTATCCATTGATTTTACCGACCAACGCAAACCCAGGTCGCGTGGTAAAATTTCGCGAACCTGTTTATTTTTTAAATAATTGTTTATTTGAACTGTATCTTTACTGTGAGCATACCCTACAACCGGACCACGACCAGCCTGACCACCCTGAGCATTTACCTGAAGAATCGCAAACAAAGGATTTTCTTTGCGGTTTTTTTCCATTTGCTGAACCGAATCAGTTGCATTAGCCGTTGAAGCTGCATTTTTCTTTTGCAAAGCTGCTTTCAAGCTATCAACATCACTAAGTGGTTTTGCTTTTGCCGTAACAGTTTTATCAGTTGCTACAGCTGAAGTCTTAACTGTTGAATCTTTTGTAGCAGAACTGCCACCTGTTAGCTGAAGTTTTGCCAATACTTTATTGGCTTCAACCATATTATTAATAATCTCACTTAAGTCATACGTTTCCCAAAATTCCAGATTAGCTGAACCCTGAAGCAATTTACGAACACGTTCAGGTTCTTTAATACCCGGAAGCTCAATCAGAATACGGCCATTACCTAATTTCTGAATGTTAGGCTGAACCACACCAAAGCGGTCAATGCGCTGACGTAACACATTGAATGAATTGCTGATAGCTCCTTCAACTTCTGTTTTCAACACTTTGATTACATCCGCATTCGTTGTAGTAAGCGAAATTTTATCTTTTAGCTCAAACGTACTGAAAATAGTAGCTAATTTTGCATTCGGATCGAGTTTTGTATATGATTCCACAAACAAATCGATATAGGCTTTTTGGCTGTTTGTTTTCTGAAGCTCTGTAGCATTGCCCAGTGCCTGATTGAAGTTTTGATTTGTGTTGAAATCTGATAACGACCGAAGAATATCGGCTTCGGATACTTCAAGGGTTACATTCATTCCTCCTTTTAAGTCGAGACCAAGATTTATTTCTTTTTCACGACATTCTTTCAATGTATATCCACTCTTCAATAATGGGAGTTTCCAAACAATTACACTTGAAAGTGAATCTAAATAGTTGTACTCTTTAAGCTTGTCGCCTTTGGCAAACTCCTTAGCTTTGTTGTTATAGTGACTTGTAACAACACTAAAAGAAAGATAAAATATACACACTAAAGCCAGAGATATCGCAAACAGTCTGACAAGTCCTTTGTTTTGCATGGGGAAATTTTATTTAAAATAAGACATTAATAATTCGATTTTTCAAAAGAGTTGCAAATATAGCATTTTTTTTATTACAAACATAAAATATGAGCCATCAGTATGGAGGAATATCAATAATAATTGAAATATAAAATGGATTCAGGAAGTTAAATTTGGTTATTCCTCTTTCTTTTTGATTTTAATACCGGTTTCAGAAACCTAAAATAGACTATAAATCAACAAGATAAGTTTGGTTTTTTGATGTATGTAAAAATATAACAGTGAAAGATTTGCCAATTAGAAAAAATACAGTACTTTTGCACTCACAAAATATCGCGGAGTGGAGCAGTGGTAGCTCGTTGGGCTCATAACCCAAAGGTCGTTCGTTCGAGTCGAGCCTCCGCAACAGAAAAAAAGGATTCTTGATAATTTCAGGAATCCTTTTTTTCTGTATTATTTCATAGCTACCCCTATCAAATCGCCAATTCCGTAGGTTATTGAAGCTGCTATCAATCCAAAAATCACCATTCTGAAACCTGATAACCAGAGATTTTTTCCGGTAAACAGCGTAATGGCTGCTCCTATCAGAAACAATCCACAGGCACTCGAAATTACACTAACCACAATGGCTTGAATTCCTGTCAGAAAAATAAATGGAAGTAAGGGGATAATACCCCCAACGCTAAAGAGCAAAAATGAATAAAATGAGGCTTCCATGGCCGAACCTTTCAGTTCTTCCACATTAATGCCAAGTTCTTCTCTTACAAGCACCTCATGTGCATGAGTTGTATCTTTCATTATTTCAGTCGCCATAGAAAAAGCCTGCTCTTCCGGAATGCCTTTGGCCACATAAATCAGGGCAAGTTCACGTAATTCTCCTTCCGGATTTACTTCCAGTTCTTCCATTTCAATGGCCATCTGATTTTCATACAATTCCTGTGAACTTTTCACCGAAATCCATTCGCCCAAGGCCATCGACAAGGCTCCGGCCAACAAGCCGGCTATTCCGGCCAGCATCACGCTGTGGTTTCCACCCGTTGCTCCCGAAACGCCCATTACCAGACTGAAAACCGACAGCAAGCCGTCATTTCCACCAAGCACCGCAGCCCGAATGGCGTTACCTCCTACCGAACGGTGTTTCTTTTCGAACTTCGCATGTTGTGCGCCACTTATATTTTTATCTTTCTCCAAGATGGACCAAAGAATTTTTACGTGATTTGCTTCGGTACCGGTAATTTCAAGCTTATTTTTCTCCTTGGTTTTAATAATGGCATTCGAAAGGCCTTTCTCTGTATCCATTAATGCACCAAGCACATAATCATAACTGAAAATTCGTCCAATCAGGTTTATTGTAATAGCACGCCATGAAGGTTGTATAAGATTTTCAACCGGCAGGTTTACTCTTCGTGCAAAGGCTTCGGCATGACTTTGCTCAATCTCGCTCATTTGCCTGAATACATGGGCAACAGCCTGATCCGACTCGTTTTCTGCTAATTTGCGATACAGATAGCACGCATCTATTTCGGTTTGAATACTTTTATTTTTCATCTGTTTATATTATTTTTTTTGCCTTAGGTCAGATGGAACTTCCTGACAAAATACAATCCTTAACTTCGTTGATTTTCAATTCCCTTGTGAGTTAAAAGCAGTGGTTTTTGTCATGTTCGTTTCATTGAAGTCTTATTTTCGTCAAAAGTAAAAAAAATAATCGAGATGATATAAAAAAACGAACTCCGATATAAATCGAAATTCGTTATATGTTGTTTTGGAGAACCTACCCTCTTAAAAACGCGAAAGGTAGTAACGCCTTACTACCAATCTTTGTTAACCTTAAATCTAATACTATGAAAAAATCACGATGCAAAAGTACGGCAATTTTCAATACACTCCAAGCCTTTTCAAGAAAAAGTGTTGTAAAAGTATGTTTTATAACATACTTTAGCAGTTTATTCCCTAAAATCCAATAGATTTTAACGCTAAGCCGGTTTTTTCGTCCAATCCGAACATCAAATTCATATTTTGTACGGCTTGTCCTGACGCCCCTTTTAATAAATTATCAATCATCGAAACAATCAATAGTTTATTCCCGTGCTTTTCGAGGTAAATAATAGCTTTATTCGTATTGACCACCTGCTTCATATCCGGATTTTTATCGACAACGAAGGTAAAAGCTGCATCCATATAAAAATCGCTGAATAATTTCTTTGCTTCATCTAAACTCAGGGCGCAAGTTGTATAAGTGGTGGCATAAATTCCTCGGGCAAAATTTCCACGCACAGGAATAAAATTGACTGACTTTTTGAAACCGGCCTGCAACTGACGGAGCGATTGCCCGATTTCCTCCAGATGCTGGTGATCAAAAGCTTTGTAAATAGAAATATTATTATTCCGCCAACTGAAATGTGAAGTGTCCGAAGGCTTGACGCCTGCCCCCGTGGAACCTGTAATGGCATTCACATGAACCTCATCGGTAAGTAACCCGGCCGCTGCCAAGGGAAACAAAGCCAGTTGAATTGCTGTAGCAAAACATCCCGGATTGGCTACACGCATTGCTGTGCGAATTTCATCCCGATTCAGCTCAGGCAATCCGTACACAAAATTGTGGTTTGGACTTTTGGCGCGGTAATCGGTCGAAAGATCAATAATTTTCACTGAAGCAGGAACTTCATTTGCATCCAGAAACTTTTTACTATCTCCGTGAGCCGAGCATAGAAATAATGCATCAACCTTATTCAATGGCAATTCCGACGTAAAAGTGAGATTTGTTTCACCAATTAACCCATTATGCACGTCAGCCACCCGATTTCCGGCATTGCTGCTGCTGTTTACAAACAAAATGTCCACATTCGGGTGGTTTATCAAAATGCGCAACAATTCACCGGCGGTATAGCCAGCGCCACCAATTATGCCTACTTTTATTTTTGTCATGAAAAACTTTATTATTATACAGCTGATAGAATCAACTTTCGACTTTTAATTCTATCAAAAACAATTATTTGAGAAGAATTTTCTTCTTCAATATCAAAATCATCCTGTAAACCCAACCAAAATTTCGCTGAATTTCCAAAATAGGAACTAAGTCGCAAAGCAGTATCAGCAGTAATTCTACGATTTCCTTTAACGATTTGAGAAATACGGGTTTGAGGTATTTCCAAATCTTTCGAGAGTTTATATGCCGAAATCTCAAGTGGTATCAAAAACTCCTCATTTAAAACTTCACCAGGATGGATATTCTTTAACTTTTCCATATTATTCTGAAATTTAGTGATAATCAATAATTTCTACTTTTGATGCATGATTATTTTCCCATTTAAAAATTATTGTCCACTTATCATTGATTCGAATACTGTAAAATTCAGACAACTTTCCGGAAATTTTTTCCAATTTGTTAGATGGAGGAATTCTTAAATCAAGTATGGATTGTGAGTTATTCAGCATTCTAAGCTTTCGTCGCCCTATCTGCTGCATTTCAATAGGAATACGCTTAATACGCTCACCTTCCCAGACTTTTTCCGTATCTTTTGAACCAAAAGAAATAATCATGCTTTCGACTTAAGTTAGTAACGCCAAAGATAAGTAATTTGTTTTAATTATACAAAAACATAAAACTTTTCACAGCATAAGCACAAGCAAAATAATAAACACCCACAACATCATAAATATCCATGTCCACCTATAGAAAGATGACTTGTTCGTTTTATGACGTAAAACATACATAAGCAACAGATTCGCAAACGCTCCACCTAAGCCTTCAACTAAATGCAAAACCGATTCTCTTATTCTTTTTCGCTTCGTAATTGCCGCAAATTTATCGTATGCGAATATAATTCCGCCTAGAAGATTAATGACAATAAGATAAAAATAAAAAAAAGAGTCTTCAATCATAGCAAGTATTTATTTGAGTTGTGAATTTTTTTATAAATCTGGTCGAAGGCGTTTTGTCCGTTCTTCAGATTGCTGATGATTCCACTCGTCCACCTTAGCCTGGTGCCCTGATAGCAAGATTTCAGGTACTTTCCAACCTTTATATTCAGCCGGACGCGTATAAACAGGCGGTGCTAACAAATTATCCTGAAACGAATCAGAAAGTGCCGATTGCTCGTCACCAATAGCACCCGGAATAAGCCTCACAATGGCATCGGTTATAATGGCAGCGGGAAGTTCGCCTCCGGTGAGCACATAATCGCCAATACTTATTTCTTGGGTAATGAGATGTTCTCGAATGCGGTGATCAATGCCTTTGTAATGACCACAAAGAATAATCAGGTTGCCTGACATTGAAAGTCGGTTCGCCATTTTTTGATTAAACTTTTCACCATCAGGAGATGTATAAATTACCTCATCATAATCCCGTTCGCTTTTCAATTTAGAAATGATGCGGTCAATCGGTTCAATCTGCAACACCATACCCGCACTAAATCCGAATGCATAATCATCCACACGACGATGTTTATCGGTGCTATAATCACGAAGATTATGCACATTAATCTCTACCAAACCCTTTTCTTTGGCTCGCTTTACAATAGAGTAATTAAGTGGACTTTCCAGTAATTCAGGTACAGCAGAAATGATATCGATGCGCATTGGATTAGTTGATAAATGAATGTGCAAAGGTAAGAAAAAAATGTGCTAATGTGCTAATGTGCCAATATGCTAATGTGCTAATGTTCCAATATGCTAATGCAACAATATGCTTATGAAAGAAAATGATTAAAATATTGCTAAATTGGCATATTCGCACATTAAAGATTTGCGGCCATCCATTTTCGAAGTAAATCGGTCGATTTGCCACAGCGTCGGGCATAATCGGCAAATTGATTTTCATCAATCTTGCCAATCATAAAGTATTTTGATTTTGGATGAGCAAAATACAAACCCGAAACTGATGCATTTGGAAACATGGCTCCATTTTCAGTGAGTTCAATGCCTATTTCCTTAAATTTAAGCAGTGGTTCCAATTCAAAAATAATAGACTGGTCGGGTAATGAAGGATATCCCACCGCCGGACGAATACCACTATATTGAGTTTTGAGCATTTCCTTAATCGACAAATTTTCATCTGCTGCATAAGCCCAGTATTCCCGACGAACTTTGTAATGAATCCATTCGGCTGCAGCTTCGGCCAATCGGTCAGACAGGGTTTTAACCAAAATAGAATGGTACACATCATCGTCTTTCTCAAAGCTTTCGGCAAAAGCTTCCACGCCCTGAATGGTGGTAGCAAATGCACCGACATAATCGTTTTTAGGGGCTACAAAATCAGCCAGCGAATAACAAAATCCATCGGTAGCTGCATGTTGCTGACGAAGCATAGGCAAGGTTATGGTTTTGCCTTCATTTTCAATACAAATGTCATCGTCGATCGCATAAGCCGGAAAAATCCCAAAACTCGCATGAACTGAAACAATTTTCTCGTCGAGCATTTGCCATAGCATTTCCCGGGCATCTTTAAAAAGCTTTAGTGCTTCCTCGGCTTTGGGTCGATCGCTTATAGGAAATTGGTAAAGCCAGCTTTTTTTGCAGGATTCACAGTCGTGAACGGATTCAATTCCATCGTATTTGCCCGACATACGCCAGGCCATAAAGAAAAATACCCAGTCAATAAACGGGACAATCTCTTGTAAATCAATGTTTTTTAATTGGATAAGTCCGGGTTTGTTCGGTTTTACTGGAATATGACTCATTCTGTCGTTTCGTTTTTTGATTCGTGTACTTAAGTATTCAATAAACCTAAACACAAAAATACTGTAAAAAGTTGTAATACGCCTTGCTATTTATGTTTTCAGATTAAAATACTATCAATCCCGCTCAGAATAAAGTGTAATCGGGATTTCAACGAACTAATTGAATTATCCGTTTATTCAAAAATTAAAAATATCGTGATGGATGCCGTAAAAGCCCTGCCCACTACTGCCCTACCCACAAACTCTTTTTCTCTTCTTCGGTTCAAGTTGTAGCTAGCATTTTATATAAAGCTATTATAAAGCATAGATATAACTCATATAAAGCTATATTAAAGCTCTATTTAAAAGAAGTGTTATATCATAGTTATAAAATAATTATTACTATCTTTGTAATCAGTTTTTAGTAAGAATATGCACATTAAATGAACTGAACCGGGACTAAGAGTGGAATGGAAATTAATCCTGCGGATGTTATTCGCTTCGCTGATATTCAATCGTAAATTGTATATCTAAAATCGTAAATCAAAAATGGCACGGGTAAAAGGAATTCTACAGGTAACAGGTGGTCTGAAAGGGGTATCGATGTATACCATGCGCGGAAACGAAGAGGTAATTATGCGCACCAAGGGCGGACCAAGTAAACAAACCATCAAAACACGCGAAAGCTGCAAAGGACTGCGCGACAGCGGAACGGAATGGGGCGGATGCACTAAGGCTGCCAGTGCGCTGCGACGAGGATTGGAACCACTTATGCGACTGGCTGATTACAATGTGATGGGTGGACTGAATGCTGTATGCAAGAAAATACAATGCCTGGACACCGAACACGAAAAAGGAAAACGGAATGTGTATGTAAGCACCAACCGTACTTATTTGTCGGACTTCAATTTCAATAAGACCAACTTGTTTGACCGGGTAGTGCGACTTAAACCCGAATGGCAGATTGACCGCAGCACGGCGAAAGCTACCGTAACCCTGCCGGAGTTCAACCCTGCCGAACAGCTATTTGCACCCAATAAATTGCCTTTTCTGCGCTTTGTCATTGTGCTGGGAGTAGCCACCGACGTGACCTACGACGAATCCTCCAAAAGCTATAAGCCGGTAAATGACCTGTTGCTGGGTTATTACAAGGAAGCACATACCGACTGGACACCCGTGAAACGTGCCTTGCCCGAACAAACCCTGAAAGTACAAATGGAAAAAATAGCTCCTCATCTGACCGATAGCGATACACTGTTACTGGGTATAGGCGTTGAATTTGGAACGGTAGGTGCTGATGGTGAAGGCGAAGCGGTGAAATGGGCGGGAAGTGCGAAGATAGTGGGTAGTTTATAGTTGACCCCCAACCCCTAAAGGGGAGTAAATACAGTGCACCGGAATATAAAGTAAAATTATTGAAAAGAGTAACATGAAATTCTATGAAATGTAGTTTTTTGAAATATATTTATAATATGCTGAATATATGAGTAATATGATTTAGTTACAATTTTTTATGCTTCAAGAGATTTCTTCAGATCACAATTAAGTCGGCAAAATGTCGGCAATAATATTTCTAATGCCAATTATTATTTGTTTCTTTTGTTGTATACATCTTTATTATGTGTGCATATTGGAAGAAATATTGGAAAAATTATTTGTTGTAAAATAGAGTTTATATAAGTTTGATTGTTTGTAAGAATAGTCCGCGGAATAACGCTGATATGGCTGATCTAAAAACGGATTTTTATTCCGACAAGTCGGAATGATAAAGACATAGTTTTTTTTATCAGCCCCGGTCCCGATAGCTATTCGGGACGGAGATAAAATCCTTTTTATTGATCCGTATTTACATTTTATGCCGCCAAGACGGCATCTTCGATCTGTACAAATCCGCTAAATCCGTGTATATCAGCGTTCCATTTCTTTTTTTAAAAATAGATAGTTCAATATATCAGATACTTATAACTTGTATAATACCAACTAATAGCCAAGAAAAAAATTCCTATCACATTAGGAGGCAGTTGCAATGATACACGGAATAAAATAGGCATAACTGGTTGGATAATAAAATATCTCAGGCATTGAAATCAAGTCCAACAGAAAGCCACTGAGAAGCAGTTTCAATGCAGCTGAACTCTTTAACAATTAATCATTAAAATGGCAGTTTGAGGAATCAGGCTGCTTTTTTTGTGTCCGATTGGAAATAGAGCCTACGGTCAATGGCGGTCAACGCGGACAACAAAAGAAAATTCAGGGGACCGAAAAAAGTTTGGCACGGTCAATAACGGTCAACGCGGACATTTTTACTCATTGGCAAACTTGTTGTAAAATCTCTTGGCGTAGGGCGCTACAGGTATAATGAAAACTCATTTACTATAGATCAAGGGTAAAAGAGCAGCCATTATAGAACGATTCGAAAGAACAATGATTGATCAGCATTATTCAGGCAGAATCAGATTGCACAAAAATTATTTTCTAACCCATACAAAAAATTTAAAAAAATGGGAAAATTAGTAATTGGTATTTTGGGAGGATTCTCGGGTACCGTAGGAACCGTGGTGGGTAGCACCAACAAAAAAGGTGATGATATTATCAGAGCCAAAACAAAAAGACCACGTACTTCAAATACTGAAGGACAAGCAAATCAACGTACCAAGTTTGGATTAGTAACAGCATTTATGCAGGCTATTAATTTCATTCTTAAATTCAGTTTTAAACAAGTGGCAGGCGATACCATGTCGTCGTACAATTATGCCTGTCAGTATGCATTGAAAAATGCAATAACCGGTCAGGCACCTGATTTTGAACTGGACTACAGTAAAGTGCTGATAAGTGAAGGGCAGTTAAGCCGCGAAACTACAGCAGGTGCTGAACTGGTGGATGGAAAAGTGAATTTCCACTGGGAAGATAATTCCAGTTCCGGTAATTGCGCAAGCACTGATAAAGCCGTCTTGTTGGTCTATAATGTGGATCAAAGTGAGTTGAGCTATTCAATGGGTGCTATTACCCGGGGAATGAAAGCAGGTAGTCTGCCTCTTCCTTATAACGAAACCGGTGATAGCTTGTTGTTTTATCTGTTTTTTCAGTCAGCTTCAGATGAAACATTGGTATCGAGCAGTCATTTTTTGGGAAATATGGTAATAGCATAATAATCCCCAATTTCAGAAATGATGGAATTCCCCGGCATTTATTTGTCGGGGGATTCTTATGATAATAGCCCATAGTAATAGCTAATTTTAATAATAATTTTCAACAACCATTAAACATTTCCGATTTAGAATAGTCTAAAAATAATACCAACAAAATAAAGCCGATATTTTGCGTTGTTATTTGTATTTTTGTAAAATATAAAAATAGATTATCCCTTAAATACTACTCATGCAGTTTGTCAACTATCGTTCTTTTTCCGCTACCCATACCGGGTTTTCAAAAACTGTAATACAATTACTTGAAAAAGTCCCCGAAAAAGAACAGGTACTGACAATCAATATCTTTGGACTCGTTACAGGGAACGATTATTTGTCCAATTTACAAATAATCAGACAAACTGCTCTACATGTTTTCGGACGAATCCCACTATTGAATTATGTGGCTCAATCGCCTGAAAACGAAAATACCCTGATCGCTGAAGTGGGTTATCTTCCTGATTCAATTAGCAATACAGCAGTCAAATATCACGATTTACCCCAAGGTCGTTATCTTAGCGTTGATTCAACCGAATTTAATGCTTTGCTGATTGAGGGTCTTATGTCCGATAACATTCAACAGTCGATTGCTGAGCAGAGTTCAGAGGTTTTCGATAAAGTTCAGCAAATTCTCCAGGCAAGTTCTATGACTGCTGAAAATATTGTTCGGCAATGGAATTATATCGGACATATCACAGGAGTTGAAAATAATAATCAGAATTACCAGGAATTTAATAATAAGCGAGCAAATTTTTATTCAAATTCAGCCTGGGGAAATGGGTATCCGGCTGCAACAGGAATTTCGATGGATATTCATGCTGTGAATGTGAGTCTGATTGCCCTAAAGTATCATGACAGCACCCGAATTTTCCCGGTTAATAATTCTCAGCAATTCGCTGCGCACTGCTATTCCAAAACGGTATTGGGTAATTCTAAGAAAAAAGAAACACCCAAGTTTGAGCGCGCAAAACTTATTGTTAGCGGAAAATCGGCTTGTTGCTTTATTTCCGGAACGGCAGCCATATTGGGTGAGAAAAGTTTAGCTAATGATAACGTGTTTAAACAAACCAGTCAGACTATTGCACTTATCCGACATTTGATTTCGCCAGAAAACCTGAAAGTAAACGGAATTGATTTTTCCGGTGATTTAAAAATTGTACATTTGAGGGTGTATGTAAAAGAAACTGCTGATTTTGAGGTAGTACGCAGCGTGTTGGAACTTGAATTGCCGGGAATCAATGCGTTTTATGTGTGTGCCGGAGTTTGCAGGGACGAATTATTGGTTGAAATAGAGGGAATTGCTATTACTGAATCTTAAATTATAATCAGAATGAGAATTTATTTGATTGCTTTTGTTTTGATATTATTAACCACCATTACTGAAGCACAAAGCATTGATTCATTTTTTGTTCCAAAGGGCGAAAAACCAGCCTTATGCAGCGATGAAGTTTTTCTTCGTCGGACATACCTGAGTGTATGCGGTAAGTTGCCAAAGAAAGACAAGGCTGCAGAGTTTTTGAATTCAACCGATAGCGACAAAAGGCGGAAACTGATAGATAAATTACTTGAATCGGACGAATATCTGACTTATTTTGGAAATCTCTGGGGCGATATGCTTCGGATAAAATCAGAATTTCCAAGTAATTTGTGGCCAAACGGTGTTCAGGCTTACAACCGTTGGGTGCATGAAAAACTGACTTCAAATACGCCCTATAATCTTGTCGTTAGTGAGTTGCTACTTTCGAAAGGAAGTAATTTCAGGGTGCCTGCAGTCAATTTTTTCCGCGCCTTTCCCCGCAAAACTCCCGACAATATTTATCGTAATATTCAGTTGCTTTTTTTGGGTAACCGAAAACCTAGCGATGAAGGCAAGCAGTTTTTCTCTCAAATCCGATACAAAAGTACCAAGGAATGGAAAGAAGAAATTGTGTATGTGGATTATCAGATGAAACCGCCTAGCAATACAGTATTAATTGATGCTAAATCGCTTGTTTTGATAGAAAATGAAGATTGGCGAATTCCGTACGTAAACTGGCTAACCGCTTCATCCAACAAGCGCTTTGCGGCCGTGATGGCCAATCGCCTGTGGTACTGGGTATTGGGGCAGGGACTCGTGAATGAGCCGGATGATTGGGGCGCACAAAACTCGCCCTCAAAACCTGAATTGCTTGATTATCTGACTGATAAATTCATTACTTCGGATTACGATATGAAAGCTTTTGTGCGTGAAATTCTGATGTCTTATCCTTTTCAGTGTGCCAATTCGGGCATGGGAACTTTTAAACCTGAGCGTATGAATGCCGAAGTGATTGTGGATGCCATTGCTGATATTACAGGAATTTCCGATCAATACAGCAGCCGTGTACCTGAACCGTTTTCGTTTTTCCCCATTGGCACTCATTCGCTCGAACTGGGTGATGCCACGGTTTCGAGCAGCGCGCTGGAACTTTTTGGTCGGGCTTCGAGGGATGTGTCACTGGAAAGGCAGCATATTAAAGATTTGAATTCCAGACAATTGATGTTCCTAATGAACTCTTCGGAACTTGAGGGTAAAATCAGAAAAAGTCCGGTATTGAACGATTTATGTAAAACCCAGTTAACGGTGGAAGATATCAGTAAAGCGCTTACACTTACTATTTTGTCGCGCTATCCCACAACTGCGGAACTTCAGCTTTATAATTCATACGCTTATAAAAACAAGCTGACAACTAAACAGTTGTGCTACGATTTGGCCTGGCTGGAAATCAACAGCACTGAATTTTTATATAACCACTAAACCGGATTTATCATGTACAAAATAAAAATTCTGACTATCGCTCTTTTCCTGCTGCTAATATGTCCGTTGTCAGCACAACAGGCAAAATCGGTTATTCTGATTTACCTGGATGGAGGTCCTTCACAAACAGATACGTTCGATCCCAAGCCGGATGCTTCGCGCGACATTTACGGGAATTATAAAAACGTTCAACAAACGAATGTGCCTGAAATTGTGCTTGCTGAAAAGTTCAGCTTACTTGCAAAAGTCGCGGACAAATTTAGCCTGATACGAAGTATGACGCATGGATTCAACGGGCATGAAACCGGACATTACGGCATGATTACCGGTGACTTGAGTGGTGGTTCTGTGGTTTATCCGTCGTTTGGAGCTGCCATTTCGTATAAACTGAGAGATTCATACAAAGGAATTCTTCCTCCATACATTTCGGTAGTAGGAGCTAATACACGTTTCAACGAGGGTGGTTTTCTGGGAAATTCATTTAAATCTTTCGATACCAAAGGTGCACCCGAAAAAGATATTTTTGAAGTGGAAGGTCTGGTAAATAATTTTGTAGCAGCTGATAAGTTCAACGAAAGAATGAATTTACTTGCAGGTTTCGAAACGCAGAATAAAGACAGAATGCGTGAAGTGGATGAAGCGAACGTTCAATCGCTCAGAACACAAAATGTAGAATTGATAAGCGGAAAACTGAAAGAAGTTTTCAATCTGAAGAACGAAACGAAAGAAATGCGCGAAAAATATGGTGTCAACAGATTGGGGCAATCCTGTCTGGTGGCTCGCAGATTGGTTGAGGCCGGTGTGCCGGTAATTAATGTTCGTACCACCGGTTGGGATACGCACAAGCTGCATTTTCAGAAAATGAATCAAATGCTTCCTGAACTGGACAGGGCGTTGTGGGCTTTACTGACCGATTTGGATGAAAAAGGCCTGTTGCAGAATACCATTGTGATGTGTGGTGGAGAATTTGGCCGCACTCCGCGTGTATTGTGGGAAGCACCCTGGAACGGTGGTCGAAGCCATTTTGGAACTGCATTTTCGTATCTGGTTGCGGGTGGCGGTATTATTCCGGCTAAGGTTGTGGGCAAAACGGATGCCACCGGAGAAAATATTCTCGAGCGAAAAGTCTATCCCTGCGACCTTATTGGTACGGTTTATACGCTGATGGGTATTGACCCTTATGGCACCTTGCCACACACGATTGAAGGAAATCTGCCTATGTTGCCATCACTGGGTAAAACTGGTCAGAGTAATGGTTTGCTGCTTGAATTGATAAAAAAATAAGTATGATACGAAATACAGTGAAAATCAGTAGCTTGTTGTTAGTTATATTCATATCAACAACAGGCATTCAGGCTCAAAAAATGTCAGTTGGGTATATTTATCCGGCCGGAGCAGAACGTGGTACGACGGCTGAAATCGTTGTGGGAGGGTTGAATGTCAATAAAGCTACAGCTATAATTGTGAGTGGAAAAGGAGTGAAGGCTGAGATAATCAAACCAACAGAGGAAGAGCAGACTTCGTTGAAAAAGAAAAAATTCCGTAAACTTGACGACCAAAGTAGTCCACAACTTGCCGACCAGCTCAACATCCGCATAACAATTGACAAGAATGCTGAACCGGGCTTACGTGATTTACGTTTGCAATCGCCTGTTGGAATATCAAACAAACTGAATTTTGAAGTAGGGCAATATCCGAATGTATTAGAAAATAAGGGTTCAACGCCTAAAAATCCAAATCCGGTTGAAAAACTGCCTGCTGTGTTGTGTGGTCAGATATTGCCCGGAGAAACCGATTATTTCAGTTTCAAAGCTGAAAAAGGAATAATGCTGGTGGCTTCGGTTAAAGCCCGTGCCCTCGTTCCGTTTATTGCCGATGCAGTACCGGGTTGGTTTCAGTCGGTCATCAGCCTGAAAAACAGTAAAGGAAAGGAAGTGGCTTACTGCGACGATTTTCGCTATAATGTTGACCCAACCATTATGCTGAGAGTGCCAGAAAATGATACCTATACTTTGTCAATTCATGATGCGATCTATCGTGGTCGAGAAGATTTTACTTACCGCATCGAACTGGGTGAAATTCCTTTTGTTCAATCGGTTTTTCCTGCAGCAGCTAAAGTGGGCAAAAAAACAGAACTTACATTTACAGGAGTTAATCTTAAATCCAATAAACTGAGCTTTAAACCCGAGAATGAGGGATATAATTCGGTATCAACTCTTGGTAATAATGGAGAAATTTCGAATTCTGTTCCATTTTGGGCTGTAAGTAAAACAGCTAATTTGTTACTTAATGACAAAAAGAACTTGCAGATTACCGATAAACAGCTGATTTTCGATACGCTTGATTTGAAAAACCGTTCGAAGCAATATCTTTATCTGGCTGATGCGAACGAAACAGTGACTTTTGAAGTAATGGCGCGCAGGATTGGGTCGCTGCTTGATGGACGGTTGCGCTTGTTTGACGAGTTTGGTAAACTGCTTGCCGAAGCCGACGATTTGGAGGATGACATGCAGGGTTTGATGACTTTTCATGCCGATCCGCAACTGACATATACTTTTAAAGTACCCGGTAGATATTACCTGCAGGTGGAAGATGTGTTGGACAATCGCGGCAGCGATTATTTCTTTGTGCTTGAAAAGAAGAAAGCCACTTTGCCATTTGAAGTGTTTGTTTCACCGGCAACTCTTTCAGTGCCTCGTGGTGGAACATCCATCTTCACGGTGACTATTAATTCCAAAGAAAAATTGAATAATCCCATTGAATTGAATCTTAGCGGTTTGCCCTTTGCTACAAAACTTAGCAATTTGAAAATCTTTTCCGGAGCAAAAAAGAAAGAAGTTTCGGTCACAATACCCGAAGGTAGTCGTGAAGGAAATTACGAATTGAAACTTACAGCTTCGTTATTCGACCCTAAAAATCAATCCGATGGCAAATCGCTGAATGCGGTTGCAGCCGACGAAATGATGCAGGCTTTTTATTATCACCATAATATCCCGGCAGCCGGTTTTTCACTTGAAGTTACACCCAAAGCAGCTTTCAGAATTGAATTTCCAGGGCATCTGTATAACGGTAGCGAGTACCAGATATCTTTAGCCGAAGGTGATACTACCATTTCAATCCCTGCCAGAATTAAGCGAAATCCGGATTTCAAAGAAACGATTGAATTATCAGTTTATCCCAAAAATAGAAACACAGTGATGGATGCGGTAAAAGTTCTGCCCGGCGAAACAGAGAAAACGCTGACAATTTCAGTGCGGTCGCGCGATATGCTGAAACAACGGAAATTGCGATATGGAATTGCTATTGTTGGGACTGTAAGTGCTGAGATTGATAAGCGCGGAAAACGAACCATTGAAAATGCAGCATATCGTGAAATGAGTCCGTTGCTTATAATTACAGGAAATTGAACAATAAATTTATAGTTATTGGTTTAAAGCTAAGTTTATAATGTGCTCTGTCTGATTCCTCTCTGATTAACCATTAAACCATATATAATTCCTATATAAATCATAAACAATTGATATATAATCCATATCTATATAGCTATGAATTATATATGAATTTACGTTGGGTTAAATCTAAATAGACTGTTTTTTTATCAGCTTAAAACCAATAACCTAATATGATTATCCGGTTGGATAACCAGACTGTTAAAACTAAGTCAGTACTCCTGTTTTGTAAAGATAGGAGTATTTTTGTGTTTTGTAGAAAGCAAAGAACCATCCATAAGACTATTTTAGTAATATAAGTGTTCAAAAAAGTATAATCATTTGACTGAATTTTGTAATAAGCATTGAAAATTCACATCTATTTTTGTACCGTTGATTATTAAATGGGAAAATCATCGTTAATACGGCATCATTTTTACCCCGTTAGTGATCTGTTAGTATACAATTCATACAATTAAACTCAAATTATTATGAAAAAAACAATTACTCTACTATTTATCGCTCTTTGTAGTCTCAGCGTTTATTCTGCTGATTTAGTATTGAATAATTTTAATGACATTACTTGTGTTACGGGTACTTCGGGTTCTTTTGGAAGTACAATGAACACAGTTAACGGTACCGGAGTTATTACTGTTCCGGCTAATAATACCGGTGAATTTATTTATTTTTCGCTACCTCCCGTTTTTGATATAAATCCTTATCAGTATTTAAAAATCTCTGTAAAGTCAACTGAAACAAATTATCGTTTTGTTCCCTCATTATTAACTCCGGAATGGACCGAATCGTCCGATTGGAATGGCTCGTATAAATATACCAGTGCCAATGCGTGGCAGGATGTTTATATTGCCTTGAGTGGTATGACTGCAGGAACTGCAGGAACGTATGATAAGATTGCGCTAAAGATTGCTGCCTACGATGCAAAACCTTCGTTCGATTTGTATATCGACAATGTTACGTTGGTGGCAAAGTATGTACCTGATTACACAAAAGATGTAACAGTAAGTAACTTTGATAATATAATTGCAGCAATGGGAGCCTGGGGCAATAATACTATTTCTCAAACAATTAATATTGATGGTACTGGAAATGTTGGAATTGTTTCGGTGCCAGCAAATAATGATGCTGGCATCACATTTAATACTGTTGATAAAATAAATACAACTACACACGACAAAATCAACTTTAGAATATTAGCGACGCAAGCATTTACGATCAATTACGAGAAACTGGAAGACAAAACAAACAGCGCTATCAATCAAGCGTTGGGATTGTATCCTGCTTACACAACCCCAAACGAGTGGCAGGAACTATCAATGGATATCTCTGCAGTAACCAGTAATACCTACGATAAGATTGTATTGTTAGCAGAAGCATGGCAGAGTAAACCGGCCTTTACATTTTATATCGACGATATTAAATTAATGAAAAAAGGACTTACTGCAGTTGAAATAGCGTCTGATTCTAAAACTTCAATGTATTACTCTTCATTACAAAACACCTTGAACATAAAATGTGATAGAGCCGGATTGTTGGAATTGATAACACTTACGGGAGTTGTAACAAAAAGCGTAAATATTCATGGAGACACAACATTAAAATTATCGGACATTCAAAATGGTGTTTACATTGTTCGACTGAAGAATTCAGGAACCAGGGTTGTTCAAAAAATTATAGTTGGAAACCCATTGTAAATACCGGAAATTAATTTTAAATAGTTTTTAATAATTCAAATGCCATCCTGACCGTTATTCAGGATGGCATTTTTCTGAAAATAAAGAGCATAACTATTCAAAAAAGTATAATCAATTGACTGAATTTTATACTAAGTATTTAAAATTCACATCTATTTTTGTACAGTAGATTATTTATTGAAAAAATCAACCTTGAAACGATCAACTTTTAGCATTCAGACGATCCGTTAGCAATGAATTCAACCAATTAAAATCAAATTATTATGAAAAAAACAATTACTCTTATTTTTATCGCACTTTGTAGTCTCAGCGTTTATTCTGCAGATTTAGTGTTGAATAATTTCAATGATATCAGCTGTTATACGGGCGTTTCAGGTTCTTTTGGAAGTACAATGACCACAGTCAACGGTACCGGAGTAATTACTGTTCCGGCTAATAATACCGGTGAATTTATTTATTTTTCACTTCCTGCCGGTTTTGATGTAAACCCTTATCAATATTTGAAAATCAGTGTGAAGTCAACTGAAACTAACTATCGTTTTGTGCCGGGATTCATTACAGCGGCCTGGACTTCTTCCGAAGACTGGGCAGGTACGTATAAATATACCGGTGCCAATGCGTGGCAGGATATTTATATTCCGCTGAGTGGTATGACTGCAGGCACTGCCGGAACCTATGACAAGATAGCACTGAAAGTGGCGGTTTATGATTCAAAGCCATCTTTTGATATGTACATTGACAATGTAACATTTGTGGCGAAGTATGTACCTGATTATACAAAGGATGTAATTGTTTGTAACTTCGATAATGTGATTGCGACAATGGGTGCGTTTAGTAGCAATACTATTTCAACAACAATTAATCCGAATGGCACAGGGAATGTGGGAGTCGTATCGGTACCTGCAAATAATGCCGGCGGTATAGCAATTAATACTATTGATAAAATTAATACAACTACTGATGACAGAATCAGCTTTAAAGTATATGCTTCACAAGCATTTACCATTAATTATGAGAAACTGGAAGACAAGACAAACAGTGCCATTAATACACCATTGGGATTATATCCTGCTTACACTACTCCAAATCAATGGCAAACGTTGACCATGGATATTTCTGCTGTAACAAGTAATACCTATAGTAATATTGTTTTGTTTGCTGAGGCATGGCAGAGTAAACCCGCTTTTACCTTTTATATCGACGATATTACCTTGTTAAAGAAAGGACTTGTTTCTGTTGTTGATATAGCGTCTGATTCTAAAACTTCAATGTATTACTCTTCATTACAAAACACCTTGAACATAAAATGTGATGGAGATGGATTGCTGGAATTGATAACACTTACAGGGGTTGTAACAAAAAGTGTAAATATCCAAGGAAATACAACTTTAGAATTATCGGGTATAAATAATGGAGTTTATCTTGTTCGCCTTAAAAATTCAGGTAGGCAGGACATACAGAAAATAATTGTCAGCAATAAATTGTAATTCTGAAGAAAAAGAAAAGATTTCAAATTGAAGAGGCTGTCTTAAATCAATATTTGGGATAGCCTCTTTTATATTAAGTGAAAAAATGAAGAAGTTTTTACTATTCCACGCCATATTTATATTGTTTGTAACTGCTTTGATGGGAAAGGGTCAGGTAAATGGATTGTCTGAGCAGATTGAATCAAAAGTAAACGCAATTATACCGGATACTTTGTGTCTGATAGATAAAAATAGCACTGCCGAAACCAAAGCACTTTACTCCCAGCTATGGAAAATCCCCGAAAAAGGATTTATGTTTGGACATCACGATGACTTGATTTATGGCAGGAAATGGTACAATGTGGCCGGTGGCTCTGACACAAAGGATGTATGTGGCGATTATCCGGGAGTTTTCAGTGTGGACTTTGCCGAAGTGATGGATGATCGTTGTAATAATAATACCGACAATCCTATTCGTTTGCGGGTTATTAAAGAAGCCCGAGCTCGTGGTGAGGTGATTACTGCCTGTTGCCATTTGAACAATCCGATCACCAATGGTGATGCCTGGGATGTTTCAAATATTACAGTTGCCAAACAAATTTTGACCAATGGCAGCGCCACAAATATTCGTTTAAAGCTTTGGCTCGATCGGTTGGCGGCTTTTGCGGCTACATTAAAAGACAATCAGGGAAATTTAATCCCTATTATATTTCGCCCTTTTCACGAACACACACAATCCTGGTCATGGTGGAGTACTGCCTGCACAACACAAGAAGAATTTATAAATCTCTGGCGGTTTACCGTATCCTATTTACGCGACACCAAAGGCGTTCATCAGTTTATTTATGCCATATCACCTCAGTTGGACGGTCTTCAAACCATTAATGACATTCTATTTCGCTGGCCGGGTGATGATTATGTGGATTTTATTGGCATGGATTGCTATCATGGACTTTATACAGATGCTTTTAGTACAAATCTTACTAATCTCGCAATACTATCACAACTAAAGAAAAAACCCTGTGGAGTAACAGAAACAGGAATAGAAGGAATAATAAATGCAGACGGGTCTGATTGTACAGACTATTGGACAAAACAAATACTTGCCCCTCTTAGCGGAAAACGGGTTAGTATGGTGGTTATGTGGCGAAATAAATATGATCCTAGCTTGATAGGAACACATTACTATTCAGTTTTCAGCGGACAAGCCTCAGTTACTGATTTTATGACCATGTATACTAGCCCTTTGAGTTTGTTTAGTAAGGATTTGCCTTCCATGTATGTAATGGCCGATGGGGTAAGTATTGTAGATAATTACGTTCCAACTTATGGAAGCAATATCATCGTTTGTAATTTCGATAATATGATTTCACCCATGAGTGGATTTAGCAGTAATACTATAACGACTGTTAGCAATCCAAGTGGCACAGCTAAAGTTGGATTCGTATCTGTGCCCTCGAGGAATGTAGGAGGTATTACCTTTACGGTTACTGATAAAATTAATACAATAATACACGATAAAATTAATTTTAAAATATACGCTTCAAAAGCATTTAATTTTACTTCCGGGAAACTGGAAGACCAAACCAACAGTACTCTTAATCAATCCCTGGCCTTGAGTCTGGCTTATACAACTCCAGGCCAGTGGCAGGTGCTATCCATGGATGTATCTACAATAGCCAGTAATGCCTACGACAGGATTGTGTTGTTTCCCGAAGCATGGTCGAATAAATCAGCTTTCAGTTTTTATATTGATGACATCACATTGGTAAAAAATTATCTTATTTCCGGAACTGAAGATAAAAAGCTTGCAGATTCTGAAATTCGTTATTCAGCCGCACAACATAGTTTAAATGTAAAATGTATAGGCGAAGCATGGGTCGAGTTGATATCACTTACAGGGAAAATCGTGAGAAACTATCGAATAAATGGGGATGAGACAATTGAATTATCGGGCATTCCAACTGGTGTTTATATCGTTCGTTTGAAGAGTTCATGCAAAAGAACTGTTGAAAAAATTATAGTTGGAAACGCATTGTAAATATTTATAAATTATCTTAAATAGCTTTTAATTAAGCAAATACCATTCTGACAATTATTCAGGATGGTATTTTTTTGATAAAACAGAGCATAAATGTTCAAGAAAGTATAATCATTTGACTGAATTGTGTAATTCCGGCAATTGTTATACCTATATTTTTGTAATTAATTTTAGAAGTATAGTAACCATTCGGTTATTGGGTCATTTGTGTTTAATTTTAAATTCCAAAAAAAATGAAAAAGTCAATCATTTTATTATTTGTTATTCTTTGTAGCGTAAGTCTTTATTCGGCAGATTTAGTGTTGAATAATTTCAACGACATTACTTGTTATAAAGCACAGTCAGGTGCATGGGGAAGTACTTGGAGTACTACTGATGGGACAGGGAAAATAACTGTTCCTGCCAATAATGTCAACGAATATATCTATTTTTCGTTGCCTGCATTATTTAATGTTAGTTCGTACAAGTATTTGAAAATTAGTGTTAAATCAACTGAAACGAATTATCGTTTTGTTCCGATTTTGTTAACTCCGGCATGGACTGGATCAACCGACGTGAGTAGTCAATATAAATATAACGGTGCAGGAGCATGGCAGGATATTTATATACCATTAAGCGGTATGACGGCGGGTAGTGCCGGAACGTATGACAAAATAGCACTGCAAGTTGCTGCCAATGACGCAAAGCCATCTTTTGATATGTACATTGACAATGTAACATTTGTTGAAGCGTATGTGCCAGATTACACAAGGAATGTAACTGTTTGTAATTTCGATAATGTGAATAGCAGTGTGAGTGCTTGGAGCGGACCAAGCATTTCAACTGCGATTAATCCAAGTGGTGCGGGAAATGTAGGATTGGTATCTGTGCCGACAAGTAATGCTGGTGGAATTTCTTTTACAGCAGCAGACAAAATAAATACATCGACACATAATAAAATCCGTTTTAAAGTTTATGCTACACAGGCATTTACATTTACCTATGTAAAATTAGAAGACAAAGCTAAATTATTAACCGGACAACAGATATCACCAAATCCAGCCTATACAACACCAAATCAATGGCAGGAGATAACGATAGATATATCTTCAGCAACAACCAATTCATACGATGTGATTACATTAATGCCTGCTGCGTGGTCAGGTTTACCGGCATTTACCTTTTATATCGATGATTTGACGCTGGTTAAAACCCCAATAGTTTCTTATGGTAAAAAATCCTTGTATTTCGATTTTGGACCTACTGCTACAACAGGAGCCAACGATCCAAACAAGACATGGAATAGTTTATCAACTACTACTGCAAACACTGAATACCCTAATTTGGTCGACAGTACAAATACTGCAACTACCTATAAACTTACAATAACAACTGCCTTTACTGGATCGAATACTGGTGCTGGAAATGGAGGTCTGGTGTCTCCAGAAGTGGCACAGTTAGGCATATTTGCAATTGCATCGGCTACGTCAGATTATTTTTATTGTACTTCTTCAAGTTTCAAAATTACCGGGTTAGATCAGAACAAAGTTTATGTATTTTCCTTTTTTGGAAGTAGAACTGCAACTACAACTAGAACAACGAAATTTTCACTTGTTGGATCTAATGTAACCGCTGTAGAAGGTACACAAACTACAACTGGACTAGCAATAGGTACAGTTGGTGGTGCTGCATATGATGCAAATACAAACAGTATATATACATCTACACCAATAACACCCGATGGAACAGGCGCAATAAAAGTTACTGTAACTAAAACGGCTGGAAGTTATGCACACTTGAACTTAATGAGAATGATGGAGTCTAACGGGATTACACTTGCTGCCACAGCCAGCAAAACCACCAGTGATGCAGATTTTAGTCCGGCAACGGCCAGTTCAGGATTGCCGATTACATACAGTAGCTCCAATATAGCTGTGGCAACAATTGTTTCGGGGCAAGTTCACATTGTTGGAGCAGGAACAACTACCATTACGGCTTACCAAGCCGGCAATGCAAGTTTTGATGCAGCAGCAGAAGTATCCCAAGTATTGACGGTTACACGTCCTGTTGTTAATGTGTCAGGTAGCTTGGCGTCGGCAGATATAACACCTAGTTCTAATGTAACAGTATCAAGTACAGGAACACTTACATTGGATGCATCGAGAAGTATCAACAACATAACGGTAGATAAAGGTGGTAAACTTACCATAAACAACGGAGTAAATTTATCCGCAATGGATGTAACGATTTACAGTGATGAGACTGGAACAGGTACTTTATTGGATTTAAATACAAGCGGAGGATTGAGTGTAGCCGGTACTGCCACCGTTCAACAATATCTCACTGCCGGTCGTAACTGGTATATCAGTAGTCCTGTAAATGCTGCAACAGCGGCAGTATTTAATCCGGCAGGTGGTTCTAATAAACTGTATTGGTATGATGAAACAAAAGGAAGTGTTGTTTTACCGGCAACTCCATGGACTCCCATTTCTTTGAATTCGACCGGTTTAACAGCCACTCAGGGATATGTTGCCAATATGGCTGCTGATGGGGTGGTTAGCTTTAGCGGCACACTAAATACCGGTTCTTTGCCTACCACAACTATTTATCGCAGTGATATTCCGTCAAATGCCGGGTTCAATCTGGTTGGGAATCCATATCCTTCCTATCTGGACTGGGATCAGGTATCGGCAGCATCAACCCACTTGTTGACCACCATCTGGCAGCGTACAAAAACGATAGATAACGCTACTTATCAGTTTGATACTTATAACACTTTAGGCAAAATGTATATCAGTAATAGTGGAAAGACGGTAAACAGTCATATTCCACCTATGCAGGCCTTCTGGGTTCGGGTTGATAACGGATATAGCTCCGGTACCCTGAATTTTACAAATGCTATGCGTTCACACAAAGGTTCGCAAAATACTGGTACGGTTGAAACTCCTAATGTAATTACTGACCCGATTTTCAAGTCTAAATCAACTAATACAGTTTCTCAGTCAGTATTACGACTTCAGGTATCGAAAGGAACAAATACGGATGAAACGGTGATTTACTGTAATCCGGATGCATCGAATAGTTATGATACTTATGATTCACCAAAAATGTTTAACAACTCGGCATCGATAGCCGAAATTTATACGCTCGCATGTAGCGAACAATTGGCTATTAATGGATTGAAAACCATACCTTACGATACTGAAATTCCGCTTGGGTTCAATACACTCTCTTCAGGAACATACAGTATTAAAGCATCACAATTCAGTAACTTCGAGACTGGAACAGGATTGATTTTGAAGGATAATTTGGATATGAATAATCCGGTTATAACCGACCTGAGTGATGGAAGTAGTTATTCTTTTACGTCGGCTATTGCAACGAATAATACAAGCCGTTTCACACTGACATTCCGTGCTCCTTCGATAACCACCGGAATAGATGCTGAAAGCAACAGTAATGTATGGATTTCAACCCCTAACGGACAAATAGTGATTAATGGTACTACGAACGGAGCAGTGCTTGATGTATTCAATGCTATTGGTCAGAAAATCATTTCAAAAAATCTGACAGGAACAACTGTACTTCAGAATAACAACTTACTTTCAGGTGTTTATCTGCTAAAAATAACAAATGAAGGTAAGAGAATAATGAAAAAAATAATTGTTGATTAATTTTAGGTAATTTGTTGTTTTTGTTTGCAAAATTCAGGTCTCATTACTCCAAAAGAGTAAGAGACCTGAATAGACAAATCGAACAGACCAATTAATTTTTTAAACTCTGAAAACCATGGAAACACCAAATCAGGAGTATTTAGCTCCTCAAATTGAGCGTATTGAACTGGATAATGAAATAGCCTTACAGCTTGAATCATCTCCACCCTATGCACCCGGCGAAGCTAAATTAAATGCACCGGAGTATTTATATAACGATCCATTTAAAACGAATCAGGTATGATATTGATTTATTGGATTATAGATAAAGGTATATTAAATAATGTTTTATCTTTAAATTACTCCAATAATTTAAATTAATATTGCAGGCAATAAACACTAAATTGTAAGCAGTGATATATCAGCTAAAGTGACTTATTTAATTGAAGGAGTAATGTTTTGATTTTTCAAAATAATACAATCATTTATCCGAATTATCAAAAAACGATAAGAAAAATAACAGTATGTTTGTAGCTGATTTTTTGCAGTTATTTGTGAAACAGTTTTTGGTCTAAATCTTTAAAATATTAAAAATGAAAAAAACAATCCTTTTCGTATGTATTATTCTTTGTAACTTAAGTCTTTATTCTGCAGATTTAGTGTTGAGTAATTTTAACGATATCACCTGTTACACAGGTGTTTCCGGTGCTTTTGGAAGCACCATGACAACAGTAAACGGCACCGGAAAAATAACGGTACCTGCCAATAACACCGGTGAGTTTATCTATTTTACACTTCCTGCCAATTTTGATGCAAACCCATATCAGTTTTTAAAAATTAGTGTGAAGTCAACCGAAACAAACTATCGTTTTGTGCCGGGATTCATTACGCCGGAATGGACTGCATCCGAAGATTGGACTGGTACGTACAGATATACCGGTGCAGGAGCATGGCAAGATGTTTATATTTCATTGAGTGGCTTGGTGGCGGGAAGTATTGGAACATATAATAAAGTAGCTTTGAAAATTGCCGCATTTGATTCAAAACCATCTTTTGATTTTTATGTCGATAATGTTACGTTTATCGAGAAATATGTGGCTGATTCTACAAAGGATGTGATTGTAAGTAACTTTGATAATGTAATAGCACCTACAGGTGCGTGGGGAGGTAATTCAGTATCGATAGCCGGCAATCCAAATGGTACCGGAAATGTGGGATTAGTATCAGTAGCTGCAAATAATACGGGCGGTATAACATTTAATACAACTACTAAAATAAATACAGCCATTCACGAAAAGATCAAATTTAAACTGTATGCATCACAGGGATTTAACTTTTCATTGTTGAAATTAGAAAGTAAAGCCAACAATACTGTATATCAGCAGATTGCACAATATCTGTCATATTCAACACCAAACCAATGGCAAGACGTTTCGATTGATCTTACTTCCTATCCATCCTATTTATATGATGTGATAACACTTATGCCAATGGCCTGGGCAAATGCACCCGCTTTCACATTTTATATTGATGATGTGATACTGGCTGCTAAACCGGTTTATAATACTGTTACTCTACCCAATGTTTTCTCAAGCAATATGGTGATTCAGCAAAATATGCAAACGGCACTATGGGGTTGGGCATTGCCAAATGATAATGTTGTAATTACGGCCGGTTGGGGGCAGACTGCTACTGCAAAAGCCGGCGCTGATGGCAAATGGAGTACGACGATTCAAACGCCGAAAGCCATTTCGGGACAAGCAACACCCTATACACTTACTTTTAAAGGTACAACAAACACAGTTCAACTTAGCAATGTATTGATTGGGGATGTGTGGGTTTGTTCGGGACAATCGAACATGGAATACAATATGAATGTTGTGTCGGGAGGTACCAGAGGAGTTAAAAATTATGCTTCAGAAATTGCAGCAGCCAACTATCCGAATATTCGTTTATTCAAAGTTGCTAAAACGGCAAGAATAGCACCTACAGATAATTGTGACGGAACCTGGCTCGAATGTAACCCAAGCAATGTGGCCAGTTTCGCAGCTGTTGCCTATTATTTTGGAAGGGAATTAAATCAAAATTCTCAGGTAAATATCCCAATAGGATTGTTGGAAGCTGCTTATGGTGGTTCAAGGTGTGAGGCCTGGATGAGTCGTGAAACATTGGCTGCCGATACAGAGTTTAATGCGAAAATACTTGCACCTTATGACACTGCTCCATTGGCCACAAATCCGGAATATCGCCCAACAAATTTGTTCAATGGCATGCTTGCACCCATTATTCCTTACGGCATCAAAGGAGCACTCTGGTATCAGGGTGAAGCAAATACCTTGGATGGTGCATTTTACACAAAGCTTTGCGGTGCCATGCTTCAGGACTGGAGAACAAGATGGGGGGTCGGAAATTTTCCGTTTTATTATGTTCAATTGCCTGCCTATACAGATACAAACTGGCCTTCTTTCAGAGATGCTCAAACCAATATGCTAACCATCGCCAATACCGGAATGGCTGTAACAGTTGATATTGTTGATTCAAGTCCGACCGATGTTCATCCCGAAAATAAACTTGAAGTAGGTCAACGATTGGCTAAATGGGCATTGGCCAAAGATTACGGACAAAACATTACGTATTCCGGTCCGGTTTATAAATCAAATACTGTCCAGGGGAATAAAATGATTATTTCGTTTCATCCTGCAAGTATTGGAACCGGACTAATTTCAAAAGATGGTGCAGCCTTAAAAGAATTTCAAATTGCAGGAACTAATGGAGTGTTTTATGCAGCTACAGCGAATATTGTAGGTAATACGGTGGAAGTTTCGTCACCAAATGTTGCAGTTCCGGCTGTAGTAAAATATGCCTATACAGCTGCTTTACAACCAAATTTAACAAATAAAGAGGGTTTACCAGCTGCACCGTTTAAAACGGATACATGGAATAATGCCATTAATATTTTATCAGTAATATCGGCAGTTGATAATGTGAGTTCTCAGAATCAATTAATTTATCCAAATCCGGTGAAAGACCTTCTTTTTGTAGAAAGCACAGATATTATCAAATCTGTTGAAGTTTATGATGTTTCAGGGAAAACTATTCTAAAAAAAACCGATGAAAACAAGTCCCGATTGGAACTCAATATGAGCCAGTTTCAACACGGAATTTACTTTTTAAAAGTGATCGAAAAAAGTGGTCGTGAGGTTAATAGAAAATTTATTATCACTAAATAAAGGTTGCCTAATAAATACTAAAGTAATTTTTACACAGGAAGATAAACATACAACATTTTATTTGCTAATTAAACAATACTACCATGAAAAAACTATTCTTTTTATTCTGCTTTATGGCAGGCTTAACGGGCTTGAATGCTCAAACTTTATCGCAAAGTTTTCTTTTCGACTTTGGACCTACAACAGGTACAAATGGTGATATTACTTCGGGAGCTGATGCCAATGGGAAGTATTGGAATAATATTGCTAACGGTTCGGGTGGCTCAAGTGTAGCCGCTGGTGTTGCTTTTACGGCATTAGTAAATACTGCCAGTACAGCCTCAACGTATGCATTAACAACAACTGTAGCAGGATTCGTCCCTAATGGATTACTTAACGGTGCGCTAAGAACACCTTATGCATCTCAGTTTACTGCCGGTGGTAGTGATACTGACCTGGCTATTGCAACTGCTACAGAAGATTACTGGTATACTGCTACTGCTTCGCCTGCATTTAAAATTTCAGGTTTAAACCCGGCAAAACGCTATAAGTTTAAGATTTTTGGTTCTCGCACGGGTGATGTTTTAAAAACATCCAGATATACCATAGTGGGGGCTGCGACTACTGTTGGAACTCTAAACTCATCTAATACCGCTGCATCTGCCTCGTATGGTACAGTTTATTCGCTTACTACGGGTTATAATGTAAATACCAATAACGGATATCAACTTACGAGTGGTGGTTCATACACTTTGTCCACTGTTTATACCGGGAATAATTGTAATACCTATGTGAGTGATTATCTTACTCCATTAAACGTATCTGGTTCAGGTGAATTTACATTGACCTTGTCAACAGCCATAACAGGACAAAATGCTTATATGAATTGTATGAAAATGGACGAATACAAAGGAAATCAAACCATTACTTTTGGATCTTTACCAACTAAAGCTATTGGCGATGCAGACTATGCTCCAGGGGCAACTGCCAGTTCGGGATTAGTAGTTAGTTATGCCAGTTCCAATACTGCTGTAGCAACCATTATTTCCGGTCAGATTCATATTGTAGGCGCAGGAACAACCACCATCACGGCTTCACAAGCCGGCGATGCTAGTTATGAAGCCGCCACAAGTGTAGATCAAACATTGAATGTGAGTGCTTCACTGACTACTCAAACCATTACATTTGGCGCATTATCCGCTAAAACTACCGGCGATGCACCCTTTGATCTAACAGCCACTGCCAGCTCCGGTTTAACGGTGTCGTATGCCAGTTCCAACACTGCTGTTGCAACTGTTTCGGGTAGTACAGTCAGCATTGTAGGTGGAGGCACTACCGATATTACTGCCTCGCAGTCGGGTAACGGTACTTATGCTGCAGCTACCAATGTAATTCAGGCCTTGACTGTAAATAAACAGAATCAAACCATCACATTTGGGTCACTTAGTTCAAATACGGATGCAGATGCACCCTTTACTGTTTCTCCATCGAGCAGTTCGGGATTGGCAGTAACATTGACAAGTTCCAATACCGCTGTTGCTTTGGTAAGCGGAAGTGCCATTACGATTGTTGGAGCCGGTTCATCTACTATCACCGCTTCACAGCCTGGAAATACTGTTTTTAATGCAGCTAGCAGCGTACCACAAACATTAACGGTTAGTTCCGTTATGTCGCTAAATCAAAATCTTTTCTTCGATTTTGGACCAATGGAAGGTACCAATGGTGACGCAACCACCAACCCGGATGCAAAAGGAAATTACTGGAATAATATATCTAATGCCGCCGGAGGAACCGGCTGGAGTCCTACTTATCCTCCTTTCACCAATTTAATTAACTCCGGTAATGCAAATTCAGGTTTTACACTGGCATTTACTTCCGGTACGTTTAGTTCTAACGGAAAACTGAATGGAGCACTGTTAACCCCTTTTGCTTCGCAATTTGGCAACAACAGCGAATTAGCCATTGCCACTGCCACTGAAGACTATATCTTTACCAGTGCGACAAGTAATGGTCCTGTAATTACATTTTCGGGATTAAATCCCTCCAAAAAATACAAATTCAAAATCTTTGGATCGAGAAATTCTGCCACAGATCGTGCTACCCAATATACCCTTCAGGGGGCAGGTTCTCCATCAGTGGGCGCTTTACAAAGTTCGAGTGCTGTCGGTTTGGGAGGAACAGTTTATATCGGTCAAAAAGTGAATTATACAACAAATAACAATGTTTTATATGCTTTGACCCCAACAGATACACTTACCAAAGCGGTAACTTATTATGGGAATAATAGTACAGTTTATGCTTCCGGATTGGTACAACCTGATGGTACGGGTGCAATATCATTAACTACCATTTGTACAACTCCATTATCTTTAAATGCATATATTAACTGTCTGAAAATAGAAGAATATGCAAATAATATGACTACTGCAGATTTCAGATCAGTTTCATCTGAAACAAAAGTCTATCCAACAAACTTTAGTAATCAAATATCTGTAGAAGGTGCGGTATCGGGTATTGAAATTTATAATGCTTTAGGAATACTTATAATCAAACAAAAAGTTATAGGAAAATCTGTTATTAATACCAGCGAATTAGGGAAAGGTATTTATGTTCTGGTAGTTGATGGCAACAAAAGTTACAAGTTGATAAAATAAATTTGTTGAATGAATCGGCAACCTTTGGTTTGAATAAATTCAAAGGGTGTCGATTCTTTTACAATAATGTTGTGTTAATATTTAATCAACATTTGTTTCAGAAACAGTCTGTATTCATTCGGCGTCATTCCCTTTTTCTTTTTGAAAATACGTATGAAATTGGATAAATTATTAAAGCCCGATGAATAGCATATCTCGGCAACAGTGTTACTGGTTTCAGATAACATTTGGCAGGCACGGGCGATGCGTAAGTTGGTAATGTAATCAATAAAAGTACAATTTGTTTTTTTCTTAAAGAAGTGACTGAAAGCCGAATCCGACATACTTACAAGTGATGATACGTCGGAAAGTTTAATGTTTTCTTCAAGATTCTTTTCGAGATAATCGCACACTTTGGCAATTCGGCGGCTTTTTGATGAACGAATAGTATCTTTTGTATCGAAAATATTGCTTACCAAAACATGTCGGTCGGCAATGGATAAATCGTAAAGTATGGAAAGAAATTCAAGCACGGTGTGAAAACCCTGCATTTTAGTGAGTTGCAAGATCTTAACGCTGATTTGTAATTTTGTTTCATATGAAAAAGTTAATCCACGTTGTGAATCTATCAGAAGCTGTTTAATCGACGAAAACATACGTTTCTGAAGCATAGGGAAATTGAGAATCTGATCAGAAAACTGAATTGTAATAACATGGTTACCCTTAATAATTTCACCACGCCATGCATGCGAAAGATTTGGGCCAATCATGACCAAATCCAACTCATTAAATGGCTCGATAGAGTCTCCGGTAATTCGTTTTCCCTTGTCGTTTAATACAAGGTTAATCTCATAATCGGAATGATAATGCACAGGGTAATCAAAATCTGCATTAGGATGATTCAATACAATGAATAAGTCTTCGGCCGAAATAGGGGTGATTTCTTTTTGTATATCATTCATATTATTTCATTTACAATTTAAAAATTTACAATTTCATATAGCTGTAATTAAGCATATTAAAATAATTGAAGCGTAATTATTTAATAGAATTTATCTAATTTATTTGAATTATTACTGAATGTGTTCATTTGGTTCTGCAAAAGTATAAATTTTCAATATACAACAATACAGAATTCAAAATAATACAACTAATTAGCAAAAAAACACACATAAAATAACAGCAATACTTATAATTTTGTAGCGGAATAAAAATGTACTTAAATTTAAAATAAAATGGATACTTTCTCAATCGGAGTTATTGACCTTATTATTGTAGTTGTATATCTGTCATTTATTATATGGTGGGGTCTGAAAAAAGGTAACAGTTCAGATTCGAAATCTTATTTCCTCGCCGGAAGATCTATGCCCTGGTGGATCGTTGGATTATCGCTATTTGCGGCCAGTATTTCAAGCACAACACTTATCGGTCAATCGGGTGATGCTTACGATACCGGTTTAGCAGTATTCAATTACAATCTAACCGGAACTGTGGTAATGGTTTTCTTCGCATTATTCCTTCTACCTCTTTATATAAAATCAAATATTTTTACTATCCCTGAATTTCTTGAAAGACGTTTCGATCAGCGTTCACGTTACTATTTCTCAGGGATATGTATTATTGGAAATATTTTCTTAGATGCTGCCGGAGCTCTTTATGCAGCAGCCTTAATTATCAAACTGTTATTCCCGGGTGCAGATTTACAGCTCATTATTATCATCTTTGCACTTATTGCTGCCTCCTATTCTATTCCTGGTGGACTTTCGTCAGTTATTAATACAGAGCTTATACAAGCAGTAGTTTTGATTATTGGTTCTATGTTACTTACTTACATGTGTTTCCATTTAGGTAGTGATTATTTCTACAATTTAGTTGCATCTGATGATATACTCATAAAACTTATTCGTCCTCTTACCGATACCGCTACACCCTGGTTGGGATTAATTGTAGGGATGCCTGTGTTGGGTTTATATTTTTGGGCGAATAATCAAACCTTGGTTCAACGTGTTCTAAGTGCAAAATCGTTGGACGAAGGACGAAAAGGAGTTCTTTTTACAGGTTTTCTCACACTAAGCACATTATTTATCATAGCCATTCCAGGGCTTATCTCCCGTAATTTATTTCCCGGATTAGAAAAACCTGATATGGTTTATCCGACTATGGTATTGAAACTTATGCCAATTGGGTTGTTAGGTGTTTTGCTTGCAGCACTTCTTTCGGCACTTACCGCCACGCTCAGTGCTATACTGAACTCAACAGCTACTTTGTTTACTATGGATTTTTACTCTAAATTCAACAAAAATGCTGATTCTCAGAAATTAGTTCGGGTTGGTAAAATAGCATCGGTAGTTGTAATTGTGTTGGCAGCTTTCTGGGCACCACAAATTGGAAAGTTTGGTTCGTTGCTTAAATATTATCAGGAAATGCTATCCTATATCGCGCCACCTATTGTTGCCGCATTTATCATTGGCATATTCAATAAACGGGTAAATGGTACAGGTGCTTTTGTAGGGTTAATGTCCGGTTTGGCAATTGCAATTGGGATGGTTTTCTTTAAAACAAGCATTTTCGGGCATCTTCATTTTTTGCTTATTGTGCCTTATTTGTTTGTTTTCAGCTTGTTGGTTATTTACATTACAAGTCTGTTTTTTGCAAAGCCAACTGAAGAAAAACTAGCAGAAACTACTTTTTCCATTCAGGATTTTAAAAATGAGACTCAGCAGTTGAAATCAGTAGCATGGCATAGCAACTATCGCGTTTGGGCAGCCATCTTATTAGGATGCTGTGCTGTAATCTGGGTATATTTCAGCTAAAAACAATTCTTTAAGATTATATAATTACAATAATATTTGACGCATGAAACGAGCATTAAAACTGACGTTTAAGCCAAAGGACCTTGTTCCTTGCGAGTTCCATACGACAACTATATAAAAATAAAAATGAACGTATGAAATTTGAGAAATTTAATCAGAACCCAATTCTTTCTCCATTAGAATCAAATGAATGGGAGAGTTTGGTAACCTGTAATCCGGGGGTGATTTATGATAACGGGACATTTTATATGCTTTACCGAGCAGCAGGAAACGATAGCGAGCATGTGATTCGTTTTGGGTTGGCTACAAGCAAAGATGGTTATCATTTTAAGCGCATGTCTGACAAACCAGTATTTGGACCAAGTGAGAACGGACCTGATTCCGGCGGTGTGGAGGATGCAGGCATTGTGAAGTTTGACAATGAATTTTATATAACCTATGCTTATCGGGCTTATCCTCCGGGACAATACTGGAATTTTGGTCACGATGAAATCATGTTGCCTGAATGTGGTGAAGATGCACCTGCAGCAGTAAAGCAAAATATTGGAAATACAGGTCTAGCTGTAACTACCGATTTCAAAAAATTTCGTCGTCTTGGGCGTTTAACTTCACCGGTATTGGATGACAGGGATGTAATTTTATTCCCTGAAAAAATTAATGGTCAATATGCTTTATTGCATCGCCCAAAACAGTATATTGGCAAAAAATATGGTGTGAAATATCCGTCAATATGGATAAAATTCTCGGATGATATTTTAAACTGGGAAGACAAAGAGAGTCATTTGTTACTGACAGGAATTGAAGGAACCTGGGAAGAAAAAATCGGAGGAAGTACACCTCCATTGAAAACCGATAAAGGATGGTTAGTACTTTATCACGGTGTTGAAAATGGTGGACTTGGTTATTATCGGGTTGGTGCTGTACTTTTGGATCTGGAAAATCCTTTAAAGATAATAGCACGTACATCCGATTGTCTGCTTGAACCGGAGTTTGATTTTGAAACAAAAGGATATTATAACGGTTGTGTATTCCCCACCGGCAATGTGATTTTAGACGGTGTTCTTTATGTATATTATGGTGCTGCTGATAAATATGTTGGAGTTGCTACCTGCAATATCCACGAATTATTAAAATTTATGACACAAACACCTATCGTTGAAAAACAAGAAAAGAAACTTCAGAAAACAATTTAAAAAAATATGAAACAATAATCTTTCAAGAAAGTATCATTCATTAGCGAATAAAGACACTAATGCAGAATAAAGAATTGATACTTTTGTATTGAATTTATTGAATAAATATCTAATTCTAATTACATGAAACGAAATCAAAAAAACAAAACCTATAGCATTTTTACTTTAAAAATGACGATATGTTTTTTAGTTATCAGTTTACTTAGCATGTCAACAACTGTTTTTCCCCAGTCAGCCCTAATAAAGTTAAGCGGTATAGTAAAGGACGCCAGAGGCGAAGCAATAATAGGTGTGTCGGTAAAAGTAAAAGGGACTTCAATTGGGACAATAACCGATGTAAATGGAAAATTTTCTATAAACGAACTAGCTAAAAACTCAGCAATTGATTTTTCGTATGTAGGTATGGAATCTCAATCTGTAATGATTTCAGGTAAAGGAGAAATGAATATCGTTTTACAGGAGTCTGCCGTATCGATGAACGAAGTTGTGGTAGTAGGCTATGGGAGTGTCAAAAAAAGCGATGTTACCGGTTCAGTAACTTCGGTTAAAGCTGAAACATTGAAAAGCATTCCGGCAAATTCCATCGAAGGTCTACTTCAGGGACGTGCAGCCGGATTACAGGTAATCAATTCATCACAAGATCCCGGAGCAGGTTCAACCGTTCGTATTCGTGGAAGTAGTTCGTTGAATGGTTCAAATGCACCCTTAATAGTGGTTGATGGTTTCCCTTTGGGAGATGCAGGTGATTTAAAACAAATAAATCCCGCAGATATTGTAAGTATGGAGGTTCTGAAAGATGCTTCTGCTTCAGCTATATATGGTTCACGCGGTGCTAATGGTGTTATTATGGTAACAACCAAAAAAGCAAAAATAGGTAAAACAACTGTAAAGATAAGTCAGCAGGTTACTGCTTCTGAATTTAATTCTCAACTTGATTTGTGGCGTGACCCGGTATTAATGGCATCATTGAATAACGAATCTCGTATAAATGGTGGTTTCCCTGCCATGTATATTGGTGAAGTTTCATCGACAGGGGTTTATTACCCTTCCATTCAGGAACTTTCCACTACCTGGAAAACTAATACCCGTTGGGATGATATTGTATTCAGAAAATCACCAATTTCTAATAATACGACAATTACCGTATCGAGTGGAACTGAAAAAACATTATTTAATCTGAGTGCTAATTATTATACCGATCAGGGGGTTTATATCAATGATGATTACTCAAAAGGTGGATATAACCTGAGTGTCGACCATAACATTTACAAAAATGTAAAAATCAGATTTTCCAATATTTTGTCGAAAGGATTTCGTAATTCAAATGGAGGTTTGGCATATTATCGTAATCCAATTTTACCGGTTTACGACGAAAAAGGAAATTATTATCTGACAAGTAGTCAGGATTTCAGTCACCCGTTAGCTATCACCAACCTTCAGAAAAATATCAGCAATATGCTCGATGTAATAACTTCGGCAGCCTTGGAATGGCAGATTGTACCGGCTCTAAAACTTACCAGTCAGATTAATTATAAATATGGTAAGTCTATTGGTGACCAGTACTATCCCAAAGTATATACAGAGGCCGGAACTTTTAATAATGGTTATGCCAAAATAAGTAATTGGGAAGGCGAAAACCTTGTTTCAGAGAATTTCTTAAATTTTCAGAAAGCTTTTGGAAAACATGATCTTGGTGCAATGGCTGGTTTTTCATATGAAGATTATACTTCACGGAGTTCATCACTTGCAGCTATGGACTTTGTAAACGAAGCACTACAAAATGAAAATATGAGTACCGGTAATCCTCAAAAAAATATTATTAATAATGGATTCTCCGAAACCAAACTTATGTCAGGGATGTTTCGCTTAAATTATACATTCGACAACAAATATCTTGCTACATTTACTTCTCGTGCCGATGGTTCGTCAAAGTTTGGGGCAAACAATAAATGGGCTATGTTTCCTTCAGGTGCTGTAAGCTGGAAAGCACACGAAGAAAATTTTGTCAAGAATCTGAATGTATTTGATGAATTGAAACCCCGTTTTAGTTATGGTGTTTCAGGAAATCAGGGTATCAGTCCTTATCAGACACTCAGCCGATATGGTACCGGTAAATATTACGATGATGGTGTGTGGGTAACAACCATTGGTCCGGGTTATGTAGCTGGAATGCAATATATTTACAATATTTGGGGCGGAATCCCTAATCCTGACTTAAAGTGGGAGACTACATCGCAAGCAGATTTAGGATTGGATATGGCATTTTTCAAGAGAAAATTGCGCATTACATTTGATGTTTACGATAAAGAAACCAGCGATTTATTGCGCGAACGTAATTTGGCTTATTCATCAGGCTATAATAAAATGTGGATTAATGACGGGAAAATTCAGAACCGTGGGTTTGAAGTAACAATTGATGGCGATATATTAAATACAAAGGACTGGAAAGTAAGTGGCAATTTTATTTTTGCTAGGAACGAAAATAAAGTCGTTAGTTTGGGTAACGAGTTGACTTCAGGCTTACTTACCGACCCGAATACAGGAATGAAATTTGAATATGCCGGTAACAGTGTTTCGATGTTCCGCGCTTATACCAATATTCTGGCAATAGGTCAACCAATAAATGCATTTTATGGTTACAAAACGGATGGAATTGTACAGACAATAAGCGAGGGTATTAATGCCGGTTTGAGTGCTGATTTAGCAAAACCAGGTGAGTTCAAATATGTAGATTACAATGGCGATGGCATTGTAAATGAAAAGGACAGAACGATTATCGGAAATCCAAATCCTGATTTTACAGCCAGTATGGGTTTAAATGTGAGTTGGAAAAATATTGATGTAAGTATCTTTTTGAATGGTGCTTTCGGCCAGCAAATTTTGAATACACAGGCATTTAATTCGCCAAGTAATCAACCACTAAGATGGACTCCTGATAATCCCACAAATTTATATCCATCGTTAAAGGATGGAAGATTGGTGAATTTATCAGATTGGTGGATTCAGGATGGTTCATATTTGAGAATTCAAAATTTGAATATAGGGTATAATTTTAATCTTCCACATAAGAGCATCATATCAAAAGCACGTCTATACCTTAATGCTTCGAATTTATATACATTTACAAAGTTCAAAGGTTACGATCCGGAAGTTGGACTCGATGGCGTTTATTGGGGTGGTTATCCTCGCTTGAGCAAATGGACATTTGGTGTTGACTTAACCTTTTAATAATTGATTAACCATGAAAACGAAAATAAAATTATTTGCACTTTGCAGTGTGTTAGCCCTAGGTTCGTGTAGCTTGGAGGAAAAACCTTATGGGTTTTATTCAGAAAGCAACTTCTTTAAATCGGCAGCCGATGCTGATGCTGCGGTAGATTATGCATACGCCACACTAACTTTTCTGGAATATTCCAGAGGTGTATTTTATCTGGGTGAATTGCCTACTGAAAACATTACACCCAAACCCGACGAAAGTCAGGATGCTACTGATTTGAACAACTGGAATATCCCCAGTTTCAAAACCAATACGGTATTGCAGTATTATTTTACCTATGCTTTTATAGGCATAAACAGAGCCAATGCTGTGATTCAGAATGTTTCTAACGGCGATTATGATCAGGCACTAAAAAATCAGTATTTAGGTGAAGCCTATTTCCTCAGAGCGTGGAATTACTTCAATCTTGTTCGTGTATATGGCTTAGTTCCAAAACATAATTCAACAGTTCAAACATTAGAACAAACCTCAGCGCCTTTGTTTTCTAATTTAGATGAGATGTATGATTTGATTTTGTCTGATTGCAAAAAAGCTGAATCATTAATGCCTGTTTATACAATTCCTAAATTAGGAAGAGCCGATAGGGTCGCTGCACAATCTTTAGCAGCAAAAGCTTATCTTTTTATAGCTTCTGCCAAAGAGCATAATGTGCCTTTGTACAAAGATATGAAACGTGATATAACAGTTATGTACGACAGTGCTACCTATTTTGCCGGCAAAGTTGTTAATGACCAAACTACTTATGCACTTGATAGTTCGCTTGTGAACATATATGATGTAGAAAAACCAAGAGGTTCGGAACATATTTTTACTATGTCGATGGACAGAACCGGCACTGTTGAAGGCGAATATTCTAAGATATCAAAGATGTTTATTCCATATATTGGAGGTGCAACGGTCTATTTAGATAATAAGAATGGCTCATACAGTGCCACTCATGATGGCTGGAGTGTTTACCAGACAACTACAGCTTTTTATAATAGTTTCGATGCTGCCGACAAACGCAAAACTGAATTAATCGTTGATAAAGTGTACGACAAAACAGGAGTCTTAATTGCAGCCTATCCCGGAAAAATTCTTTACCCGTTTACCCGAAAGTATATAGACCCAAGTTTTGTTGGTGATAAAACAAGTACCCGGCCATTTTTAATCCGTTACTCAGATGTAGCTCTCATATATGCTGAAGCAGCCGGTCCAACAACTAAAGCCTATGGTTTGATAAATGCAATTCGCAACAGAGCAGGTTTGGGTAATTTAATGCCCGGTTTAGGTATTGTTGATTTCCGAAAAGCCGTTTACAAAGAACGCACCTGGGAATTAGCTTACGAAGGCGACCATCTTTACGATCTTCGCCGTTGGAACAGAGTGATAACCGATGTGCCTGAAGCAACCAGTATCACTGAAGAACAGGCAGCTTTCTATCCAATTCCACAGGCAGAAATAGATTTAAATGCAAGTTTAAGATAATTCAAACGAAAATAAACATATGAAATTTTATCAATATATTTTAATAGCAATCACTGTATTCGGAATACAGTCATGCGTAAAAGATCCGCTGGAAGAGATTACAAAGGGTGGCTGGAATCACGAAAGAACCGTGATTAATCTAATGTTTGAAAATCAGGTTGGAAAAGCCATCATTGAGAATACGGATGCCACAACAGGTGTCATAACTTTAGCCATCAATGTGTCAGTAATACCTGATTTGACAAATGTAAAATTGACTCAATTGGAAATATCATATCAGGCAAAGTCAACATTGGAAATAGGACAGACGATGAATTTTCAGAATGACACAAAGACAGGTATGATTACCATCACGTCAGCAACCGGTCAAAAAAGAGATTACAACATTCATGTAACTGAGTTTAGCGAAACAATCTTAGGAGTTTGGGATATTAAAGCACTTACAGTTTTTGGCGGTACCGGTCCTGAATATGGTGGCGGTGCAGTGTTACAACTCAGCGATAAACCATTGAGTTGGTCATCAATTTATGGACCAAATACCGAGTTGGACAATACACTGACATTTACGTTGGATAGTATATCTGATACAGGAAACACTTACGGTAAAGTAATGAATAATAGTGGTGTAGATGGTAAATCTGCTAATTTTATTTTTAGTGGTGATAATCCTGAAAATCCCGGTAAAACGGTTGATGTAACTAAATTTTATCGACAAATTCCTAAAGGCCTGGGTCATTGGATGCGTGATTATGCAGCCGGAACAGTAGTATTTACAGATTCAATTGGTAAAATTACTTCCGGTACACTGATAAATGCTGGTACTGAAGACTTGGGTAATAATTTAAAGATGACTGTAACAGATAATGCATTTGTATTTGTGCTTAGTGGTACTGACGACTGGACAAATATTTATAAAGATTACGACAAATTTGTAAATAAACCCCGTAAATACTGGATTTCCGTAAAGAAACATTAATCGGTCGTTTAATTTACTTCCTGAGCTGATATTTTGATAGTAAGCTTCAGGCTAGAAACAAACTGTTTTCAATGAAAATTAAACACCCTTTTTTTGTTGTCGGATTCATAATTTTCGGATTTAATTTTCTTTCATACGGATGTACCAATGGTTTTGAAAATACTCAAAATAAAAGTTATAATCCATTGGCGGAAGTAAGTGTCCATTCCGACATTATTATCAATGACAGTTATTTAGGTAACGGTGCTGAATGGGATCCTTACCAACAAAACTATGGGAATGCTGAATTAAAAATCTCTGATTCAGATTGGCAGAAACTGTATGCACGGCTTGATTTTATGCGACCACAGTTTATGCGGGTGATGATAAATTCCAAATCACTGATTTTCAACGGAAAATTAGTCCCGGAACAAAATATTGAACGTTTATCGCCTATTTTGGATTATTGCCAGAGCAGAAACGTAAGTGTACTGTTTGGCGATTGGGGAAATGGCATGGTTGATTCAGAAACGAAAACAATCAATGAAACCAATCTGTCGCTTGCCGCACAATATGCTGACTATTTGATTCAAACAAGAGGTTATTCCTGTATTAAGTATTATAATCTTATTAATGAGCCAAATGGTGATTGGTCGGTAACTGCAGGCGATTACCCCCTTTGGGCAAATGCCATTCGATATTTTAATAATGAATTAAAGAACTTGAAATTAAACGATAAACTGTCATTAGTCGGTCCGGATGCTGCCATTTGGCAAACGAATGAAGCATGGTGGGCAGATAGTTGCGCTACAAGTCTCAAAGGAATAGTTGGATTATATGATATTCATACCTATCCTTCGAAAATAACGGTAAATTCAGGGGAATATTCAAAAATAATTGAAGCGTATAAGAAAGCAGTTCCTCCGGACAAAAAGATTGTGATGGGTGAAATTGGTTTTAAGTATGTTGAACCGGCTGACACTTTTTATTGGAATGAAAATATACGTCGTGCAAAATTGAAACCTTATGCTTCGGTTGACGATTCGCAAATGTTTGTGTACGATTACATGTACGGAACGGATATGGCCGATGCGCTTATTCAAACTGTCAATGGTGGGTTTTCCGGTTCAGTGGCGTGGATGCTCGACGACGCCATGCATTCCAAAGAATCACCTGAAAAATTAAAAGTCTGGGGGTTCTGGAATATTTTGGGTGATGAGTTTTTTGGAACAAGTGAAGAAGTTGTGCGTCCCTGGTACTATGCATGGTCTTTATTAACCAGATATATGCC
>JBAWXD010000001.1:0-56924 GCA_037144275.1 Paludibacter sp. | reverse complement strand
GGACCTCCCAGACGTTGGATTACATTCCGTTTGATACTGGTAGTAATATTACCTGCTAAGTGAATACCATCATCGATACCACCATAAAACCAGCTATCTTCAACAATAATATAAGCTCCACCATTGTAAGTCTGGCTTCCTTCCACATCAAAACTTGCTTGTGCTCCACCACCTGAATCAGGACCGCCTGTAAAGTTAATGTGAGTGTATTTTACGAAAACATAAACTGCTGTAGAATCAAAAACAAATCCACCCCAGTGTCCTGTGTAAGTTGCCAAATCAGTAAAGCGTGTAGCATCACCTGAAGTAAAAGTTACCGGTTTAGCTTCAGTTCCTAAACTCAGCAAAGTTCCTGACACCTGAAACTGAAAGTTTCCTTTAGCAATAATGGTAGCACCCGGCTGAACAGCAAGTGTATCACCTTTTGCTACAGCAACATTTCCAACCAAATAATAGGTAGAGTCCTGTTTCAAAGTACCTTTTAAAGCACCTGTCAGATTTCTGCTTTTTACATAGCTTGCAGGGGTTTTAGGATAATTGGCAGTTGCATCAATCAGGTCATTACCTGAAGATGTACATGACGATAATGCTATCACAGTTCCGATAGCAATTAACAGAAAGTTTTTTGTTTTCATTTTGATTTTTGTTTTTAATTGATAAATAGTTTGTTTATAAATTATATTTTAATCCAACCAGGAAACTCATGCTTGTTGATATACTCTCTTGTGTACCCGTGTATTTTTTTATATAATACTCCACTTTTGAGTTTAATATGTTATTAATTTTTGCATACAAAAGTCCATTTTTAAACAAGGTCTTTTCGGCAGTAGCTCCTAAATCATGAAATGTGCGTTGATAGGTATCTGCCCCATAATCCGATTCAATTCTTTTCAGGTTTTCACCCTGCATGGTATAAACAAGCTGGCATTTAAACCCACATGACACATCTCTGTAATTAAGCGCTGCATTGATAATATGGGGTGACTGACCCACTAAGGGAATAATTTCTATCTTCTTTTCAACCACATCGGGCGAAGGGTAATAATTTTTTGTATATTCCATTCTGGAATAAGTAAAAGTGTAATTACAGCTAATTCCAAAATTTCCGAAATATTTAATCCCAACTAACTCGAAACCAAAGTTGGTACATGGATTTGGTAAATTTACAGGACGGGTTTGATTGTTAGCTCCGAGCATATCTACAATGGGATGTTCAATGTATTTATAAAAAGCACCGGCAGTTAATATTTCTTCTTTGTTTATGTACATTTCGTACCTTGCGTCGTAACAAGTCCCACGTGAATGATTTAAATATGGATTCCCCTGCGATCCACCATTTACACCCTGTGCGTAAAAATCAACCAAATCGGTATAATTAGGTCGGCTTATTCCCTGATAAGCTGAGAACCGAAGGTTTTGTTTATCTGTCAACTGATAATTCAGGTGGAGACTCGGAAGTACATCGAAGTATCTGAATTTATTCGTTGTGAACGGAACTAATACATTCTGAGTTTCACTGTGATAATTGGTTTGGTAAGTAAATTCAACGCGAACCCCTGTCAAAACCTGTAGTTTTCCAAAGTTTGTTTTTACCTGTCCATAGACAGCTTCAATATTTTCAGTTGCTTTATAGTTCCCCGGATTATTTATCGGATTCCCGTTTCGTTGTTGGGCATTCCGGTTTTGAGTAAGATCAACTGTTTCAATATTTGGATTTGGAGGATTGACAATCGGAGCATCAAAGGTGTATTCGTTAGCATAATTATTTCTGAATTTAACCCGGGCCATTCCACCCACTTTAAAATCAAAATTATGGTCGAAAATAATGGGTTTGTATTTTATATTCAAATAAGCATCTTTGTTTTCGTCGGTATTGTGCTGCCACTCACGGGTTACACAACTTGAATAATTTAGATAAACAGGTTGTACGGTGGGATGAATAATCTGAACATAATTTACAGTTACTAAATCGGGTGATTGCGATGTGGCTACAGAGTACAGAAGAGTCCAGTCTAGTTCTAATTTTTTCGACAAATCGTGATGTCCCTGAAGATTAAAGCTGTTTAAAGTTGAAATATCAATATTTGTAACATCATTTGAGCCTACTCTTCCCCAATTAATCTCTGCAGTTGTATCAGATTCATTACGTGCTTTAGTCTCCCGCATCTGAAAATATGAATTGTATAGACTAATTCTGTTTTTAGCGTCAATCTGATAATCCAGTTTGATATTTGAGCCAATTCTTAGTGCCTGTGTATCATAGGGTCTTCTGTTTTTTGAAGTATAGGATATAATATTATAAACCGACAAATCAGGAGTGAAATTTGTATCAATACTTCCCTGACTGGTATTAGTTACAGTAGCCGAAACCAAAACACCAAATTTATTATGGAAGTATCTGTGACCAAAAGAAAAGCTCCCATTTAAATCAAGCGGAGCTTGTACTTGTTTTATTACCATATTTTCTCTGGTAAAATCTGAAAGATTAGCCAGATAAGAATAATCAGGATACTGACTTAAGTTTCTTTCAGCCGGATCTTTCATTACAACAACACTACTATTAAAAGTTGTCAGTTGATGGTCGAAAAAAAACTGATTATATCCTGTAGCTAAGTCCACTGAAAAAAGTGGCTTATCGGGAGCATCTTTCATTTCTACATTTACTGTTCCTCCTAATCCATTTCCTTCCTGATCGGGTGTCAGTGCCTTGGTTACTTCCACTCTTCCTACTAAGTTTGAGGGAATAATATCCAATGGAACAGAACGAACCGAACCACTTGTACTGGGAGCAGCGGAGCCATTAATCTGCGTGTTACTGTAACGTGGAGGCATCCCCCTGATTATTGCTTCCGTATTATTACCTGTACTGTTTTTCACCATCGATACTCCTGAAATGCGTTGCATCACATTGGCTACATTTAAATCAGGGAGCACTTCGATAGTCTTAGCAGACATAATATTAATAACATTTGAAGCCATCTTTTCATCCAACCGTGCCATGGCATCGGTTTCTTTATTCTTAATCCCTTTTACTTCCACATTGGATAAATCCCTTGAGTCAGGTCGTAAATAGATGTCGTAATTAAATTCATCTTTAACCGATTTCAGGCTTATCTCTTCTTTAATAGTAAATTTATAACCCACCATCCTGGCAGATAAAATATATGTTCCCCTGGGAATATTATTAAAGATATACTCTCCATTTGCATCAGCTACAGTCACTAATTTTGTTCCTCGAATACTGACTATTACAGCAGGTACAAATTCATGTGTGTCGCTATCAATTACATGCCCTTTAATAATTGCGGCATAAGAATTTATATAGAAGACAAACAACAATAAAATACAGAAATATCTTTTCATCCAGGTTTTTAATAATGCATGCAAAATTATGTAATAGTCGTTGCAATAACATTTACAATCCATTAAATTCCTATTACATTTTTAAACATTATTATACAAATATCAATAATGTACTAATTACAACTAATGATTCGATTTCAATAAAAAAAACGCTAAACAAAGTAATAATAGAGAATATCAATTCAACAAAAAAGCCACCTTCACAGGCAGCTTTTTTCCACAAAAACGCAATATACAAAATTAAAGGAGTATTTTTATAAAGCGACCAAAATTTCTGAATTTTGTGGATAAATCCTGGTTAGTTCATACACAAATAAAGCTTCAGCTGTGTGTATCCAGTACCTGAATTCCATTGATTTCGTGTAAGTTGGAACAAAATCAAGTAATAGATTTAAATCAAATTCCAACGCCGAAACTCCAACACTTGAACGCATGGCATCAATCACATTACATTCCTGCTCAATATGAGTTGGAACCATCAATACCGGTTTCTGCAGGTATATAGCTTCACATACCGATTCAAATCCTCCGGTAGTAGCATAAGCCTTGCAACCTGCCATATAATTAAGAAATACCGTATCACTGAGTTGATGCATCGTCAGATTAGGAATCAATATTTCTTCATCCTCATCAATATTATCCCAAAAGAAATGAAGTTGCTCATTTATATGATCGATACTCCAGTTAATCAGCTCATCTACATACCCATTATTGAGAAGATAACCATGAATATAATCACCCTGAGTCGGTTTTTTATTCAACACTTCATTTCGGAGCAGCGGTGGAACAAGGACTATTTTGCCATAACGCATTGTGGGTTCTTCCCTGAATGAAAGTGCCATGATTTTTGTGGCATTCCAGGCTGTAAGTCTTGAGTAGAAGTTCAATAACTTAAACTGAAATGAATTGTTGCCTGTATATTCGAAAGAGGGAGTCAAAAAATAATACTGATGAGCCACATTCATCATAGGTATTTCCGGGTTAAAAATCCCGTATGTTATTCCGCATAACAATTCATAGAAATTGACCACCACATCGGCTTGTGTTTCGCGGATAGTTTGTCGGATTTTAAACACACTCTGAATATAAACCGGCAATAACAGCAAATTATAAAGAATGCTCACTAACAAGGGAGAACCTTTGCCTTTGGGCGTAGGCATAAAATTCGGACTCTGAAACCGAATCAGTTCAGCATTTATTTTTTCGGTAAAAAAACCGGGTAAGGTACGTCTTGGACTACAACCCACCATCACAGCCACCACTTCGTGACCGTTTCGCTCCAGCAGAGCTTTCATGCTAAGGGTTTGCGTAAAATGCCCGCGACCTTCGCCCTGAACTACAAATAAGTACTTCATAGTATTTAGAAAAATGGATTAAAGAAATTATTTGAGAAAGCCACTTTCATCCCTTTGGCAGGAATTGGTTGAATCAGATGGATCACTTCGATAGGTTCTGGTTGTGCAGCCATGTGTTCATTATGCATATACACTTCCCAACTTCCATCTTCATGTTCGAGCAATGCCGACATGGTTTCAACCCAATCACCCGAATTCAGATAATGAATGCCGTCAATTATTTTGTCGGCAGGCTGATGAATGTGTCCGCAAATAATTCCATCGGCATGTTTCACGCGAGCCAGTGCCACCAGTTCATTTTCGTAATTGGAGACATAGGAAACGGCTGATTTTACTTTTTGCTTGATGCTTTGCGAAAGTGAGAAATAAGGTAAACCCTTTTTGGTACGATAGATATTATACAAACGGTTCAGCCAAAGCAGAAAGGTATAGCCTACATCGCCTAATTTTGCCAGCCAAACCATATTAGAAGTGATATTATCAAAAATATCACCATGCACGATATAATAGCGTTTGCCGTTTCGCTCATGCACGTAATCTTTTTCGATAGAGATGTTGGCAAATTCAAAGGGAGCAATATGATCAATAAAATCATCGTGATTACCACGGATATAAATTACCCGGGTGTTGTGGTTTTCCATCATTTTCATGATGATTTTGAAAAAATCGGTATGTTCTTTTTTCCACTTGCCTTTACCGCCTTTTTGTAAATGCCAGCCATCAATGATGTCGCCATTCAGAATAAGCGTATTACAATTCACGGTTTTCAGAAAGTCAGCCAGTTCACGGGTTTTGGAGTGTTCAGTACCTAAATGAACATCGGATATAACAATAGTAGGATAAAACTGTTGATTGTGCATTGTTGTAGTTTTTGTTTGCAAAGTAACTACTACAATATTGCAACATTAGAACAGAGATGTGAATAAAGTGTTACAAATCAAGCAGAAAGAAAAAACCGCTATCGAAATTTCGATAGCGGTTCTTACTTTCCCCTTTAGGGGGTTAGGGGACAACTTATTTTGTTAAAGGCACATAACCCACTTTTTCAACAATTGCCTGACCTTCGGCTGAAAGCACGAAGTTTACAAGGGCTAAATAGTTTTTTTCCTTTGATTTCTCGTAGTAGAAAAACAATGGACGAATAATTGGATAAGTTTTGTTTTTAGCCGTTACTTCATTTGGTTCGATATAGTTTTTACCATCGAATGAAACGTGTAATGCTTTAACTGATTTATTTAAATAAGCCAATCCTACATAACCGATTGCACCTTTGGTTTGGCTAACCGACTGAACGATAGCTCCGGTAGCGGGCATACTTAAGATTGAACTCATATAGTTTTTGTTCAACAATACATATTCTTTGATAAAATCGTAAGTACCTGAGCTTGTTTCACGAGCATAAGGTGTGATTTTCAAATCTTCACCACCTACTTGTTTCCAGTTTGTGATTTTACCTGTAAATATTCCGTCTAATTGAGCACGTGTTAATTTACTTACAGGGTTTCCCGGATTTACAATGATAGCTAATGCATCATAAGCTATGATTTTCTCAACAATTGATTTACCGGCTTCCTGACATTTGGCTTTTTCGTCGAATTTCATTTTGCGTGACGACATAGCTATCTCAGTTGTACCTTCGAGCAGAGCAGCAATACCAACCCCACTACCACCACCAATAACGGTTACTGATTTACCGGTTTTCTTACCATAAACTTCCGCTTCTTTCTGAGCCAGTGGCAATACAGTGTCACTTCCTTTAATTTTCTGTGCATAAAATGAGGGTGCAATTGAGCAAACCATCATAAGCGATAAAATAAGTTTTTTCATTTTGTTTTTTTTAATTTTATTTATTTCGGATACGCCATCTAACGAACCCGAAATTTGTTTGTTATTTATAATTATTTTTCCTCTTATTCCCCTTTAAAGCTTAGTGGTTTAGAATTTAACCTGCATCCGAACTGTCAACAAGTTTGCTGCTAATTTAGTTCTGTAGTCCGATCCGGCTGTCAATAATTTTGCAGAAGTTTCGTTTACAGGCATATCATAGTAAACCATAAATTTAATATTATTGTTCAAACGATACAAATACCCAATTCCAAGTGTTGAATAAGCGATATCAGCTTTTGAAGTTGCAATTTGATTAGTTCCAGCTTTAGGTGTTCCAATGTTATCTCCTGATACATCTGTATTTGGATCATACCAGTCATATTTTACTGTCAAGGTATGTTTTGTATCAGCTATATCCTGTGATAATTGTACATATCCACCAACAAATTTACGTAGGTAGGTATCAGCAGTAACTGTGGCTGTTGGAGCAGTTCCATAACCTGTAGGTTTCACATCTAAACTTGGACTACTTGTACTTGAACTACTTCCTGGTTGTGTACCGAAAATATATTCAGCACGAATATTTGTCAAACCTGCAACAGTTGCCATACTAAATTGACCATCAAATCCTATATATTGACGTTTTGCATAACCGTTTTTATTTCCTTTAGTACTATCTGCAACAAAAACGTTGTTTGCCATAGTATACACTACATTTGTTGGTTGGAAAATAACACCACCATAATATGAAGCACCAATTCCGTATTTAATATCTCCGGTTGAATTACCATAAGTTAAGTGTGCAATTAAATCTTTCTGGCTTTTAGTATCAGTACCAATTGCATTACCGGCTAATAAACCCAAGTCCAATTTTAAAACACTTAATGGAGTACCTTTAGGAGCTTGCAACGTAATCATACCACCTAAATCACGTTCGCTTGGGAATAAAGTCTGAATTACACGACTGCGTTCAGGACTTTCGCGAGAAGAAGAAGAATACTCAATCTCATATCCGAAAGGACGATTAAAAATACCACCTTTAAGCGTTACAACTCCAGCCCAAGGATCTAATGCACTTGCATAGGCTTCTTTTAGTATAACACCTTTTTCTGTAGCGTCAATGTAAACAACACCAGTACAACCGAAATCGGAATAAGTTGCTTTTAAACGACCGCGACGTACGCCAAAACGACTAAAAGAAGAACCTGCTGGGGTAACACTTCCAACTGATGGGTTTTCAGCTGCATTAGCCCCACCACCAACTTTCATATCCTGTGAAGCTTTACCATTCACATCAATGTCCGATAACTGCCATTCAGATTGAACATATCCACTGAATTTCAGTTTTTTAAGTTGAATCAAACCATCTTCCAGGTTTGAGATACGCTGTTCATGAACATCCAATGAGTCCACTTTTTCTTGAGAGAAAGCAACGGTCGAACAAATCAGACCCAATGCGATAATTGCTAAACTTTTTAATTTCATTTTGTTTTAATTTAATTGTTGAATTTGAATTTGTTTTTAGTTTTGTTTCATTTTCACGCTGCAAAGGAACTTCGATTAGATTACAGTGTTTTGTCAAACCTGTTACATTTTTGTTACAAATAATTTATTCTCTAAAAGACCTGTATTTCAGTGAATTCTATACAATATATATAAGAAAAAATAGAGGCAACTAAGATACAACTAATGTAACATCTTTGTAATATCTTCGTAATACAGATTTAATACGATTACCGTTTCTTTGTACTGAATTTAAAACAAAAAAAGAGTGAAACGTTTTTTTGAAAAGCTGGTTGAAGGTGCATTACTCATTAGTGGAAGCGTAACCAGTATTACCATTTTGCTGATTATTATCTTTCTGTTTAAAGAAGCTTCCGGCTTATTTACCAGTCCGGTAATTGAAGAAGGCTATGAACTCGCATTAAACAAAACTAATCCGGTTAAGCATTTAACATCTTATGAAATCAAAGAAATTTTTGATGGCAAAATCAGTAACTGGAACGAAGTGGGTGGAAAAAAAGAGCCCATTGAACTGGTTCGATTGAGCGACCTGACAAAATATTATACCGAAGCAGAACTTGGTTCTAACTTCGAAAACATACCTGCTAAAGCCAGTGAACTGACTGCAAAACATCCCGGAATCATCCTGTTTCTTCCAACATCTTATATCAAAAAGAACTTTAACGGTACATTATTAAAGCACGAGACCCTTCACCCAGGCGACTTTTTCGGTGGTAAAGAATGGTATCCTACCGCTTCACCTTCGCCTCAATATGGTTTATTACCACTTTTACTTGGGACATTGTGGGTGAGCTTGGGAGCTATTTTACTTTCATTGCCTTTCGGTATTGCCGTGGCAGTTTATCTGGCAGAAATTGCTTCTATGAAAGTGCGCAATATTCTGAAACCCATAATTGAATTATTAGCAGGAATTCCTTCAGTAGTTTATGGTTTCTTCGGACTGGTTATTATTGTTCCGTTTCTACAAAGATTATTCAATCTGCCTGTTGGTGAAACTGCTTTGGCAGGAAGCGTAGTACTGGGAATCATGGCCTTGCCTACAATTATTACCGTGGCCGAAGATGCCATGCGCACCGTGCCACGTGCCATGAAGGAAGCCAGTCTGGCTTTGGGAGCAACACACTGGCAAACCATTTATAAAGTAATTATTCCTTACTCAAAATCCGGAATCACTTCGGCTGCCGTCCTCGGAATTGGTCGTGCAATAGGTGAAACAATGGCAGTATTGATGGTAACAGGTAATGCAGCTGTAATTCCCCATACTTTACTCGAACCCGTTCGAACCATTCCGGCTACTATTGCAGCCGAACTTGGTGAAACTGCTGCAGGTGGCGGCCACTATCAGGCTTTGTTTATGTTGGGTGTTATTCTGTTTATTATCACCATGATAATCAGCATCAGTATTGAATTTATAGGAAAAAAGAAATATCAATAATTCAAAGGTCAAAAGACAAAAGTCGTTTGACATTAGACATAAGACTTAAAAAATGACACCAGTAATACAAGCCAAAAATACCGACCGAAAAAAGCGTAGATCGCAAGCCATTGCATTCACTATTTTCAAGTTGATGAGCTATTCGGTGGTTGCTATTTTATTCATAATTCTCGGATTTATAGTAATACGTGGAATTGGCGTAATCAGTTGGGACTTTTTGACCAAAGCACCTGAAGACGGAATGACCAAAGGAGGAATTTTTCCTGCCATTGTCGGAACAATGTGTTTAGTTGTCGGAAGTAGTATCTTTAGTTTTCCTATTGGTATTATGTCCGGCATTTATATGAATGAATATGCCGCTGGAAGCAAAATAGCAACATTTATTCGCATTATGACCAATAACCTGAGCGGCGTGCCATCAGTTGTTTTCGGTCTTTTCGGGATGGCCTTATTTGTAAACACCATGAAATTTGGTGATTCCATTCTGGCTGGTTCGCTGACCTTAGGATTACTTTCATTACCTTTGGTGATCAGAACAACTGAAGAATCGTTAAAGGCAATTGAACAATCGTATCGTGAAGGAAGTCTGGCATTAGGTGCAACCAAATTGCAAACCATTCAAAAAGTAATTTTGCCGATGGCTTTTCCGAATATCATTACCGGACTGATTTTGTCCATTGGCCGGGTGTCAGGCGAAACTGCTCCTATTCTCTTTACGGTGGCAGCTTATTTTTTACCGAAACTGCCAACGAGTATTTTTAATCAGGTAATGGCATTACCATATCACCTGTATGTCATTTCAACGAGTGGAACCAATATTGAAGCCTCACGGGGCATTGCTTACGGAACAGCATTGGTATTAATTGTGATTGTGTTATTGGTAAATTTATTAGCCAATTTCTTACGGAATTATTTCTCGAAAAAAGTAAAAACAAATTAAAATCGGTCTAAAGACAAAGGTTAAAGGACAAAATACTTTTGACATTAGTCTTCAGACATTAGACATAAAAAGATGCTGACTATTGATGCAAAAAACGTTGATTTTTATTACAGTGAGTTTCACGCACTGAAGAACATCAACTTTGAAGTGAATAAAAACGAAGTGGTGGCACTGATCGGACCTTCCGGTTGTGGAAAATCAACTTTCCTCCGCCTGCTTAACAGGATGAACGATTTGATTCCGGGAACCCGGATGACAGGTTCGGTGTTGATTGATGGCGAAGATATTTATGCTCCAAGCGTACATGTAGACGAACTGCGCAAAGAAGTGGGTATGGTGTTTCAAAAACCGAATCCGTTTCCAAAATCTATTTTCGAAAATGTGGCTTATGGTCTTCGGGTGAATGGAATTAAAGATAAAACCTTTGTCGAAGAGCGTGTGATTGAGTCAATCAAATCGGCGGCACTGTGGGACGAAGTGAAGGACAAACTGAATAAATCAGCTTTTGCACTTTCGGGCGGTCAGCAACAACGGCTTTGCATTGCGCGTGCGTTGGCTATATCACCCAAAGTGGTGCTTATGGACGAACCAGCTTCTGCACTCGACCCGATTTCTACTGCCAAAATTGAAGACCTGATTCATGAATTGAAAAAAGATTATACCATTATTATTGTAACGCACAATATGCAGCAAGCATCGCGTGTAAGTGATAAAACGGCTTATTTTTATTTGGGTGAGTTGATAGAGTTTGACAAAACAACCACTATCTTTACAAATCCAAAAGAACATTCAACTCAAAATTATGTTACCGGTAGGTTTGGATAAAGCCCCCTAAATCGGCAAATGGGGACTTTCTTCAGTTGAGAATGAATATGGAAAAGTGTTTTTTGAGAACAAGTAAGAAAAGCGACATTTGGACTATTTATCTTAAAATTATATTAACCATTTAAATATAAATACAATGGAAACTAACTGGTTTATTTTAATTATTGTTTTAGTCTGCGCTGCAATATTAATTTTTTATCTGATTAAACGAAATGTGAAAGATAAAGAAGATGTTGTTAATTTTATGAATCAATCAGAAATTGAAGACGACACAAAACTTAAAGAAAAAGAAGAAAGCTTACTAAAATAATTAAGACTTATATATATGATACATTTAGAACAAGAATTAGTAGCTCTTAAACAGGATGTTACTGATATGTGGAAATTGGTAATTTCTCAGGTTTCAAATTCGGGAGAAGCTATTTTGACTTTTGACAAAGAGTTGGCAAAGAAAGTTTCGATGCGTGAGAAAAAAGTGGATGCTTATGAACTTAAAATTGACCGGTTATGTGAAAATATTATTGCTCTTTATCAGCCAGTTGCAGTAGATTTGCGCTTTGTACTGGCAGTACTGAAGATTAACTCTAATTTGGAACGTATCGCCGACTTTGCATATGGGATATCAGGTGTTTTGCTTGCAAATCCTTCGGTAATATTAGATGCTGAAATCATAACTGAAACGAACTTAAGACTCATGATTGATCAGGTAACTAAAATGCTTACCCAAGGACTTGAAGCTTTTGAAAATGAGAAATCTGACATTGCATCAGCCATTTTCAGTGAAGATTATCAGGTGGATGAAATTAATAAAAGTGCAGCTAGAATTGTGGCTGATTACATACAGAAAAATCCTGATAGAGCTTTTGAATGTCTACATTTATTCAGCACTTTCAGAAGATTAGAACGTATTGGTGACCATTGTGCCAATATTGCTGAAGAAATTTTCTTCTACATTGATGCTAAAGTATTGAAACATTCTCCAAGAGAATAGCTAATTTATACCTAAATCACAAAAGAGGCAAATCGAGGATTTGCCTCTTTTGTGATTTTATTGTTGATTTACAACAGATTTCAAAAATTGTCATATCTTTGTAACAGTTATTACACAAAACCGAAATAAGAGATTTGTTACTTTGTATAAGTTTTTGAATCTATAAACTGTCAACTAATAACTATTACTATTATGAGTTCGTATCGTATTCTAGTCGTCGACGACGAAGAAGATTTGTGTGAAATTTTGCAGTTCAATCTTGAGACCGAAGGTTATCAAGTAGATGTGGCTTATTCGGCTGAAGAAGCGATGAAAAAAGACCTAACGGTCTATAACTTAATGCTGCTTGATGTGATGATGGGTGAAATATCCGGATTTAAAATGGCCCGCATATTGAGCGAAAACCCTAAAACAGCCTCTATTCCGGTTATTTTCCTTACTGCAAAAGATTCCGAAACCGACCGACTGACTGGTTTTAATATTGGTGCCGACGATTATATTTCCAAACCCTTTTCAATTCGTGAAGTATTGGCACGAGTCAAAGCAGTAATCCGACGGGTGGATAATAAAAAAACAATTGAAACAGCGCCCCAAAAACTAACTTACGAATCACTTGAAATGGATTTGGGAAACAAAAAAGTAATTCTTGAGGGAGTTGAAGTTCCGTTTACGAAAAAGGAGTTCGAAATACTTAAACTTTTTCTGGAAAACAAAAACCGGGTTTTCTCGCGCGACGAAATGCTTACCCGTGTATGGAGCGACGAGGTAATTGTTCTCGACCGAACCATCGATGTGAATATTACCCGTATGCGCAAAAAAATTGGACAGTACGGAAAAAACATCGTCACCCGATTGGGATATGGATATTGTTTTGAAGAATAAAAATGCCCCCAACCCCTTAAAGAGGGCTTTGGTGTGGTTGCAAAAAAAAATAAACAAGTAATACTAACTAAAATTCCCCTTTAGGGGTTAGGGGCTTATGACTTTAAATCGCCGCGTTTTTCTCTATTTCTTTGGCATCTTCTTTTTGATGTTTGCCATTATCAGCTTCTTCCAGTATGAACGGGAAAAGGAATTCCGTACCGATCAACTCGATCAGCAATTATCGACTTATAACTTCAGTATCAACCGGTTTATTGAAGAGCGTAATCCAAACTGGGAAATGCTGGAAGATTATGTCAAATTATTCCCTGACAGTACCTTGCGTGTAACTGTAATTGATTCCATCGGCAATGTAACCTTCGATTCGTTTGTAAAAAAAGGAACGAAACTGGAGAATCATGCCGACCGCCCTGAAATTCAGTTAGCCAATTATAATGCGAACGGAAAAGCCATCCGCCATTCGGTTTCTACCGGAAAAGATTATTATTATCTCGCCCACCGTTTTCCCAAAGGATATGTGCGGAGTGCTTTGCCATACAATGTGAGTCTTATTAACACACTGAAAGCCAATACTTTCTTCCTGTATTTCATGCTTTTAGTGTTGATTGCTGCAGGTTTTGTTTTATACTTTATTTCCCGAAATTTCACCAAATCAATAGATCGTCTGCGTATTTTCATTCAAAAAGCAGAGAAGGAAGAGTATTTCAATACGGATATTGAATTCCCAAACGACGAGCTTGGTGAAATCAGCAAAAACATAGTGAAACTGTATAAATTACAGTTGGAAACCAAGGAACAACTGAACAAAGAGCGTGAAAAACTGATTAAACACCTGCAAATCTCACAGGAAGGACTGGCTATTTTTTCAACTGAGAAAAAAGAAATTCTGGCAAATACTCACTTTATTCAGTACAGTAATATTCTTTCCGACCAGCAAAGCGAAAGTTCCAATCAAATTTTCAGTCTGCCCGAATTTTCAGAAATAAATCAGTTCATTGACCAAAGTCTGCAAAACAATGAAATGAAACGTAAAAAGCTCACCATTGAAAAAGGTGGTCGGGTATTTGCCGTACAGTGTATTGTTTTTCAGGATAAAACATTTGAAATTTCTATTAACGACATATCGGTTCAGGAACACGAAAACGAACTTAAAAGACACCTGACACAAAACATTTCGCACGAGTTGAAAACTCCGGTAAGCAGCATTCTGGGCTACATGGAAAGCATTCTGGAGAATCCTGAAATGGACGCCGAGCGTCAACGGTTCTTTGTAGAGCGCTCGTTTCAGCAAGCACAACGTTTACGTGATTTGCTTCAGGATATTTCCACACTGAATAAAATGGACGAAGCCAAACGGTTGTTTGATAAAGAACCCTGCAATATTTCGGAGGTAATCCAGGATGTGTTGAACGATGTTCATCTGGAAATCGAACAAAAAGAATGTACGATTTTGACCAACTTTCAATCCGAAACAAGCATTCAGGGAAACCGGTCGCTCATATATTCCATTTTCAGAAACCTGTTGGATAATGCGTTGAATTATGCAGGTGAGAAAATAACTATAGATATTAACTGTTACCGCGAAGATGAAGATTTTGTCTATTTCTCTTTCAGTGATAATGGTGTAGGAGTTTCCGAAGAACATTTAGCCCGCCTATTCGAACGTTTTTATCGTGTGGATAAAGGTCGTAGTCGCAAAGTTGGTGGAACTGGTTTAGGATTGGCTATTGTGAAAAATGCAATTATTTTCCATAAAGGAACTATTTCGGCTAAAACCGTTCCGGGTGGCGGATTGAGTTTTATTTTCTCCTTGAGAAAATACTGAGCCCCCTAAATCCACCACTAGGGGACTTAACGACTTTTTCTATTAGTTTCATAATTATAGTATTTTCCCCTTTAGGGGGTTAAGGGCCAAATTATTATGTTTTTCCGCAGCAAATGGACACCGCTGTTTGTCAGTAACTTTCTGGGGATTTTCAACGATAATTTCCTGAAAAACTGCATTATCTTTATTGCGGTGGCATGGTCAAAGCCTGCATGGCTATCGCAATCGCAGCTTATTTCACTTGTATCGGCTTCGTTGATTGTTCCTTATTTGTTTCTTTCGCCGCTTGGTGGTCATTTTGCCGTCATTTATTCCAAAAAGAAAGTTTTCCGAATATGTAAACTGCTCGAGATTCCGGTTTTGGCCTTTGCTTGTGCGGCATTTTATTATCAATGGGTAATGCTGGCAGTTTTCACCGTGCTGATTATGGGAATTCTGAGCTGTTTATATTCACCCTCGAAATACAGCCTCATTCGCGACATTGGGGGTGCTGAAGGAGTTTCGTTTGGTAGCGGCGTATTCGAAATGATGGCCTTTTTGGGCATTCTGATTGGTTCTGTTTGCGCTTCGTTTGTTTCCGATGCTTACAATCAATGGTTGGTTTTTGGAATATTAATCGGATTAGCTGTGTTGGGTTATATTGTAACCCGAAGCATTCGCGCAACTGAACTTCCAGAAAATACAGAAGAAGCCGAAACGCTCAATCCAATGCGCTTTCTCGTGAACTCATACCGCTTTGCAAGGCAACATCCCAATGTGAACAGCGCAGTATTGGGAGCATCGGCTTTCTGGCTTATTGGCGGCATGTTGCAAATGAATCTGGTCATTCACACCAAACACGTTTATCAGGCTTCAAACAGCACTACAGGTATCGTTATGGCATGTGCAGCAATTGGTATTGCACTCGGTACGTGGTCGGCAGGTAAAATCTCAGGTAAGGATGTCAAAAAAGGGCTTATTTTGATTGGTATTTTGGGAATGAGCCTGTCATTTGCCATACTCACATTTATACCATTGAGTTTTGGTGTTTACGTTTTCACTGTTTTTGCTACTGCATTTATGGGCGGATTGTTTCAGATTCCCTGTATGTCGATGCTTCAAAATGCAAATCTCGGTCGTAAACTGGGTGATATGATAGCTTATCTCAATCTGGTTACTTTCGTTTTTGTGCTTCTCGGTACACTTTTATTCTCACTCACTGCACATTTCACTTCCGAAAACAGTTTCGCCATATTTGCTGTAATGCTGATAATCTGCTTGTTAACTAGCCTCTATTTTTTCAGAAAATCTCCGGAATTCTGGAAAGAAACAAAGAAACTAATAAGTCCAAAATGATGAAAGGGCATTGAAGATTATCAAATCTACTCTTTTGATGTAATTTCACACAAACTTGCTATTGTAAGTTCACTCCTCCATTGGTTTTTATCTTCTTAAATTCATGTTGTAAAACATACAATACTGAAATACAAATTTCATACAAATTTCATACATTGCCATTCGATTTTTAAATTAAAAAACAAGTATTTTTTTAGTATCAATCCTTTATATTTTAATACAATATGAAAGTATATCAATCGAATGAAATTAAAAACATTTCATTGCTGGGTAGTTCCGGCTCGGGGAAAACCACTCTTGTGGAAGCTATGCTTTACGAGAGTGGAGTTATAAAACGTAGAGGCACAGTTGCCGCTCAAAACACTGTATCAGATTATTTTCCGGTTGAAAAAGAGTACGGTTATTCCGTTTTTTCAACCATTATCCAGACTGAATGGATGGAGAAAAAACTTAATTTTATCGATTGCCCCGGTTCCGACGATTTTATCGGTGGTGTGGTAACTTCACTCAACGTTACCGATACCGCACTTATCCTCCTCAACACGCAATATGGCGTAGAAGTTGGAACCAACAACCACTTCCGTTATACCGAAAAATTTAAAAAACCGGTTATTTTTGTTACCAATCATCTCGATCAGGAAAAAGCTGATTTTGACAAAACATTGGAGCAACTGAAAGAAAATTATGGCAGCAAAATTGTTCAGATTCAATATCCGGTGAATGTTGGTCCACAATTCAATGCGGTAGTCGACGTTCTGAAAATGAAATTATACCGTTGGAAACCCGAAGGTGGTGTTCCTGACGTGTTGGAAATTCCTGCCGACCAGATTGAAAAAGCACAAAACCTGCACAATGTGTTGGTTGAAGCTGCTGCCGAGCATGATGAAGAACTTATGGAAAAATTCTTTGACCAGGGTTCACTTACCGAAGATGAATTGCGTATAGGAATTCGCAAAGGATTGATTCACCGCGATATGTTCCCTGTTTTCTGCGTTTGTGCCGGAAAAGATATGTGCGTACGTCGTTTGATGGAATTTGTTGGAAACGTTTCTCCAAGCGTGAATCAGACCGAACAACCACAAACTGCAGACGGCGTGAAAATCGCTCCCGATGCAACCGGACCTACCAGTATTTATGTATTTAAAACCAGTGTTGAACCACATATCGGTGAAGTTTCCTACTTCAAGGTAATGAGTGGAAAACTGAAAGAAGGCGACGATTTGGTGAATGTTGACCGCAGTTCGAAAGAGCGTGTCAGTCAGATTTTCTCTGTTGCAGGACAAATCCGTACCAAAGTTGACGAAATTGTAGCCGGAGATATTGGCGCAACTGTAAAACTGAAAGATACCCGTACGGGAAACACGCTGAATGTGAAAGGCTGTGATTATGATTTCAAAGAAATCAAATACCCCGAACCAAAATATCGCCGTGCTATCAGAGCTGTTTCAGAATCGGACGAAGAGAAACTCAGCGAAATTCTTACACGCATGCACGAAGAAGATCCAACCTGGGTAGTAGAACAATCGAAAGAATTGAAACAAACAATTTTATACGGTCAGGGAGAATTCCATCTACGAACCCTAAAATGGCGTGTTGAGCACAACGATAAAATCATGATTGAATATAAGGAACCAAAAATCCCCTATCGTGAAACCATTACCAAGAATGCACGTGCCGATTATCGTCACAAAAAACAATCGGGTGGTTCGGGTCAGTTTGGTGAAGTTCATATGATTATTGAACCTTATTATGATGGAATGCCGGCTCCGGAGATGTTCCGTTTTAATGGTCAGGAATTCAAAATAAGTAACCGTGACACACAGGTTATTGACCTCGATTGGGGTGGTAAATTAGTACTTATTAATAGTATTGTAGGTGGTTCTATCGATGCACGTTTTGTTCCGGCCATTCTGAAAGGAATTATGGACCGTATTGAGCAAGGTCCGCTTACGGGTTCGTATGCTCGCGATGTGCGTGTAATAGTGTACGACGGAAAAATGCACCCGGTTGATTCCAATGAAATTTCCTTCCGTCTTGCCGGACGTCATGCATTTTCACAAGCCTTTAAAGATGCCGGACCAAAATTGCTTGAGCCAATCTACGATGTGGTTGTTCAGACTCCTTCCGACCGCCTTGGCGATATAATGAGTGATTTACAAGGTCGTAGAGCAATTATTATGGGCATGGAAAGTGAAAAAGGTTACGAAAAACTGTCAGCAAAAATTCCGTTGAAAGAATTAGGCAGTTATTCCACCACGCTGAGCTCACTTACAGGTGGACGTGCTTCATTCAGTATGAAATTTGCAAGCTATGAACTTGTTCCTATGGATATTCAGGATAAATTGCTTAAAGAATACGAAGCAACTAAAAAAGAAGAAGAATAAAACACACGATTTTTTGCTTTTCAAAATCAATAAAAGCAGTTACACGGAAACGGGTAGCTGCTTTTTTAATTACTGCTTGGTGACAGTAATAACCGCAGAATAACCGCTGTATTGTAATGGTTTATTTACAGAAGGATAGGGCAAAAGATTAATTAATTTGTATCTGATTTCTCCGAAAATCGTATCACTCCCGAATGCAGTATTAGTATTCAGAATGAATTGATGATTATTACCAGCATCTGTAAGATTGAATTTTGCTTTTGCATTGCCAGCCCATATACACTCAGCTCCTTCAGGACATCTGGAGTCTTCGATAATTGAATCGAGTTGAAGAACAAACTTGTATTTATCGTTCAACACCTTTTGTTTGACATAAATAAACATGGTGTCATTGGATGATACCTTGACTTCAACCTTATTTTCGAGACTGCAACTGTGGAATATCAAACAGAAAAGCAATGTCAAAATAATTAGTGCTGTTAGTTTCATTATAATATGTTTTGTATTATAGATGAATAAAATCCGGTAAACGTTGCATCAGTTTCTAAAACAAAAAAACGGAGCGACTTAAAGTCACCCCGTCAATAATTGTAAAAATAAAATTTCTATAGATTCAACGTCATTCTCAACGCCTTATAGCCCGAAGGACTTGTTTTAATTTGTTGTCCGTTTTTCAGTGTAAGTAACTGGTTTTGTTTCTCATACAATTCGATACGCGAAATCATTTCCACATTTACTATTACCGAACGATGCACACGTACAAATTGATTTTCAGGCAAATGCTCTTCGAAAAACTTCATCGTTTGTTCCTTCAGGAATTTTCCATTAATGGTATATATTTGAACATAATCTCCATCTGCCTGAAGAAACAAAATCTCGGGAATCAATACAACATGAATTTTAGTACCTGATTTTACTGCAATACGTTCCAACAATTCGGATTCCTGAATTCCTTTAGGTTTTAAGGATTCTGTCACTGCTGAAACTTCCTGAATTTCATCAAGCGGTTTTAAGTCGGATAAATTGTTTTTAAAATGCTTACTGATAATCACATAAATCAATAATCCAATCAATGCCTTGAGAGGCAATACCGGAATAAATAGCATTGCCAGCTCATTTCCAAAAAGCAGATAAAAAAGTCCATAACCCACACCCAACCAAATTGTCAGACTCAGTAGAGCCAAAGCTATCTGATTCACTAATCGTTGATAAAGTGTGAGTGCTGAGAAATTTCCAAATTTCAGCACATTCCATAATATCAGCCCAATACCGGCAAAAATGGCCGCATAAATCAGTCCATCAACCAACAATATCCAGATAGGTATTGTTAGCACTGAAACCAAAACAACCGCTTGCAGCACAGCATATACGATCCAAAGCAGGAAGTATTGCGTAGTTTTAGCCGTATTTTCTAAGATTGGATGCATGTCTTCAGTTATCAGTTGACAGTTATCAGTTAAGAAATTTACTCAGTTTTCCTAGCCGCAAAAAAGAGCAAATCATTAACCATTTATCATTAATTTCTAAGTTCTCCTCCTCCGAACACGCATGAACCGCTGATAATCAGTTTTCGTGTTTTATCGGTTGGCTCTTTAGGCATACGGTTGTCCTGAAATCCTCCAAATACAGCATCCAAATGTGTTTCAACATACCAATCGGCCGGAACGTAAATGGTAATTCCACCAAATACGGCATTTATTTCCACTACCGTATCACCAACTGCTAAATTCGTTCTGCGCAAATCGAGTGTAATTCCGCCAAAAACAGCATTCAAGTCACCCCCTTTAAATTCCGGATCAAGCACAATATGATCACCGCTCCCAAAAATACTGTTTTTTGAGAAACCTTCGGTGTTTTCATTCCAGTTTGATCTGGACTGATGTCTGTAGCGACGATGCTCGTGACGATGTTGTTTGTTCTGCCATTCGGTGTTCCAGTCATTCCAACCCCATTTTGGTCCAAATATTTTACCCATAATTATCAGAATTCCAGCCAAAATAAGCAATAATGGCCAGTAAATGTGTGTAAATTCTCCATTAATTCCGGGAAAATACAATGGATAAGCATCAATAATACGTGGCATAATGAAAAAACTTCCAATCATAATAAGAATAGTTCCTGAAAACGGATGTCGTTTTAAGAAATTACCGATACCAATCACAATCAGCAACATAGGCCACGAAATTAGCACGTGTCGCAATTCATGAGGAATAAATCCAAAATTTAATCCCAGAAAAACAACGCCAATCAGCATTAAAAATAGTCCGAAGCCAAGACCTTTGCTGTAGCCCGAACGAAACGAGTTTTTTACTTCATTTTCCATAACTTTTTTGTTTTAAAAATTTATGCTGCAAAGATACAGGCATAAGAACCTATATTCCAACCAAAAATCGATGAAAAAGCTATTTTTCCCCGACGAAGGTCATGAATAAACAGGTTAAATAGCTGATGCAAAGTTAGAAATTTAACTGTAACTAACAATCTTTCAACGGAACAATTAAAACTCTATATTAAACAAAAAGTCAAACAATTATTAACTGAGAAAACAAACTAATTATATAAGGAAATTTTTCTTTAATATCTGATAAAAAATTACTACTTTTGCGGTCAAATTATCAAACACTTAAAATACTCACAAAATGGTCAGTTACAAAGAACTTGGATTGGTGAATACCAATGATTTATTTAAGAAAGCAATTGAGGGAAGATATGCGATTCCTGCTTTTAATTTCAACAATATGGAACAAATGCAGGCAATTATTGCTGCTTGTGTTGAAACAAAATCTCCAGTTATTTTGCAGGTTTCGAGCGGTGCACGTAAATATGCTAACCAAACCTTGCTCCGTTATATGGCTCAGGGAGCTGTTGAATATGCCAAAGAATTAGGTCTGAACATTCCGGTGGTTCTTCACCTCGACCACGGAGATACGTTCGAATTATGCAAAAGTTGTATCGATTCAGGTTTTTCTTCAGTAATGATCGATGGCTCACACCATTCATACGAAGAAAATATTGCTTTGACTAAACAAGTTGTTGAATATGCACACGCTCACGGCGTAAGCGTTGAAGGCGAATTAGGCGTTTTGGCCGGTGTTGAAGACGACGTTGTTGCCGAACATCATACTTATACTCAACCGGAAGAAGTGGTTGACTTTGTAACTCGCACTGGTGTCGATTCATTGGCTATCTCAATCGGTACTTCACACGGAGCTAACAAATTTACTCCAAAACAATGTACTCGCGACGAAAATGGTGTTTTAATCCCACCACCATTACGTTTCGACATTTTGGAAGAAATTGAAAAACAAATTCCCGGTTTCCCAATTGTATTACACGGTGCTTCTTCTGTTCCACAGGAATATGTTGAAACTATCAACAAATACGGCGGTGCTTTGAAAGATTCTATTGGTATTCCTGAAGAACAATTGCGTAAAGCTGCTGCTTCAGCCGTTTGTAAAATAAATATCGATTCTGACGGTCGTTTGGCTATGACTGCTTCTATCCGTGAAGTGATGGCTAAAAATCCGGGGGAATTTGATCCTCGTAAATATATCGGTCCTGCACGCGATGAACTGAAAAAACTCTATGCTCACAAAACCGTGAATGTATTGGGAAGTGCAGGAAAAGCCTGATAACAAACTTTATATTGTACTAAAAGAGCTGCAAAATTTGCAGCTCTTTTTGTATTTAAAAGAAACAAAAGTAAATTCGACTTTACTGAAAATAAATTTAGAAAATCTTGTAACCAATTGTTATTGAAAAATTTGCAAGAACATCGTTAAATTTCGAAGATGAAGGAGGATTATACCCATCCAGATCGTCAGAAAAAGCATATTGAATTGCAGCTTCAGCTCCAAGAGTTAATCTATTAGTAAAATCATATTGATAACCAATACCCATAGGAAGAATTGCAGATATAGTATGAGGAGTATCAGTTTTTAAAATAGAAAAACTGGCTATAGGAGGATTTGTAACGTTGGTACTAATCCCCCCAATTCCAACAAAACCATATATAGAGTTCGGAGTCCGAACTCTGAACTTTTCGCCAAATCTTATAGTATATTCTACTCTGAAAGTAAGCTCTATAATTTCAGACGAATACGAGTAAAAAGGATTATGAGGCTTTATAACTAAATTGTCATCGCCAACATAATTTCCATAGATTATATTTACTCTATAGCCAAAATTTCCAGGAAGAACATTCCTGTAAGCCAAAGAAGTACTCCAATTATTTCCATTTAAAAGGGATTTTTCAATTAAAGGACCATAAGTATCAGCTGAACAATAGGCAGGACCAGCTGAGAATATAAAATATCCACCAGTATCATAACGTTGACTACTTATTAAACCCCTTCTTTGAGCATTTAAACTTGAAAGGTATAATGCCAAGAGTATTAGTATTGCTATAGATTTTTTCATCTACTTTTAGGAACTCACTTAATATAATATGTACTATTCGAACGCAAAAATACAAACAATAGTTTAAATTTTAAGTATAAACTGGAAAAAATACTACAACAAGTCAATTTTAATTTCAATATCTGAAACTACTACCACCCAAAAACTCTCTTAACAAAGAAGTTGGTGGAATTTCCCGGTCATGAATTGGCACAAAATAATTTAAGAATTTCATAAGTCGATGAGCTTCAGTATATTCATCACAATATTTGGGTACTTCAGCTAGAATGGGTTCTGCATGTTTTTTTAAAACAGCTAATTCAAATAAAAGTGCTGAATTAAACATAACATCTGCTTTCTCCTGAAACGGGAATATCCATTTTTCCTCCCCACGACGTACACTTGGCCATCGGGCAATTGTCTCTCTTGCTGAATAATTCCGGAAACGATAATCCCGAATAATTCGTCGTAATAATCTGGTATCAGTAGTTGGAATCCAGTTATGATTATCGATAGAAATAGTTGTTAGTGCAGAAACATAAATTTTAAAAGTAGTATCGGCCGGAATATCAGGTATCAAATCAGGGTTTAAGGCATGTATTCCTTCCATTATCAGAATACTATCTTCCTCCAGCTTTAATTTTTGTCCCTTAAAATACCGTTTGCCATCTTCAAAATTAAAAAATGGAATTTCAATTTCCTCACCGTCGAGCAATTGTTTCAGATTTTGATTAAACAGACTTAAGTCGAGTGCATGCAAATGCTCAAAATCCCATTCTCCATGCTCATCTAAAGGAGTTTCATCTCTGTTTACAAAATAATTATCAAGCGACAATACAACCGGCTTTAATCCACTTACTATCAATTGTATTGAAAGGCGTTTACTAAAGGTAGTTTTACCGGAAGAAGAAGGTCCTGAAACCATAACAAATCTTACCTTTTCAGCACTTTGAGAAATCATATCGGCAATCGAAGCCACTTTCTTTTCGTGTAACGCTTCAGACACTTTTATCAGATTAAAAGATTGATTATTTTGACAAGCTATATTGAAGTCCCCCACATTCGTGAGATTCATAATCTTATTTGATCCCACATATTCCTTGAAAATATCGAACATTTTCGGTGACAATACCACTTCTTCCAACTCTGTCGGGTTTTCTCTGTTTGGAATCCGAAGCAATAGTCCATCATAATATTCAATTAAGTCAAATAGTCCTAAATAATCGGTTGAAGGTAATAATACTCCGTTATAATAATCAATAAAATCATCAATGCGAAAAAAACGAAAATAGGGATTTCCAAGTGTCTCAAACAAACTGATTTTATCTTTTTGATTTGCCTGATTTACAAACAGATCCTTTACTTCTTTGGTTTGCTTTTCCTCACAAACAATGCGTTTCCCTTGCGAAATTATCAATTTGACTCTATCTTTAATTTGGCTTATTATCTCAGCACTTATATCTTGTCCAAGATTATCTAATTGACAATAATAACCTTTTGAAATCGGATGTTCAATTCGAAGTGTAGCGTGTGGAAAAAGCTCAGAAATTGCTTTTGCAAGTACCATACTCAATGTACGAACATAAACCCGCATGCCTGAAGGAGTCATCATGTCGATAAATTCAATATCCTTGGGTTTGTAAACCATAAAGTTCAAATCTTCCACTTTATAATTTACGCGTGCTGCCATTACAGGAAATTTCAGCTCAATTCTCAGATCTTCATAAATTTCAATCAAAGAAATACCCAATGGATATATATGATATGATTTCGTGTTTTTACAATAAATCGTGACTTGTTTCTCCATGCAGGTGGAACTATTAATGGGTTTTCGTATTATTTTGGCGTAAAATTACATTATTTTTTTTAAATGTTTTTATTTCAGTGTGTCTAAATTTTGAATTACATTTGCATTTCTTTTTTGCAACAATGCAATAATTAAAATTTAACATGAACTTATTTAACGTTTATCCTCTTTTCGATATAGAAATAACCAAAGGAATTGGTTGCAGAATTACTGACATTCAAGGAATTGAATATCTTGATCTATACGGTGGTCATGCTGTAATCTCTATCGGGCATTCACACCCTTATTACGTTCAAAGATTAACTCAACAGCTTGAGAATCTGGTTTTTTATTCTAATTCCGTTCAAAACAAACTACAAGTCGAACTAGCAAAAAAATTGGGTCAACTAGCAGGATACGAAGATTATTCGCTATTTTTGGTTAACTCGGGAGCTGAAGCAAACGAAAATGCTCTTAAATTAGCATCATTTCATACCGGCCGCTGTAAAGTGCTTGCTTTTAATAAGAGTTTTCACGGTAGGACTTCAGCAGCCGTGCGCGTAACAGATAATCCAAAAATCGTTGCTCCTATTAATGAAGGTTTTGATGTTGAATTTACCGAATTAAACGACATAGAATCTGTTCGCAAAATTCTTAAAAACCAGGATGTTTGTGCAGTTATAATCGAGGGGATTCAGGGAGTTGGTGGAATTCGTGTTCCTGAGCTAGAATTTCTGAAAGAGCTGAGTGCCGAATGTAAAGCTAACGGAACGATCTTAATTCTCGATGAAGTACAATCAGGTTACGGCCGTAGTGGAAAGTTTTTTGCACATCAGCATGCCGGTATTCGTCCAGATTTAATCACAGTGGCCAAAGGTATGGGGAATGGGTTTCCGGTTGGTGCTGTACTGATTAGCCCTATATTTGAAGCATCACACGGGTTATTGGGAACAACATTCGGTGGAAGTCATTTGGCTTGTACTGCTGCCATTTCAGTTCTTGACATTATCAAAGCTGAACAATTAATCAATAATGCCGAAAAGATTGGACTATACCTGATTAATGAGCTGAATAAAATTCCACAAATAAAAGAAGTCAGAGGAATGGGTCTCATGATTGGGATAGAATTTGAAAAGCCTGTAAAAGAAATTCGGAACAAATTACTATTTGAGAAAAAAATATTTACAGGAGCAAGCGGAACAAATACAATTCGCTTACTTCCGCCCTTGTGTTTGTCGAAACAAGATGCCAATTTATTCCTGACAAGCTTTAAAGAAATCATTCAATCAACTCTAGCAGACTGATTTCAATTACTAAAACATGAAACAGCTCTGTCTACTTGTTCTTTATTTGGTTATTTCCTCACAACTATGGGGACAGGAATCTGTGATTCAAAATAAAATCACGCTCAATTCCGGCGAAGTCTACGTTGGCGAAATTTTAGTAAAGACAAATGAAATGGTTATGATAAAGACTGCCAATGGCAAGCGATATCAATTTCAACTTTCTGAAGTAAAAATGATAGAACAAGTTATGTCATCTGGTTCTTTAATTCAATCTGAAACAGATCAGAGTGAGAAAACAGATCATGCAGCCGTTTTTTGTGGTGACATTGAACTTTCAGGAGCTATAGCAAACACTTCGAATTCGTTTAAATCAGCCCCAAGCACAGAAATATCGTTGATTTTTGGAAATAAAAATGTCGCCCGAAAAGATTTTTATGTCGGATTTGGTGCAGGTTATAGTATGATATTTTTAGCAAATTCGACTGACCCGATTAGCTATTTGCCTGTTTTTATTCGGTTACAAAGTATGTTGAATAAAGCCAGAACAGCGCCATTTATCGGTATTGATGCCGGTTATAGTTTTGGATTAAATGCTGGTTATAGTGGTGGTCCTGCCGTCAAAGTTTCAGTAGGCCTGAATCATAAAACAGGTTATAAATCTGATATCTACGCAGGAGTATTTGGCAGCCTGACATCCATTTCAGCAAGAATAACTGAAACAAATGATTTAGGAACTTTTAGTTACAATGGATCTACTTCCATGACAAATTTCGGGCTAAAATTCGGGCTTCATTTCTGAAAATCACACACTTCTTTAATACATTTTTCAATCGGATTGAATTCAAATCCCAATGCTTTTTCAATTTTATGACTTGAATAAAACTCCCTGTTTATTGCTGATTTTGCTGTACCAAGATCAATCATTGGACTAAAATTGAATAATTTTCCGATAATTTCCGATAAATATCCAATACTCAACATCATTCTTTTACCAATACAAATAAATGGTCTACGCTTGCCAAAACTATCGGCCATCCAGCTCAAAACATCTTTATTTGACGAATTTTCGCCAACCAACACAAAACGTTCACCTGATATTTTTGATTTGACTAATTGTATCATTGCCTTCACAACATCCTGAACATCAACATAACCACTTCCTCCGTTGGTATAAAATATCAAGCCCTTTTGTACCTGATAAAATAATTGGGAACTGCCTGTATTTTGCCCTGAAACTCCTAAAATTACACCCGGACTGACTATCACAGCATTCAGGCCATTTTTAATTCCTTTCCAGACTTCCTGTTCTGAATAATATTTGCTTTTAGAATACAACGAATAAACTTTAGAGTCAGTCCAAACAGCATTTTCATCAATTATTTCAGAATATTTAGTTTTTCCACAAGCAGCAATGGAACTTACAAAACAGAACTTCTTAATATTTTTTTCTACTGCTGCCTGAACTACATTACGCGTTCCGGTAACATTGGTATCAAGCAAAATACTCTCTGAATTTCCGAGCGAAACCACAGCTGCGCAATGATAAACGATATCGATAGCATTCATTGCTTCAACAAGTGAATAGAAATCAAGCACATCGGCAGTTTTCCAGTCAATTCGTTGTAAAAAATCATCCGGATTAGAGCAGTAGAAACTGAATATCGTTCGAAGCGGAATAAGATTACTCGTTGGACGACGAATGGCCGAAACACGTTCATTTTCCTGCATCAATTGCCACAACAAATGACCTCCAACCAATCCGGTGGCTCCTGTTACCAATATCATTTTCTCATTTTTTGAATTTATGCTCAAAAATACGGAAAGAAAACTGTATTTTTGCACAAATTTTGGTCAAAAAAGATAAATCTGTTTAGAATTTCAATGCAAACCATTAGTGTTTATTGTGCTGCAAGCACCCAGATAAAACCGGAATACTTTGAAGCAACTGCCCGACTGGGTAAAATTTTTGTCGATGCAAATATTTCCGTAGTTTTCGGAGGTGGCTCGTCAGGTCTAATGGGACAGTTAGCCGATAGTATGTTATCTGCAAATGGAAAAATTACCGGAATCATACCCCGTTTTATGTGTGACGAAGACTGGCATCACAGTGAACTTACTGAGTTGATTGTGGTCGAAACCATGCACGAACGAAAAGCATTAATGGCACAAATGGCAGATGCAATTGTGGCGTTGCCGGGCGGTTGTGGAACTTTAGAAGAATTGTTGGAAGCAATCACTTGGAAACAACTGGGTATTATTTCAAAACCTATTGTTATCGTAAATATGAATGGCTATTATGATGCAATGATTGAAATGCTTCAAAGGGCGGTGGAAGAAAAGTTTATGCGCGCTATTCATAAAAAAATGTGGGAAGTTGTTGAAACACCCGAAGAAGTGCTGAGTGCTATAGAAAATTCAGCCAGTTGGGATTCGAATGCACGTAGTTTTGCAGCAATATAAACAAAAATGGTTCAGCCGGATACACTACAATTTCTAAATGACAGCTCGAAAGTTTTGTCGGATTCGTTGGCAAAGATAGATTCGATAACTGCGGCTGACTCCATACATTCAGCTGATTCGTTGAAATCAATTGTACAAATTCCGCATGGATTTATTGGAATTTCCCATCCATCAATCCCTCAAACCGAAAGTTGGGTGTTTATTATTCTTGTTTTACTTTTCTCGGTATTTGTGTATTCATTAAGTCAATCTGTAGGTCTTATTTCGGATACAATAAGGTCATTTTTTCAGGTTAAAGAACGATCAAGTATATTTAGTAAAGCCACAGTCAACGACTCCAGATTCAGATTTTTCTTAATTATTTTTTCTATTGGAACTATAAGTCTTTATGCTTATTTCTTGCTCCATAATAGTGCAGTTTCGTTTTCAATAAAAGAGTTCAGTTTATTTTTGGTGGCAACGAGTCTGTTTTTTGCAGTAAAATCACTAATATTCGATTTGATTGGATATGTTTTTTTACACTCTGCAAGCTTAAAAATGGCGAAAGATGCCTATTTTAATATCATTTCATTTTTAGGGGTTTGCTTATTCCCAATCTTGTTTCTACAAATTTACATACCCGACAATTTTATTGGAATAACACAAATCGTTAGCCTGATTGTAAGTATTTGCATTGCTGTTTTGATTATTATTAAATTATTTCAAATATTTTTCCAAAATATATTAGCTTCTTTTTATATATTGTTGTATCTTTGCACCCTTGAAATTTTACCCTTAATTATTTTGTTTAAGGTGTATAAATTAATAGTATAGGTTATAAAATAATTTAAGTTTAAAGCTTTGAAAATCAAAAAGATACTCGTATCGCAGCCCCAACCAACAACGGAAAAATCACCCTATTTTGATATCAGTGAAAAATACAATGTCAAAATTGATTTTCGTCCGTTTATAAAGGTTGAACCGATTTTAGCTAAAGAGTTCAGAACTCAACGTATATCTATTTTAGATCACACAGCAATTATTTTTAACGCGCGACATGGCATTGACCATTTTTTCAAATTGTGTGAAGAAATGCGGGTTACGATTCCAGAAACGATGAAGTATTTTTGTGTTTCTGAAAGTGTAGCATTGTATTTACAACGTTACATTCACTATCGCAAACGTAAAGTATTTTATGGTGCATCTGGCAAATTAGCTGATCTTGTGACTATTATGAACAAACATGCTGAAGAGAAATATTTATTTATTACTTCGGATGTTCAGAACGAAGATACATTGGCAACGCTCGAAAAAGCGAAAATTACATACAACAAAGCCATTATGTACAAAACAGTTAGCAACGATTTTGGACCTGATGAGGAATTCAACTACGACATGCTGCTGTTTTTCAGTCCCATTGGTATTGCCTCTTTGTTGAAAAATTTTCCCGATTTCGTTCAGGATGAAATTCAAATTGGATGCTTTGGAGCAACAACAGCTCAGGCTGTTCGTGATGCTGGATTGCGCTTAGATCTGGAATGTCCGCTACCTGGTTTTCCTTCTATGACAATGGCTCTCGACAATTTTCTGAAGGAAGCCAATAAAAAAATTCGAAAATAAAACAATTAAGAAATTAATATTGCTATCCCAAAAGTATCGAAGAATTTCCGTACTTTTGGGATAGTTTATTTTTTACTAGGTATGAAACATCCGAATGCATTTTCAAAAGCTGAGCATCTATGCGGTGAAAAGCGTATCTCAAAGCTTTTTGTTGAGGGAGAAGCATTTATTTGTTATCCACTGCGGGTTCTTTTTCGTATTGAGACAAAATTGGATGTTGAACCGGCAAATATATTGGTTAGTGTGCCAAAAAAACGTTTCAAAAGAGCCAACAAAAGGAACCGTATAAAACGACTTTTGCGTGAAACTTACAGGCTGAATAAACAGGAAATGATTGAGTTATTAAATAAAAAACAGGTTCAGATTCATGTAGCTTTTAATTATGTGTCTGACGAAGAACTTGATTTTCCATTTATTGAAAAGAAAATGAAAACAGCACTTCAAAAATTACAATCAAAAATTGAAACATATCAGGTTGAAATTTGTTGATTTATTAAATGTTCTGCCATGAAGAAAATCCTTAGGTTTATATTTTTACTCCCCGTATATTTATACCGTTACAGCATTTCACCTTTACTCCCTTCGAGTTGCCGTTACACACCTACTTGTTCGGAATATACAATTATTGCAGTAAAAAAACATGGCATCATTAAAGGCTGTTGGCTATCTGCAAAACGTATTAGTAGTTGTCATCCCTGGGGTGGTAGCGGATACGATCCAGTACCCTAATTGAAAACTCTTGCTTCATTTTATCTTAAATTACATAAATAATAGATTGAGTTTCTTAAATAAAATATATCTTTGTCCACTGCATAATTTCTGAATAGTTATAGATTTTGAAAACCATTATCAAATACAGTGTGCTTTTTCCTATTTCACTTCTCTACGGAACAGTGATAATGCTTCGCAATTGGCTGTTTGATCAAGGAATACTTCACTCTACAAGTTTTAATATCCCAATAATTTGCGTTGGTAATTTATCTGTTGGTGGCACCGGTAAAACTCCTCATACCGAGTTTATTTTAAACTGCTTAAAAGGAGACTGGGATATTGCTATGCTTAGTCGTGGTTATAAACGCGAAACTTCCGGTTTCTATTTTGCCGACGATAATACGGATAGTAGAAAAATTGGTGACGAGCCTTATCAAATTCACAGCAAATTCTCTGACATTTTGGTTGCTGTTCATGAAAAAAGGGTAGCCGGAGTTAAAAAATTACTCGAAATGGCGCCTAAATTACAAGTTGTAGTGCTTGATGATGCTTTACAACACCGATATATTCAGGCAGGATTATCAATATTATTAACTGATTATTCGAATTTGTATAGTCGTGATTTAGTTTTACCGGCAGGAAATTTACGTGAATGGAAAAGTGGTAGTAGACGTGCCGATATTATTATTGTGACAAAATGTCCTGCTGATATCAAGCCAATTGAAATGCGTTTGATAGAGACTGAATTGAAACCGGAAAATAATCAGTCACTTTATTTTTCCAGCTATATATATAATGAAATTGTTCCGGTATTCCCAGATTCAGAACCAGAAAACTGGACATTCAAGCATATTAAAGAAACCAGCGCCGGTGTTTTACTCATTGCAGGCATAGTTAAACCGGAGCCTATAATAGAACAGATTAATAAGTTCACAACTAAAGTAAGTTCCATTTTTTTCGATGACCATCACACTTTTCATACAAGAGATTACAATTTGATTATGAGCAGGTTTGATGCATTTAAAGCCGGTGAAAAGTTAATAATAGTAACCGAAAAAGATGCAGCTCGAATGGTATCTGACATAAATTTTCCTGAGATTTTAAAATCAAGAACTTTTGCTTTGCCAATTCGCGTAGAGATATTAAATAAACACGAATCATTATTTATTCAAAAAATCAAAAATTATGTTGTTGAAAATTCAAGAAACTGCTGATTTCCTTCGTTCAAAAATTCCTTCAAATCCAAAAACGGCGATAATCCTAGGTACAGGATTGGGTAATTTGGTTACTCAGATTACCGAAAAAACTGAAATACCGTATGAAATAATCCCAAACTTTCCGGTTTCAACTGTCGAAGGTCACAGTGGAAAGCTCATTATTGGCAAACTCGGGGATGTTGATGTGTTGGCTATGCAAGGCCGTTTTCATTATTATGAAGGCTATGATATGAAAGCTGTCACCTTTCCCGTTCGGGTAATGAAAGCGTTGGGTATTGAAACCTTATTAGTTTCGAATGCCTCTGGGGGTGTAAATCCAAATTTCGAAATAGGTGACTTAATGATTATTACCGACCATATTAATCTTTTTCCGGAACATCCTCTCAGAGGTAAAAATTACGCAGAATTAGGACCTCGATTCCCCGATATGAGTGAAGCATATTCAAAAGAACTGATTGAAAAAGCAAAACAAATTGCCGCCAAACACAATATCAGAGTTGTTGAAGGTGTATATGTTGGCACAACCGGTCCAACATTTGAAACTCCAGCTGAGTATCGATATTTTAGAAATATCGGAGCGGATGCTGTTGGAATGAGTACTGTTCCGGAAGTAATTGTGGCAAATCATGCAGGAATCAAGTGTTTTGGAATTTCAATTGTTACCGACCTTGGAGTACCGGGAAAGATAATTGAAGTGACACACGAAGAAGTACAGGAAATCGGGAATTCAGTACAGCCACTTATGACTTTGATAATGAAAGAATTGATTAATTAATTCTTTCATTATCTGTAAATGAGCAAAGCCAGTTTGGAATATCCTAACTGGCTTTGTTTTTATAACTATTGTGCTATACCAAATTCCCTAACTGCTTTTCCGGTAGCTCAATACTGCTAATCCATTAAATGCCACTGCGAATCCTAACAATGCTGCCAGTTCTTTAGCCAACTGACTGAAATTACTGCCTTTAAGGTAAATGGAACGCATCACGATCATCAAGTGTTTTAATGGATTAAAAGCAGCCAGCCATTGTGCCCAGTTCGGCATACTGTCCACCGGCGTGTACAATCCGCTAAGCATAATAAACAACAACATAAAGAAAAACACAATAAATACTGCTTGTTGCAAGGTTTGTGCAAAGTTGGAAATAACGATTCCCATACCCGAAATGGCAAAAATATAAATCGCTGCAAAGATATAAATCTGGTAAAAATGCCCTACAGGAACTAATCCATAATCGAGCCAGGCAACCAAAAATCCTATGGTTATGGCAATAAAACCGATAATCCAGAATGGAATCAATTTGCCTAAAATAAACACAATCTTAGGTACAGGACTCACATTCATTTGCTCCATGGTACCAATTTCTTTTTCGAAAACAATTGAGACTGCAGGCAAAAATCCGCAAAGCAAAGTCAGAATCATCACCATCAATGCCGGCACCATAAATACCTGATAATTAAGATGTTTATTGAAGCGGTATTGCGAGTCTATCTGAATAATAGATGACCTGCTTTTGGCCATCTCGGGATATAATTCAGAAACCAGTGTAGCATTGAATTCGCCAACAATGGTAGCCAGATAAGTCATTCCCACACCTGCTTTCATCCCGTTCACAGCATTAGGCGAAATCATTACTTTCACATTTTCGTGATTGATAATGCTTTTTTCAAAATTCTTTGGAATTTGAAGAATGATATCCGCTTTATTGCTTTCAATGCTTTTAATAGCATGATTATAATCCGCCGAAATATCGGTCAACCTAAAATAGTTTGACGAAACGATGGTTTGAGTCAGACGGCGTGAGTACGAGGAATGATCACTATCAATCACGCTCAGATTCAGATTTTTGATTTCGTAACTTGCCGCCCATGGAAAAACAAGCAATACCATCAATGGAAAAATAAAAATCATTTTCGGCAAAAATGGATTCCGAAGGATTTGTTTGAACTCTTTTTTTAATAAGTATTTTATCATATAATTGACTTTTTAACTGCATACTACAAACTGCCAACTGCCGACTTTATTCCAGTCGCACTTTAAACTTCTTTAGGCTTATTGTCACCAAAACCGTTCCCATCAGTACCAAAACTCCAACATCTTTCAGTACAGCGCTAAGGCCAAGTCCTTTAATCATAATGGTTTTAACGGCATCAATATACCAGCGAGCCGGGACGAAATTGGATATAAATCGTAGAAATACCGGCATGTTTTCAATAGGGAAAATCATTCCCGAAAGCAGCATAACCGGAATCATTAAACCCATACCGGATATCATCATAGCTGCCAGTTGTGAGTTTGTGACGGTTGAAATAAGTAGTCCCAATGCCAGTGCAACAAAAATATACAGTAGAGATACTATAAACAAACTGATAAAACTACCGGCAATAGGCACTTTCAGCACGAAAACCGAAAGTAACATAATGGTAGCGAAATTGATTACTGACAGTACAAAATAGGGTGAGATTTTCGACAGAATAGTGTACATCGGTTTCATGGGCGACACAAGTAAAATTTCCATCGTTCCCATTTCTTTTTCACGAACAATGGCTATGGAAGTCATCATAGCACAAATCAAAATCATAATCATACCCAACACGCCTGGCACAAAGTTGAATGCGCTCTTCATTTGTGGGTTATATAGCATTTTTACCTCAGGAACAATCATTCCGCCACCCGATTGTGGCTTCGAAATATCCTGCTGATAGTTTGTGATGATATTCGAAGCATAAAACATGAAAGAATTTGCTGCATTCGGGTCGGTAGCGTCTGCAATCAGCTGAATATGAGCCGTACCGCTATGCTTCAGATTCTCGGAAAAATGATCTTCGAAAATCATGGCCAGCTTGGCTTTTCCATCGCGAAATGCTGCATCAATATCCTTCGAATTATGCGCCATCAGTGCCACATCAAAATACTCACTGGCATCAATTCGATTTACAATTCGTTGCGTAGCTTCGTCCATTGTATTTGCCACCACCACAACCTGGGTGTTTTTTACTTCCTGCGAAAGTGCAAAACCAAACAGAATAATCTGAATAACAGGCATCAGCAGTAAAATCATCACCGTGGCTTTGTCGCGGAAAATATGGTGAAATTCCTTGCGGATAAAAGATAGTAATTGTTTCATTTTAATCAGCTTTACGGGTTGATTTTCTGGCTAGTTGCTGAAAAACTTCATCCATATTTTTGGCGTTAAATTGCTTTTTGAGATTATCCGGCGAATCGAGTGCTTCAATCCTACCGTCAACCATGATGGAAACGCGGTCGCAATATTCAGCTTCGTCCATATAATGCGTTGTCACAAAAACGGTTATTCCCTGAGCAGTTGCATCGTAAATCATTTCCCAAAAGCGTCGACGGGTTATCGGGTCAACACCTCCTGTTGGCTCGTCGAGGAAAACAACCTGTGGTTGATGGAAAATGGAAACCGAGAATGCAAGTTTTTGTTTAAATCCTAGCGGTAGAGCTTTTACCAGTTTGTCGCGTTCTTCTTCAAAGTTCAGCTTTAGCATCAACTCATTGGTTTTCTGTTTGATAACTTTGTCGCTCATACCGTAAATTCCGCCAAAAAGTTCCAGGTTTTCCCACACTTTCAAATCTTCATACATGGAGAATTTCTGACTCATGTAACCAATACTTTTCTTAATCAGTTCCGGTTGTTTGAAAATATCGTAACCGGCTACTGTTCCTTTTCCTTCGGTGGGAATGCTGAGTCCGCAAAGCATGCGCATGGCAGTGGTTTTTCCGGCACCATTGGCACCCAAAAACCCGAATATTTCACCTCGTTTCACTTCAAATGAGATATTGTCTACTGCCGTGAAATTGCCAAACCGTTTAGTCAGATTTTCAACTTTTATTACTGTTTCCATTGCTCTGCTTATCAAATTTGTGTTGTGGATAATTCCATAAAACAGTCCTCAATAGTTGGTTCAATCGCCTCAATTTTAATATTTTTATGGCCTTTCTCTGCTAAATATTCTTTTAAACTTTCAACTTTCAACTTTCCACTTCTTACTGTAACGTGTATCGAGTCTCCAAATGCAAAACTACTTTTCACTTCCTTGTCTTTCCGTAAATCTTCGAGCAATTTATGCATATTATCGCTTTTGGCAGCCCAAAGCACATCGGCAAACTGACTGACAATATTCTCGGGGGTGTCTATCTTCAGGAAATGTCCGTTTTGAATCAGTGCAATGCGGTCGCAAAGGCTTGCTTCGTCCATGTAGGGTGTTGAGACTAAAATCGTAATACCCTGTTTGCGAAGCTTTTGAAGCATTCCCCAGAATTCTTTACGCGAAACCGGGTCTACACCGGTAGTCGGTTCATCCAGAAAAAGTACCGAAGGTTTGTGAATCAATGCGCAACTTAAGGCTAATTTTTGCTTCATTCCACCCGAAAGTTTTCCGGCCCTACGTTTTTTGAATGGCTCAATCTGAATATAAATGTCTTTTATCAACTCGTAGTTTTCTTCAATGGTCGTATTAAAAACGGTTGCAAAAAACTCCAGATTTTCCTCTACCGTTAAATCCTGATACAGCGAAAATCTGCCGGGCATATACCCAACCCGCTTGCGAATTTCCTTGTAGTCTTTTACCACATCAAAGCCGTCGATTACTGCTGTTCCGCTTTCAGCCAGAATCAGCGTAGTCAGTATCCGAAAGAGCGTTGTTTTTCCTGCACCATCCGGACCAATTATGCCGAAAATCTCACCTCGATTTACATCAAAATTGATGTTTGTGAGTGCATGAATTTTTCCGTAATTTTTGCTCACGGATCCACAGTGAATAGCAATGTCAGCTATGTTTTCTGAAATGTTCATTGAGTTTTGTCTAAACTAAAATAACTATCAACTTTAAACTATCAACTGTCAATTAAATTTCAGGTTTCCGTACATTCCGATTTTTAAAATACCGTCGTTTTTCACATTTATTTTCACGGCATACACCAGATTGGCACGTTCGTCACGAGTTTCTATGGTTTTAGGTGTAAATTCTGCTTTGTCCGAAATCCAGGCAACTGTACCAATGTAATCTTTCATTTTATCGGCACCAAAATCACATGCTACTTTTACTTTCTGCCCAATTTTCAACTGACTCAACTGGTCGTTGGTGATGTAAGCACGCAGAATCATGTTTTCGGTGTCAGCAATTTTGAAGAGTGCTTTTCCTGGCATAACCAGTTCGCCTCTTTCCACGTATTTCACCAGCACAGTTCCGTTTATCGGACTGCATATATGACATTTCTTCAACTGATCTTCAATCTGAGCAACCTGCAATTTTATCCCTTCGTTATCTTCGGTTATTCCCTGATTGGCAGTTACCAACGTTGTTTTTTGAGCATCGAGTTGTTTTTCCAACACTGCAATCTGAGCATTCACATCATCCAGTTGTTTTTGGTTGGTAGCGTTTGCTTTCAGCAGATTTTCAATCCGTTTTTTCTCGGTTTTGGCAGTTGTAATCTGCTGTTCGATAGCTGCAATTTGCTTTTGTACATCCGGTCGACGAACTTGAATCGATTTTCCTGTTGCCAGTAATTGTTTTTTGCGCAGGTAAAGTTGTACGCTGTCAATAGAACCAACAGTCTCAGCAGTTTGCAACACCTGACCTTCAGTTATATTGAATGTAAGCAATTTTCCTGAACCTTCAGCCGAAACGGTCACTTCTGTAGTTTCAAATGCTCCGGTTGCATCATAATCATTAGTTGACTTTTTACAGCTTGTAAATCCGGCCAGTAAAGTTATTCCGAGTATAATTTGATATCTCATTTTAAAATTTGTTGTTTTCATACTTTATGTTTTTAAGCCCTTTGAAGGATTGTGTTTTTAATTATTTGTATTGTTTTTAAGTTGGTATACATTCATAAGTAACTGAATCTCATGTAACGATTTGAGTTGACGTGCCTGGCTTTCTGCATTCACATCCCGGATTAAATCATTCACAGAAGCTGTACCGTTTATTTGTTTATTCTGAGTCGATTTTTTAATGCTTTCGCGTAACCGTATGATTTCATCGTCGTTACTTAGGGTCGATTGCAGTTTTTCGATTTCATTTTGCTGCTGTTTAGTTGACAGATTATTGTTGAACAAAAAGGTTTCTTTCTGGATGTCAACTGTTTTTTTGCTGATATCGAGCTTGTTGAGATTATCTTTCTGCGTGTACAATCCGCTTATATTCCACGAAAACCGGACACCACCGATATAAAAAGGAGAAAACCCGGTGGTGAACATATTTAATCCGGGTTGACCGTATCCACCCTGTACAAAAGCTCCAATTTTAGGCAAGTTGGCGGATAATACGAGATTCTTTTGATTATCATAGAACTTATTTTGGGCATTAAATAAACTGATTTCCGGTCGATTGTTTGTGTTGCCTTTCAACACACTCAAGTCTAACTCAGGTTTGTTTAATTCAGTTTTATCATTAATATTCTGTCCGGTGAATGCCGAAAGCAGAATTGCATAAGTTTTGATTGATGACTTTAAATCAGATTCACGTTGAATGACATTTAACTGCTCCACTTTTATGGCATCTAAATCAGATTGCTGGGCTAAACCATTTTTAATATAAGCATCCAATCGATTAAAATTCGTGAGCAAATCATTTTTTAGAATTTCGGTTTGTTTGAGTTGTTCATTTAGTAATAAGATGCCGAAAAATAACTGATTCACCCGATCTTTCAATGTGTACAAATCCACCTCTAGTTTTTGTTTTTCAACTTCAGTTCCTGCTTTAGTTATTTTATTTTGCGTGGAAATCACCCCTCCATCCCAAATCACCTGAGTAGCTTCCAACACAGCCTGATACTGATCTTTGGCCAACGAAGGGAATGAAAAAGGTTTACCTGTAAGTTTCGACAAAACATCGCCCAAACTTGAAGGTATTTGAGTTACATCTGACTGATAAGTTGCACGTGCTGAAATAGAAAGTTGTGGCAGATAGCCTTTGTTGGCATTGCTAATATTGTATTTAGCAGTTTGCTCTATCAGTCCGTATTGCTTTACGAGTGGATAATTTGCTTTTGCTTTTTCCTGACAGCTTTCTATTGTCAGGCTCTGAGCAAAAATTCCAACTGAAAGGAATAATAGCAGGGAATTTAAAATTAGTTTCTTCATATTGTTTAAAAAATAATGTTTCTAGAAAAAAATCAGGAGCGTATCCCGTTTAATATAAGTTTTACATGTTCATCACGACGGCGATTTATAACAAATTCTTTTTGTTTTTCATCCATGGTCATAATTTCAGCTGCTACCGGCAACAGTAAAAATAGCGAAATATTGATAGAAATAACAGTGAATATCAAATCTATAATCGTTATTTGACGAACGCGTCCTGCTGCAATTTCGGCCTGTAAATCGGTGTTCAAACTTTCAAAAAGACTTGTAACAACACCTTGCAGCTTTTCCTTCAAGGTGGCTACCATTTCTGGATTTCTCGAAAATTCAGTTACTATCAACAGCGGGATTCTTGGATTTTGACGAACCATATCAAAATGTGCTTCAATAATGTGTTTCAATTTGTCCAGAAATGCCAGTTGATCCAGATTTTCCAAAATAAAAATATTTTGGAAGAACTGCTTAAACTTTTTCTCGAATATAATATTAAAAAGATTTTCCTTGGTACGGTAATAGTAATGAATAAGTGCCTGATTACAACCAATTTCTTTCGCAATTTCGGTGGTTGATGTCATGGCAAATCCTTTTTCAAGAAACAAACGTTCTGCCGTTTCTAAAATAACTATTTCCATAGTTGGATTATTCTTAACTTCCATATTTAATAAGTATGTTTAATAGCTCTATTAATTCAACGCAAAGTAAAGTCTTTTTGTTCGGACTTTTATCCGAATCCGATTCAATAAAGCATTTTTTTAGATTATTTAACTTAGGAGAAGTTGAAAGTCATGAATGCTTGACCTAAATGCTCAATAACATCTCCTGCAATCAAAGATTCTTTCGACTGACTCGCAAGGGACTTATCGCCGGCCATGCCATGAATAAAAACTCCAGCTTTGGCAGCATATTCAGGAGAATAACTTTGAGCCAACAAACTAACCAACAGACCGGTTAGCACGTCACCTGCACCCGCAGTAGCCATGCCTGAATTTCCTGAACTATTGAAGGTTAGTTTAGCATCAGGTGTTGCTATAAAGGTGTAACGTCCTTTTAGTATAATAATCAGGTGATGTTTCAGAGCCATTTCCTGAGCTTTCATCATACGTTCATAAGAGTTTCTCGAAGGTCCGAAAAGCCTTTCAAATTCTTTTGGATGGGGTGTTAGTATGCTATTTTTCGGTATTATAGATAGAAGTTCCTTGTTTTTTCCGATTAGATTTAATGCATCTGCATCTATCACACAAGGCGAAATAAGTTTGCCTAGCGTTTTCTTTAAAAATGCTGTTGTTTCGTCAGATTGACCAATTCCAGGCCCGATTGCAACGGCATCGTAACTATCAACCAGCTTCACTTCGGTGATGTGGTCTTCTGATTTATCTGAATAATATATAATTTCAGGCACGGTTGACTGAACAATAATCCGGTTTGATGCCGGACCGTGTACACTCACCAGTCCTGCACCCGACCGAAGTGCAGCTTTTCCGGCAAGCACCGAAGCACCAGCCATTCCTTTGCTTCCGGCAATTATCAGCGCATGACCAAATATGCCTTTGTGAGAGAAATCGGGACGGGGTTTAATCAGTTGAGCAATGTCACTGTGTGTTTGAAAATAGAAATTACTTTTTGTAGAAGCTATTGCAACCGGATGAAGTCCAATGTCAAGCGTTATAAATTGTCCGACAAAGGAATCATTTTCAGGAAAAAGAAAAGCCAATTTCGGAAATTGAAGCGAGAAAGTATAATCAGCTTTTACAATCGGAACAGATAAATCGGAGTTTTCTTCGCCCTTTAATCCTGACGGAATGTCAATGGAAACTACTTTTTTCCCCGAAGAATTTATCCAATGGATAGCATCTGAGAAAATACCTTCAGCCGGTCTACTCAATCCTGATCCGAAAATCCCATCAATGATAACCGTATTATCAGAAATCTCAGGGTCAATAAATTTTCGTTTAAGTTCACTTATTGAACGTGGAAACTGAATTTCTAGCCGGCGGAAATTTGCCTTGCAGTCATTGGATAACGAATCTGATGAAAGCAGAATGGATGTGACCTGATATCCTCTTTGATGCAACAGCCTTCCAACTGCCAGCGCATCGCCACCATTATTCCCGGGTCCGGCAAAGACACAAACAGGATAATCACTATCAAATAACTCAATATATTTAGTTGTGATTACATCGGCAGCACGTTCCATTAAGTCAATGGAAGCAATCGGTTCATTTTGAATCGTGAATTTATCCAGTTCACGAATTTGAGATGTGCTGAAAAACTTCATAACTATAAAATAAAAATTATAAACTATAAACTAAAGCGCATTCCAACGTGTTTCCAACCATTTTTTCTGTTGTGTTGGAGTTAGGAAAGTCCATGCCAGAATCCGACTTATTTTCGTTCCTTGTCCCATTGCTATAGTTTTTACATCCACTGCTCCGGCTATTTTCAAGGCTTCGAGAAGTGGCGCAACATGCACTTGTTTGGCAATCAAGCTAGAAAACCAAAAGCAATTCGTCGAAAATTGTTTGCTCTGACGAATCATATTGCGCACAAAACGTTCCTCACCACCATCGCACCACAATTCATTACTCTGTCCACCAAAATTCAACACCGGAGTAGTTACTTTTTTATGATTCAGACTGCTCAGTTTTCGAAGCGTACCTTTTTGAGCTTCTTCCAACGATAAATGAAAAGGCGGATTGCAGATAGCCAGGTCAATGGGTTCATTACGTTCCATCACACCATGAAAAATATCATTGGGATTTTCCTGAAAGCGGAGTTCTATATTACGTTTTAGAAAGGCATTGTTGCTGATGATTTTATTGGCCGATTCCAAAGCTGCATTATCTATGTCAGTCCCGATAAACGACCAACCATATTCTTTATTGCCAATAACAGGATAAATGCAACTGGCTCCCACACCGATATCCATGCATTTAACCTTATAGCCGGTTGGAATTTTGCCATTATTCGACTTGCCCAACAGTTCCGCTATATGGTGAAGGTAGTCGGCTCTTCCTGGAATCGGAGGACAAAGATAACCGCTCGGAACATCCCAATATTCCAATGAATAATACTGTTTAAGTAAAGCCTTGTTCAACCATTTTACCGCTTTCGGATTGGCAAAATCAATCGATTCGTCGCCATAGGGATTCAGTTTCACATACTTGCCCAGTTCAGGACAAGCTGACTTCAGCAAGTTGAAATCATATCGCTCCCGATGCTTATTTCGTGGGTGTAAAACGGTCTTTTCGGCAGGATGTTCTTTTTTATTCTCAGACATGGAAGTTTTTTTATAAATATATCTTGCAAAGGTAATCAATGTCGGGCGTAGTTGTTCAATTTAAACCGAACTTATACAGTATGAGGAGTTTGAATTTACGGACTTACTTAAAATTAATCTCAATATATTGAATAAATGTTGTATAAACGTATAAATATTCTTCTAAATCAGTGTAAATCAAAACATTTAGACCCCAGAGTTGTTTCATTAATTACTACTTGTTCCAAATGGAACATGAATTAAATTAAAAAACAAAGAATATGCAACATTCTCAAAACAAAACAAGCGCTAAATTGGAATCTTCCGTTGAAGAGGCAGAATCCTTTTTACCCTTTGAACATTTCATTCAAAATTTCAAAAACACCCTGAAAAGAGTTTTTCATGAGGAAAATGACATTGACACGATGGGCATCACCCGTGGTATTTCGCCTGAAGTACTCGGACAAATCATGGATTGTAACCCTCTTTCAGTTGCCATCCCAACCGAATACGGCGGTCGTGGCGGGATAGTACAGGAAAGCCTGCAACTGCTATCGGCTTCAGCCTACGAATCACTCGCATTATCCCTGACTCTGGGGATTAACAACGCACTTTTTTTGCAACCTTTTGCCAAATACGGTCAGGATGCTGCAAAACCCGAAGTATTTGGTCGTTTTTTGAACCACCAGAATATGGGTGGACTGATGATTACCGAACCGGGGTTCGGCAGCGATGCCTTGAATATGCAAACTTCCTTTACCGAGCAATCCAATCACTTTCATCTGAAAGGTACTAAACACTGGGCCGGACTGACCGGACAGGCTGATTACTGGTTACTTACAGCCCGTAAACAAACCGAGCAAGGTGGTTTGCAGCGTGACATTGACTTTTTTGTTTGTGACAACACCAATCCCGATCAACATATTTTTGTGGAAGAACGATTTGAGAATCTGGGCTTGTATCAAATTCCATACGGTCGTAATATTCTGGATGTAAAAATCCCGAAAACACAACGACTTATTCCCCAAACTAATGGCGTTCAAATGATGTTGGATTTATTACACCGCAGCCGTCTGCATTTTCCGGGCATGGGTCTGGGCTTTGTAAAACGTATGCTCGATGAGGCTATTACGCATTGTCAGCAACGCTTGGTGGGTGGCCGTAGTTTGTTTGCTTACGATCAGGTACAACAACATTTAGCCAAACTTCAGGCAAACTTCAGCATTATCTCTGCTTTCTGCAAACACAGTTCAGGAGTTGCCGGTATTGAAAATGACCTGACAGGTCTGGGTCTCGAAGCCAATATCATTAAAACCGTAACAACGGATTTAATGCAGGAATCGTCGCAAACTTTGCTAACCCTGGTGGGTGCAAAGGGATATAAGTTGAATCATATTGCCGGTCGTGGCACAGTGGATAGTCGTCCGTTTATCATTTTCGAAGGTTCCAACGATATTCTGTATGCTCAGATTGGTGAAGCCGTAGTAAAACTGATGAAAACAGCTAAAGAAACTGCGTTTCATACTTTTCTGAAAGCACATCGCCTGACAGAAAATGCTGTGAAATACGTCAAAGATTTGGTTAGTTTCGATATTGACCTGCAAATGTCACAGCGTAAGTTGGTGGAACTGGGACGGGTTATGAGTCGCGTAGTTTCAATGGATATGGTACTCAAATTGGGTGATGCCGGTTTCCGTAACGATTTGGTGGATGGCGCAGTTTCCTTACTTCGTCAGGAAATCAGCACGTTGGTTAGTCAATTCTCTTACCTTCAACCTACAAAAGTAATCGAAGATTATCAGGCAGATAGTAACTGGAATAATTTTGTGATAGCATAGACAAAAACTTAACATTAGATGAAACCGCCCGGCCTGAAAATTTCAGACTGGGTGGTTTTTTTTATCAAATTTATCAGCAAGCCATTTCCCCTGCATTTTTCTTGGCCGAAAGCAAATCATACGCACCTTTTACTACCACTTTTGCTGCTTTGACATTGAAGTTGTCGGGTAATGTAATTTCAGTATATCCTTCGTCGGTCACACCTTTTTTTACCTGTATCAATTGGTATTCTGTAAAATGTTTGCCACTTTCCTGTTTGTTCCGTTCAAAAATAAAAATATAGTCTTTGTCTTCGAAACTAACTATGGATTCGGAGGGTACTGCCCTTACTTTTTGGGTTGTAGCATCAATAATCGCATTGACATACATGCCGGGTAAAACATTCTTACAAGTCCCCTGAACACTTGCATATACCTTGTAGGTATTATCGGAATCAACGGATTTGGCGGTTTGGTAAATCAATGCCATATGTTGTTCGGTTTCATTGTTGATAAAGAAACGTATATTCTGCCCGCTTGAAACCTTATCGGCATCTTTTTCAAAAAGAGTCAGTTGAAGGAAGAGTTTGCTGGTATTTACTATCTCGAATAACACATCGGTCGCCGAAACCGACTTCCCGATACTTACATTGACTGTTTTTACATATCCCGAAATGGGGGAAGTCAGCGTAATGGATTTACTGATAGTATTTTCATTCAGTTTATTGGGAGTAATACCTATAATCGACAATTTTTGTTCCAATGATTTCACCTGCACTTTCAGACTCTTGTACTCCGACGTAACTAGCTGCATATTCTTTTTTGACGAAACATCATTTTTGTACAGTTCGTTTTGACGGTTATAATCTGCCTCAGCATATTCAAGTTTACTTTTAGCTTCAAGGTAGTTTTGCTGAATATCAATAAATTCGGCGTTTTCGATTACGGCCAGTGATTGACCTTTAATAACCGAATTGCCTGGCATAAGCGATGTGCTTTTTACAAAACCGCCCAATGGCATACTTACCATAGCCATATTTTGAGGGGCTGCGGCAACTACACCGCTTACTTTCAGGGTTCCGCTTAGCGAACGCAATTCAATCAGGCCCGTTTTTATGTCAGCAAGTTTTACCTGATCGCTCCTCATTTCTACAATATTATCCGGAAGCACTTCTTCCTTGATAGCAGTTTCTGATTTCTTCTGTTTCCCACACGATGCAAAAGCAACCAGCAGGATTGAAAATAAAATAAATGATTTGAAATTATAGCTTGTCATAATTGTAAATTAATAAATTGTAAATTAAAAGATTTTCCCTGTAATAAAGTCTATGGAAATAATGGTTTGATTGTAGCTATTCAGCGCATCGAGGTAGTTTTGTTTGATGCTCAACGCCCGGTTCAGACTCAACATATAATCCGAATAATCCATGGCACCGGCTTTATAACTTTTCGTGGCCTGACTGATAATTAAATCAGCTTCGGGAATAGCTTGTCTTTCGTAATAATCCACACTGTTGCTGTTTTTGCTGAGCTCAAGCAATAAGGAACGATAGCTGCCCGAAATAGATTTGGAATAACTTTCCGCATTGGTTTGAGCTATCTTCTCCTTCAATTTAGCTGCTTTGGCTTTGGCGGAATAAGGAACAAACCAGATCGGAACTGCTATACCAGCCTGAATACCACTAAAGCGGTCGCCAATGCCAAATACACGTGGCACTCCGTTTATTTCCTGTGTTCCCTGCATGGTTTGGCTGAAGTAGCCTATACTCAAATCGGGTAAAGCACGACTACTTTCCAGTTTTTTCTCCAGTTGCGAAACTTCAACCTGCTGATTGATATAACCAATTGATGGGTTGGCAGCAAATGCCGAATTTTCAGTTGCAGGTATAAAGTCTATTCGCGGCAAAACCGTATCGGCAGGCAAAAGAGCTATTTCTTTGTTTAAAATAGTTTGCAATTTCTGATTATAAATTATCAGATCGACACTAATTTGCTGCAACTTATTTTTTATCTCAAGACTTTCTGAACGGGCCGAAATCATTTCGAGCCGATTGGTTTCACCTGTTTTCAAACGGAGCTCAGCTGCTTTCTGAAAGCCGGAATATAAGCTATCCTGATAAACAAACAGTTTTTGCTTTGAGTACAAGTAAGACAGTTGCCAGTAAATTTGTTTTACCTGCGTGGCTATGTCGAGTTGCGAACTTTTCAATTGCCATTCACTGCTTTTTACATTGGCGCTTGCCAGTTTATGTTGATTAGCATAAACCGTAGGAAACGCAAACGACTGTGAAACGCTAAAGCTATTATCTTTTGAATAGGAATTAAATTGCCCGTATTGTCCTTCAATATTTGTTTTTGGAATATCCCACGAAGCCCGTTTCAAGTTTTTTTGAACTTCAACGGAATAACCGGACGAACGTACCATTAAATTACTGTCCAATGCCAGCTGAATGGCTTGTTTGAGTTGAATTGTCTTGGGTTTCTGTGCATTTATGGTGTTAAAGCCCGAAGAACAAACTACAAGGAGGAATATGATGGCTAAAGTTTTCGTAGATTTCCGTTTCAACAGCGACCTGAAAGAAACGCTGGAAAAGAAAATGTAGAACACCGGTAGTACCAAAAGCGTCAGCAAAGTAGCTGTTATCAATCCTCCAATCACTACGGTTGCCAACGGTTTCTGAACTTCGGCACCTGCAGAACTTGATAATGCCATGGGCAGAAAACCAAGCGAAGCTACAGCAGCAGTCATAATTACCGGGCGCAAACGAGTTTTCAGTCCTTTAGTCACCCGCTCATAAATATCGGCAACACCGTCTTTTTCAAGTCGGTTGAATTCGGCAATAAGCACAATACCATTCAGCACCGCAATACCAAACAAAGCAATAAAGCCAACTCCGGCAGAAATGGAGAAATTCATGCCCCGAATCCACAGAGCCAGAATACCACCAATCAGCGACATAGGCACTGCCGTATAGATTAATAAGGTTTGTTTTACCGAATGGAATGTGAAAAACAAGAGCACAAATATCAACAACAATGCCACCGGCACGGCAATAGCCAAACGTGCTTTTGCAGCCTGAAGGTTTTGAAACTGACCTCCATACGATACGGAATATCCCGTTGGAAGTTTAAGTTTGGTATCAAGTTGTTTGCTAACTTCGTCAATCACAGTTTGAACATCCCTGTTGCGTACATTAAAGCCAACAGTAATTCTGCGCTTTGTGTTCTCCCGTGACACCTGCGCCGGACCCGATTTAATTTCAATGCTGGCCAATTGGTCAAACGGAACCTGCCCACCCGAAGGCAAAGCAACAGAAAGATTTTTTACATCGACCATACTTTGGCGGTAATCTTTATCTAACCTCACCACCAATCCGAATCGTTTCTCTTCGTCGAATACAACCCCTGCCTGACTACCGGCAAAAGCAGCCCGCAGCACTTTGTTTACATCCTGAATAGACAAACCATATTGAGCCAACCGATCACGATTATATTCAATTTGCACCTGTGCCAGACCGGTTACTTTCTCCACATTAATATCTGCAACACCTGTTATAGTTCGTATTAGTTTTTCCACATCAACCGCTTTTTCGGCCAGGGTGTTGAGATTATCGCCATATATTTTTACGGCAATATCCTGTTTCGAACCGGACATCAGTTCGTTGAAACGCATTTGAATGGGTTGTTGAAACTCAAATTTTACTCCTGCCAAGGGTATCAACGCATCTTCCATTTTCGCAATAAGTTCTTCGCGTGTCTGTGCCGAAGTCCATTCGCTTTTTGGTTTCAAGGTAATAATATAATCACCTGTTTCCATGGGTGTGGGGTCGGTAGGGATTTCACCTGCTCCAATTTTACAAACAGCATGTTTGATTTCAGGAAAATTGGCGAGCAATATTTTATTCGCCTTTTCTACTTGCTCAATCGTATTACTCAGCGAACCGCCCTGCAGGGTAATCACTCCGGCAGCTAAGTCACCTTCTTCCAGTTGAGGAATAAATTCTCCACCCAGACTATTAAACACAAATAAGCTGGCAACAAAAACCATAATAACCGTAACCGAAACAAGCATTTTGTGCTGGATTGTATAGCGCATAATCGGATTAAAAATATGCTGAAAACCTTCCATCATTTTGTCCGATAGATTGGGTTTGTGTTCGGTACTTTTACTCAAAAACAGGGTTGAAATCATGGGCACATACGTCAGCGAAAGAATGGTAGCACCAATCAATGCAAAAGAAACTACCTGGGCCATGGGGCGAAACATTTTACCCTCGATACCCACCAACGCCATTATGGGTACATACACTATCAGAATAATGATTTGTCCGAATGTGGCAGAGCTCATCATTCGTTTGGCCGAATCAAAAACAGTTTCGTCCATTTGTTGTTGAGATAACCGCTTTATGCCTACATGGTGATGCTTACTCAAGGTGATTCGGTGTACCACACTTTCAACAATGATGACCGCTCCATCCACAATCAACCCGAAGTCGATAGCTCCCAGACTCATTAAATTGCCCGAAATTCCAAAAAGTTGCATCATAGAAACGGCAAACAACATGGAGAGCGGAATAACCGAAGCGACTATCAGTCCGGCTCTTACATTGCCCAGAAACAATACCAGAATAAAGATAACAATTAAAGCACCCTCCAGGAGGTTGCGCGAAACGGTAGTAATTGCCCGTCCCACCAAATCGGAACGATTGAGAAACGGTTCTATTTTTACGCCTTTAGGTAATGACTTTTGTATAGATTCAATGCGTTTTTCCACACTGCCAATCACTTCGTGAGCGTTTGCTCCTTTAAGCATCATCACCACACCACCAACTGCCTCAGTACTATCTACCACCAACGCTCCATATCGTATGGCACTGCCATATTGTACAGTTGCCACGTCACGTATCAGCACCGGCATACCCAAAGCGGTAGATTTGACTACAATTTTTTCAATATCTTCCAATGTTTTCACCAAACCAATTCCTCTGATAAAATAGGCAGTTGGTTTTTTGTCGATATAGGCGCTTCCGGTGTTTTCATTGTTCTTTGCCAGGGCTTCAAATATGTCGGTAAGCGTCAGGTTCAGACTTTTGAGCCTTTCCGGATTTAGGGCTATTTCATATTGTTTTATAAATCCACCATAACTATTAATCTCGGCAACCCCGGCTGTGCCAAGCATTCCACGCCGAACCGTCCAATCCTGCAAAGTCCGCAATTCCATAGGGGTATAGCTGTGTTCGTAACCTTTCTCCAATGCTAAGCGATATTGGAATATTTCTCCCAACCCGGAGGAAATAGGGGCAAGTTCAATTTTTGCCAGGCCTTCAGGAATAATATCTTCAGCTTCTTTTATCCGTTCGGAGAGTTGCTGCCGTGCCCAGTAAACATCTACTCCATCTTTGAATACAACGGTTATAACTGATAATCCCAAGCGGGATATGGATCGAAGTTCAGTAATATCGGGGATATTGGCAACTGCCACTTCAACAGGAGCCGTAATGGAACTTTCCACTTCCTGCACAGCTAATGAAGGAGCAAGTGAAATTATCTGCACCTGATTATTGGTAATATCGGGAATAGCATCAATGGGTAAATTGGTGAGCGAATAAGTTCCCCAACCGATTAGAGCCAATACAAAAAGTCCGACAATAAATTTATTTTTTATTGAAAAATGAATGATACGTTCTATCATACGATAAGCTTAAAAGGTAAATACAAGGATTTTAATGATTTATTGAAAACAACAAATCATTAGTTGAGAGATGAAAGCATTAAACCTCAATCATTAAAAAAAATTGAATGATGAATGGAGTAGCATCTTTCCTCAGTTCCCCTTTAGAGGGTTAGGGTGGCTTTTAGCTAAGCTTTGGCGGTTGCCAGATAGACGCAAAATTGAAAGAAGAAAATTCCGAACAATAGCTTGGATATTGAACAATAGAATATGAATCGGAAATAAAATTCAGTTGAAATAGCTCCTCATGCGAGATAGCTGAAACACAACAGCTACAAAAACAGAAAGGCGAGCAAGTATCCGCTTCAGGGAGCTCATGACTGCCATTTGTAGTGTTTTGACTTAGCTGCATATTTACACTTCCCGAAAACTCAGGTGCATCAAGGCATGGAATGGCCGTGAGTACCAAAATATAGAGGGCTAATATGTAGGCTAATAATCTCATATTTCTATTTTACGACAAAGATACATAAAATCTTATGCAACCGGCTTGCAAACTGTCGGTTTTGCTAGACACTGTCCAATAAATTGTGTAAATGAAAAACTACAGGAAATCGTTCTTGTAGTTTTTTTCTTTTCAAACCCCTCTTTTCTTTCAGGTCGTTTTTTTTAAAAGACTATTCCTGACTATTTAATAAACCCTTTTTCAACGATTCATCAAACTCGCTTGTATAAAACACTTGCCCAAATATACCAATACCAATCACTTTTGATTTAGCATCCACCTGTATCGACGAAGTTGAAAACAATCCGTAGCTTTTTGTACTTACCTGATTGTCAACCAATTTATCAATCAATTCTGTGCCCAGCAATTTTCGCATGGATTCACTTATATTTCCCCAGCTTTCATCCGTACCGGGTATTTTTGCTGTGCCCGATTCCTGCAAGCCGATATAAAGCTTATTTTTTAGCAACTCTTTGTGTCTGTATGGGTTTGGATTTGTAAAAGCTGCGATGACTATAATAAATAAGATAATTCCCGCTATAATATTTTCCCTTTTCATTTGTTTGTTTTTTTATCAATACCTAACAGGTTTCTAAAACCTGTTAGGTATTGATGATTCCCCCTCCACAATCTTCACTTCCTCATCAGTCAATTCATACAGCGCATACACCATGCGGTCTATTTCACGGTCGGTATCGTCTATTTGTTTTTTGTTATCGATGGCTTTTGCTTTTTCCGTGTTGAAGTAATCTTCCCATTCGGCTTCCTGAGCGAGCGTGAGTTTTACTTTTTTCTTACCAAGTTCGGCAATAAACTCTTTATAACTAAGCAAGTACCAGTTTTGAAGTTTGCCCGGCAACTCATCCAAGTCAAACTTACGCTGAAGCATACGTTGGAATTTTTGAGTTGATTCATATAATTCCTTGTTTAGTGTGAGCATTTGGTTAGCTTTCTCAATAAATGCATATTGATTAACCTTCTTCCATTCTTTTATGGGTAAGCTCTTAACATGACTCAGTTTTATTTGTGGAAATAAATCATCAAACTCTGAATATTTATATCGAAAATAAAAAGACATTAATTTGGAACAAATTATTGGGAGTATGTTTAAAACTTTATAATTACTATTTGCATTAATTATAACCGTATATAATTGTTGATCAACAACAAATTTCTTTTCAATATAAGTTGCAACTAATCCTTTCGATAATATTTTTCGAACTAGAATTCTTTCACCAATGAAGTATTCGGGGTTTTTGGGCTCAGCTAGCCAATCGCCATAACTTATATAACTATCTTCATTCCAATCAATAAGCCAGTTGCCTAAGTTACGTCCTCTTAAATAGGGAATAAAAGTGTCATCTTTTTTTGTTGAAGATTGATATGGGTCTAATTCAATAAATTCTTTTGTATGACCAACCCTTTTATGGTAAACACCAACTCCACGAACTATATTTGAAAAGTCACCTAGTAAAATAGAATCACTTTCAATTTTTTGAATCAATTCATCCACATTTTTTGTCAAGTGAATATTTATTGCAGAGTCTTGACTATTAAACCAATTAGTTTGATTGCCAAATCCCAAATGTGAAAATTGAGATTCATAGCATCTTATTAATCTTACTTTCTCATTTTTAGCACCTTTTCGATAAGTAGTAATAATAGTATCCACATTAGCTTCTTCAAAAGTATTTGAAGGCATTATTACAAACTCTTCGAATCTTGAATTGCAAAGCATGAACTGCCTTACAGATTCTAATCTTAGATTATTCAACCACGTATTTGGTACGATAAATGAGATACAACCATTCGTATTAACTAAACTGAGTGCTTTTTCCAAAAAAAGAATGTATAAATCTATTTGGTAAGCTGCAGTTGAATATTTATTTGTCAAATGTCTTTTTATATCAACATTTATTGTTTCTCCCTTACTATTCACATACGGCGGATTCCCAATCACCACATCAAAACCACCTTTTAGTTTTTCATACTTAGTTTTCGGTGCTGAAACAGCCTCTAATTTGTTGGCATATTCTGCCAATTGTTTGGTGATTTCCAATGCTTCCTTAGATAGAGCAATTCCGTGTTCTGCTTTTAGTTGAGCTTCTGCCGATTTTTCTTTAATCAGTTTCAGGTAATCGGGTGTTTTGTCTTTTTCTAGGGGAGTTACTTCAACTGCTTTCTGTTCACGTCCAAAAACCTGAGGGAATTCTTTGTGCCAGTCGAATGCTTTATCACCTGCCACAGTTGGGTCGTCAATCAGCGAATTACCGCATTTGATATTATTATTCAGCGAACTGAGTTTGCGGTGAGGTTTGGCAGTGCGCAGCCACAACGACAGTTTGGCAATTTCTACACTTTCTTCGTTGATATCCACCCCGAAAAGGTTGTTTTCCAGAATGGTATTTTCGATATTCGATAATCCCATGGAGTAATGGTCTTTCGAACCGGCAATTTTATCCTGTTGATTGTCAATCCAGTTGTGTTCGGCTATTAAAAAATCGAGTGCGGTATTCAGAAATGCACCGCTACCACATGCCGGGTCTACAATGGTGATTTGCAACAGCCATTCACGATAGGCATCGAACACTTTAAGGGCTTGTTTCTTTTTGTCGGTACGCTTGTATTCAAATAACTCTTCACCAATTCCCAGTTCCGTTTTCTTTTCTTCGCACAACCGTCCAACAGTATTTTCAACAATGTATTGAGTAATATAACGTGGCGTATAAAACACACCATCCTGTTTCCTTTTCGAGACCCCTCCCGGCCTACTCGAAGGGGAGGAGAATACACCTGAAGTTATTTCATTGGTTACTTCTTCTATTTCGTTGAGGCTGTTTTCGAAAATATGTCCGAGAATGTTTACATCTACATCCGTATCGTAGTCGTATTGAGCCAGTTTAAGTACATTTTCAGCCAGAATAGTATCATCAATACGGAGTTTATTCAGAAATTCATCATTGGCAAACAACCCACCATTATAAGCATAAATCTCGGTGTTCGCATCTTTATAACCCACATCCAGCAGCTTGAAATACTTCACAAACCGACTGTACAAACTCTGATAGTCGTTCATCGGGTCGGCATTGAATTTTTTCCATTTATCTACCGTTCCCTGAATCGAATTAGCAGGAAGTAAACTCTTATCTTCAGCAAAAAACAGGAACAGAAATCGGTCAAGCAGTTTTTGTGTTTCCTTAAACAGAAGTAGTTTGTCGTTTTCCGGATTCAATGTTACGATATTATCAAAAAGCAAGCGTTTGAAAACCGAATAATCTTTATAAAGTTTCTTGGTAATTACATCTTCGGTACTTAGCGATTGGTTTTTAATCTCCTGAGGCAGATTCTTTGCCATACTTTCGTATGAAAGGCACAACCACAGCCGGCGAAATTCGTCAAATGTCAAATTGAATAAATCGAACTCAATAAAATCAACCGCATTATCAATATAAAACCGCAATCGTTCAAAATTGGAAGTAACAACGTAATGGCAGTTTTTATGATTGTTTTTGTAGCCGAAAGCCTGAACTTCTACTTTCTTTAAATCCTGCGTTTTGTGGTCTTTCAGTTCAATAACCGCTGTAATTTGATTGTTAATACTGATGGCAGCATCGGCACTTTTGGCATCAGTTTCGTTTTTCTTTTCCCTAAGTAGATTGAAATTCGGTTGAGGTTGAGCGGTATACCCTAATATATTTACAAATAAAGCCTCAATAAATTCACCTTGATATTGTTGCTCTATCAATTCTAAAATGTTTGCCTGAATGGCAGGACTGCCAAAATAATCAACGAATTTTTTATAAATCGGAGTCAGATCGGTGGTTATACCTCCTAAAAATTGACGTTCAACCTGTGTTTGGAATAAAGACATGCTATATTGCTTTGTAGTCGGTGATCTATAGTTAAAGATTATAAGTTACAAAACTACAAAATCATTTTTACATTCTATCATTTTGCGTTAATTTATTTTTAAGCAGGCTGTTTTATTTCGGAGTTATTTTATTTTGCTGATATAATTGATCTTTTTTCCTCAATACATTGACATGATTCAACTATGATTTCATTCTAATCAGACCTAACAGGTTTCCAAAACCGGTTAGGTCTTAAGTTTCGCAACAACTCTAAGTTCAGCCCGACAATTTATAAAACAGCAAACCGCCCAAGCTGAATTTCTTCAGTTGGGCGGTTTTGTATTTTATAATTCAGGACTTAAAAACCTTATACTTTAAATGTGTTAAATATAAATGATTATTCTTTTACAATTTTATGAATACTTCGTCCGCCGGTGGTATTTACTTCCAGAATATAAATTCCGTTACTCATTCCAGATAAATCAACTTCATTGGTACTTGATACAGATTTGATCTGAGCACCCTGTAGATTGTATAGCCTGGCATTGAGTATGCTACTTGCTGAAGTAATATACACTTTCGATAGAGTTGCTGTAGGGAAAACACTACAATCAACATCAGCCTTCGGAGCACTTAGCGCATTTGGCAAATTCACAATCCGATCGGTATAAATCAGCAATTGTCCGGGTTGCATCGAAATGGTCATATTCGTATTGCTTACATTCAAGCTTTCTCCGGTTAGTAAGTTATACCAGGTTCCGGTACTTGGAAAAGTAGGATTGCCTGTAACGCTAATCGTTGGATCAAAATTCCCCAAAACAATCATATTTAAACTTGAATGAGAAAGTGCAATTCTTCTTCCCTGACTCCAGTCACCTGAACCAACACTTGTAACATAAGAACCCTGAGTAAATGCCGTCGGATATAGTTTTCGAAGCGTAATAATTTTGGCACAAGCATCTGCTGCAGCCTTACGTTGCGGCAAATTTAACCAGGCCCATGCCTGTTGTTTTTCGTTTGTACGTCCTCCGTTTGAATTGATTGAATAATCATATCCCATTTCTCCAAATTCATAAACCATTTTCGGTCCGGGCAATAGCGTTGTAAAAGCGATATTTAACGGTATACGGGCAATACGTGCAACCGAGTCGGTTTTCAAAGAACCGGCACCATAGGTTTTAGCCTGAAAGAAATTGCGTTCTTCGTCATGACTTTCGGCATATCCAACCCATTGACGGGGTGACGAAATCATTCCTGACATATCGCTACTGCTTTGATATCCCATAGCTGTTTGTGAATAAACGCTATTCATATTGCGCCACAAATACATGCCTTGAGAAGCCAGATAATCTTCTTCACTTCCACCCACAAAATGTTCCAAAATAAACATGGTACTTCCTTTTACACTTTTAACCGCAGTATAATAATCATTCAAATTATTAACTCTCTGCTGATCATAACTTGATTCTGTTCCTGAATTTTGAGTAAATCCCTTGGTCAAGTCCATACGATACCCATCAACCTTATATTCAGTCAACCAGTATTGCAATACGCGCTTAAAGTATTCTTTCGTACCGCTATAGCTGTGATTAAAGTCGTTCAATACACTGAAATTGTGAGGAGCAGTGACGTTCATCCATGGATTATTAGCTGCCGGGCGACTATTTACCGCATCCCAGTAAAGCAGTGCAAATGGACAAATACCCGAAGCCTGATTGAAAACCATATCTAAAATTACAGCTATACCACGTTTATGACATTCGTCAATAAATTTCTTGTATGTTTCAGGCGTACCATAGGCCTTATCCGGTGCAAAATAATGGTTTGGATTGTAACCCCAGCTATTATTCCCATCAAATTCCTGAATTGGCATTAATTCAATAGCCGTTATTCCCAGATTTTTCAGATAATCAAGCTTCAGGATAGCAGCATCAAGCGATTTTTCTTTCGTAAAATCTCTCAACAACATTTCATAAATGACCAGATTCTCTTTAGAACTAACCGTGAAATTTGGAACTTCCCAAGGATAAGCCGTTTTTGCAGTCTGAAGGGTTGCCACCAGCCCATCTGTTTTTCCAACCGGATAGGGTTTCAAATTTGGATAAATAGTATAATACTGATTAATCCATTGATCGTTCCAGGGGTCTAAAACAAGCTCAGTATAAGGATCGCTCGATTTGATGGTTCCATCTACTAAATACTGAAAACCGTACAATTTTCCGGGGGTTAATCCGCTTAGCGTTATCCACCAGTAATCACCATCTTTCTTCAACTGATACGCATTTAGTTGAGTCCAGTTGTTAAAATCACCTATCAGGAAAACATTGGATTTCCCCGGAGCAAGTAAAATTAAAGTGGCTGTTGTATTATCGATATAATTTATACCGTCTTTCAATCCTGTCGGGCGAGCCTGACTTGTAACGGCAGCAGGCACACAAATATAGGCAGTATCATAAACAGTATTACTTCCGGCTGTTGCAGAAGCAATTAAGGTGTAATCCGTTGCACTACTGAAGGTATAAGAAGTGGTGAGAGTTGTCGAATCAGTAGTAGATGATTTAATCACTGT